>NZ_CP022436.1:2531776-2848248 GCF_002224285.1 Arthrobacter sp. YN | reverse complement strand
TCCGGGTTCCTCGAACATGCTGACCGGTGCAGCGTTGGCCACTACCAACCGTCTTCCCGTGCTGCTGTTGCCGAGCGATACGTTTGCGACCCGCGCAGCTGACCCCGTGCTCCAGCAGCTGGAACTCCCGTACGCATATGACATCACGGTCAACGATGCCTTCCGTCCGTTGTCCAGGTTCTTCGACCGGGTCTCCCGTCCTGAGCAGGTGTTTTCAGCGCTCCATCACGGGCTGCGGGTCCTCACGGACCCTGCGGACACCGGCGCGGTAACCATTTCGCTGCCGCAGGATGTCCAGGCCGAGGCCTTCGACGTTCCGGAAGAGTTCCTGGCCGAACGTGAATGGCGGATCCGCCGACCCGAGGCCGAGGATGACGACATCCGCCGCGCCGCGGAGGCCATCCGCGCCGCCAAGCGCCCCCTGATCATTGCCGGCGGTGGCGTTCTCTACGCCTTCGCCAACGACGAGCTCGCCAAGTTCGCTGAGCTCACGGGCATTCCGGTGGGCAACACGCAGGCCGGTGTCGGCGTCCTGCCGTGGGACCACAAGTTCTCCCTCGGCGCCATCGGTTCAACCGGAACGACGGCGGCCAACGCCATCGCAGCCGAGGCGGATCTCATCATTGGAATCGGCACCCGCTACGAGGACTTCACCACCGCGTCCCGCACGGCGTTCCAAAACCCGGACGTAAAGTTCGTCAACATCAATGTCGCCCCTATCGACGCCTACAAGCATGGCACCACGCTTCCGATCGTCGCCGACGCCCGCAAGGCACTGGTCAAGCTCAACCAGGCCTTGGGCGGCTATCGCGTTGGTGTCGACCTTGAAGAGAAGGTGGCAGCAGAGAAGAAGCGCTGGAACGGAATCGTGGACGAGGCGTTTGAGACCCGTTACACGCCGTTGCCGGCACAGAACGAGATCATTGGGGCCACCAACAAGGCCATGGATGACCAAGACGTTGTCATCTGCGCCGCCGGTTCGCTGCCGGGTGATCTGCATAAAATGTGGCGCGTCCGGGACCCGTTCGGATACCACGTGGAATACGCGTACTCCTGCATGGGCTACGAAATTCCCGGCGGTTTGGGCGTCAAGCGCGCAGCGCTGGCCGAAGCCGCCGCTGGCGGCGTCGAGAGGGACGTCGTTGTCATGGTCGGGGACGGCTCCTACCTGATGATGCACACCGAACTGGTCACCGCCGTCGCCGAACGCATCAAGCTGATCGTGATCCTTATCCAGAACCACGGCTACGCCTCCATCGGCTCGCTCTCCGAATCTCTCGGTTCCCAGCGCTTCGGTACGCAGTACCGGGTCCTGGACAAAGAACAGCACAGCTTCGACGCCGGCGAGAACCTTCCCATCGACCTCGCTACCAACGCCGAATCCCTGGGCGCAAGGGTCATCCGGATCGAACCGGGGGAGAACGTCATCGAAGCCCTCGGCGCTGCCATCAAGGAAGCCAAGGCCGCTCCGGAAACCGGGCCGATCGTGATCCACGTCGAGTCCGATCCCTTGTTGGACGCCCCGGGCTCCGAATCCTGGTGGGACGTCCCCGTCTCGCAGGTCTCGGACCTGGAGTCCACCAAGCAGGCCTACAAGACGTACACAGACCACAAGAACCGCCAGCGCAAACTGCTCGGCTAGAAACCCACAGACCTACAAGGAAGTCCGCACATGTCGACGACGACCACACTGACCACCATTCACCACTTCATCAACGGCGCTGAAACCACAGGCGAAGGGGACCGCACCCAGCCGGTCTACAACCCGGCTACCGGCCAGGTTTCGGCTGAACTGCGCCTGGCCAACGAGGCTGACCTGAACACCACCGTTGCAGCGGCCCGCAAGGCGGCGGATTCGTGGGGCGACATTTCCTTGGCCAAGCGCACTGCGGTGTTGTTCAAGTTCCGTGAGCTCGTCGCCGCGCACGTGGACGAACTTGCTGAGCTGATCACCGCCGAACACGGCAAAGTCCTCTCCGACGCGAAGGGTGAGATCGGCCGTGGCCTGGAAGTCATCGAGTTCGCCTGTGGCATCCCGCAGCTGCTCAAGGGCGACTACTCGGACCAGGTCTCCACCGGCATCGATGTCTTCTCCTTCCGCGAACCCCTGGGCGTCGTGGCAGGTATTACCCCGTTCAACTTCCCGGTCATGGTGCCGCTGTGGATGGCACCGATGGCCATCGCCACGGGCAACGCCTTCATCCTCAAGCCCTCCGAGCGTGACCCGTCAGCACCGATGCTCCTGGCCAAGCTCTGGAAGCAGGCCGGCCTTCCCGACGGCGTCTTCCAGGTATTGCACGGCGGCAAGGAAACCGTCGACGGTTTGCTGACCCACCCGGACGTGGACGGAATCTCCTTTGTTGGTTCCACTCCGATCGCCCAGTACGTCCACGAGACCGCTACCAAGCACGGCAAGCGCGTCCAAGCCTTGGGCGGGGCGAAGAACCACGCCATTGTGATGCCCGACGCCGACCTTGACAACGCAGCTGACCACCTCGCTGCTGCTGCTTTCGGCTCCGCGGGGGAGCGCTGCATGGCTATCTCTGTTGCCGTTGCTGTGGGTGACGCTGCGGACCTGATCGTAAAGAAGGTCGAAGAACGCGCCCTGGCCGTGAAGGTCAAGAACGGCACGGAACCCGACGCCGAAATGGGCCCGGTCATTACCCCGGCCTCCAAGGAACGCATCGTCAAGATCGTCACCGAAGCCGAAACCGCAGGCGCGGCCATGGTGGTTGACGGCCGCGACCTGGTGGTCCCAGGCCACGAAGACGGCTTCTGGGTAGGCCCCACGGTGATCGACCACGTCAAGACGGAAATGACCGCCTACACCGAGGAGATCTTCGGCCCCGTCCTGGTCGTGGTCCGTGTGGCCGACCTCGAGGAAGGCATCCGACTGATCAACTCGAACCCGTACGGCAACGGGACGGCGATCTTCACCTCATCGGGTGCGAACGCAAGAAAGTTCCAGCGCTCCGTGACTGTAGGCATGGTCGGCATCAATGTGCCCCTGCCCGTCCCCGTGGCTTACCACTCCTTCGGCGGCTGGAAGAACTCCCTCTTCGGCGACAAGCACATTTACGGCCCCGAGGGCGTCTCCTTCTACACCCGCGGCAAAGTCATCACCTCACGCTGGCCCGAACCCACCCACGCGTCCGGCGCCTCGTACAACTTCCCCTCCAACTAAATCCGTCCCCACCGCCGCAAAGGAAGACAACGCCGTCATGACTGATGTCGAGAACAAGCTGATCATCGGTACCGCCCCTGACTCCTGGGGTGTCTGGTTCCCGGATGACCCCCAGCAGACCCCCTGGGAGCGATTCCTGGATGAAGTAGCGGAGTCCGGCTACAAGTGGATTGAACTGGGTCCGTATGGCTACTTGCCCAACGACCCCAGCCGGTTGGCTGATGAACTGAAGCAGCGCGACCTCAAAGTCACGGCTGGTACGGTCTTCACAGCGTTCCATCGCGGTGCGAAGCAGTACGACGAAGCGTGGGAACCGGCCCGCAAGGTGGCCGAACTCACGGCCGCAATGGGCGGTGAACACATCGTGGTTATTCCCGCGATGTGGCGTGACGACGTCACTGGCGAAGCTGTGGAGAACGGCGAACTCACGGACGTGCAATGGGCTGACCTGTTCGCAGGCCACAACCGCATGGGCAAGGTCCTCTTGGAGGACTTCGGGCTGCACCAACAGTTCCACTCCCACGCCGACTCCCACGTTGGTGCCCAGCAGGACATCGAGACCCTTCTTGCTGCCACGGATCCGCGGTACCTGAACCTCTGCCTGGACACTGGGCACGCGGAGTACTGCGGTGCGTCCAGCCTGGAACTCATCAAGAACTACCCGGACCGCATTGGATACCTGCACCTGAAGCAGATCAATCCTGAGGTACTCGCGGAGGTCAACGAAAAGAACATGACCTGGGCAGCCGCCAACCTGGCCGGTGTCATGACCGAGCCGCCGAACGGCCTCCCCGATTTGCGCGCCGTCATCGAAGCCGTCGAGGCGCTCAACCGGCCGATCTTCGGCATCGTGGAACAAGACATGTACCCGGTAGCCTTCGATGTACCCATGCCGATCGCCAAGCGAACCCGCAATTACCTGCTGTCCTGCGGATCCCGTACCAGGGTCCAGTAACACTGCCAGCGAAAGCCACCCAGAAGAACTTCACGAAGGACAAATACAGTGACCAAGACTCTCCGCGTTGCCGTCATCGGTGCGGGCCGCATGGGTGCGGACCATATCAAGCGCCTCAGCACCCGCATCCACGGTGCTGAAGTTGCCGCCGTCGTCGATGTCGACCTTGCCCGGGCGCAGGCCGCCGTCGAGGGCATCAATGGCGCCGTCGCGCTGTCCAGCGCCGATGAGGCGCTGAACAACGGCGACGTGAACGCCGTCCTGATCGCGACCCCGGGCTTCCTCCACGAGGAAATCCTGTACAAGGCCCTGGAGAAAGACTTCCCGATTCTCTGTGAGAAGCCCCTGACACCGGACGCCGACAGTGCATGGAAGGTTGTTCAGGCTGAGCAGGCGTTGGGCCACAAACGTATCCAAGTAGGCTTCATGCGCCGCTTCGATGCCGAGTACTCGGCATTGGGTGCCATCATCGCCGGCAGCGAATTGGGGGAGCTGTTGATGTTGCACCACCAGCACCGTAACCCGAGCACGCCCGAGGGCTTCACCAACGAGATGCTGATCAACGACTCCGTGGTCCACGAGTTCGACGCGATCCGCTACTTCACGGGTGAGGAAATCACTTCCGTGCAGGTCCGTCTGGGTAAGGCGACACGCAATGCCCCGAACGGCCAGCATGACCCCCAGCATGTACTGCTGGAAACCGCGTCAGGTGTGCTGGCCGACGTCGAAATCTATGTCAACGCAAAGTTCGGCTACCAGGTGGCCACGCAGGCGTCCTTCGAAGACGGGATCGTCAGCATCGGTGGCGACAACGGTCCCTACGTTCAAAGCGCGGGCAAGTGGGGCGGCGACGTGACACCCGGCTTCGAGGACCGTTTTGGAGCAGCGTACGACGTCGAGGTGCAGGCTTGGGTGGACGCCGCCCTTCGCGGCGAGATCGGCGGTCCAACCGCCTGGGACGGTTATGCCACCGCTGCCTGCTGCGAGGCAGGCGTCGAGGCACAGAAGTCCGGCGAAAAGGTCAAAGTCCAGCTGAACACCAAACCGGATCTTTACAAGTAGGGGATGGGCCATGAAGATCGCACTTGATCCCACGCCGTTCCACCACAGCCACAGCCTGTTGGAGTTCCCCCGGGTAGCTGCAGATCTTGGCTACAAGTACCTGCAAATGACTCCGCACGCGGACCTCATCCCGTTCTTCAACCACCCCAAGGCGGACGACGAACTGGTGGCCAAACTGAAAGCCGCGTGCAAGGATGCCGGCGTCGAAATCGCCTCCGTCCTGCCCGTTCTTCGCTGGTCAGGACCCGACGAGGACGCCCGGGAGGCAGCTGTTCGCTACTGGAAGCGTGCCATCCAGATCGCAGTTGACCTGGGCGTCCAGACGATGAACACCGAGTTCAGCGGCCGCCCGGAGAAGGCAGAGGAGTCCGAGCGCGCGTTTTACCGTTCCATGGAAGAGCTGTTGCCGATCATTGAACGCGAGGACATGGACGTGCTCATAGATCCGCACCCTGATGATTTCGTGGAAGACGGGTTGGCAGCACTGCGCGTCATCCGGGGCGTCAACTCGCCGAACATCGGGATGGTTTACGTTGCTTCGCACAGTTTCCACATGGGGAACAAGCCCTTGGAGATCATGCGGGCAGCAGGGGACAAGCTCCGTTTGGTGCACGTCTCAGACACCATGAACCACCATGCTTCCCACGGCCTCCGCTACATCACCAACCCGCCCGGCAATGCCGTCCGCGTCCACCAGCACCTGAAGATCGGCGACGGCGACGTGAACTGGGACGAGTTCTTTGGCGGTCTGAAGGAGATCGGATTCCTGGGCAAGGCCAACACCGTGATGGTCTCGTCGGTCTTCGCCGAGGATGAGAACGCGGAGGACGTTTCCCGCTACCAGCTCAAGACAATGGTGGACTATGTTGCCCGGACAAACTAAGGGGCGGTAGCGAGACCATGACCAAGTCTTCTTCCATCGAGACCGAAACTGGTCGGCCAGCCGTCCCCCCCGCCACTTCCGGGAAGACCAGCAAGCCGACCGATCCAAAGAAATTTCTCCGCAAGGTAGCGCTGTTCTCCACGTTCGGCGGACTGCTGTTCGGCTATGACACCGGCGTGATCAACGGTGCTTTACCGTTCATGCAGAAGGACCTGGGCCTGACTCCGCTGACCGAGGGTCTTGTCACCTCAACGCTGCTGTTCGGTGCAGCATTCGGCGCGATCAGCGCGGGACGGTTGTCTGATCGGTTTGGACGGCGCAAGACGATCATGGGCCTGGCCCTGATCTTCGCCTTTGCCACCGTGGGGTGCTCCCTGGCGCCAAGCACGGAGCTCCTGGTCCTTGCCCGTACAGTCCTGGGTCTCGCCGTCGGCGGTGCCTCGGTCATCGTTCCCGTATATCTGGCCGAGATGTCGCCGGCCGCCCAGCGCGGCAGGATCGTCACGCAGAACGAGCTCATGATCGTCACCGGCCAGTTCCTGGCTTTTACCTCCAATGCGGTGCTGGGAAACCTGTTCCCTGAAGAGATGCACGTGTGGCGCTGGATGCTGGTGATTGCCACGCTTCCCGCCGTGATTCTGTGGTTCGGCATGCTCGTCCTGCCGGAGAGCCCACGCTGGCTGGCGTCAGCCGGTCGATTCGGCGAAGTCCTGGAAGTGCTGCGCTCGACACGGAGTGCAGGGGATGTCGGGGCTGAGTTCGACGAAGTACGCCAGGCGGCCAGGGAGGACTATCAGTCCAAGCTCGGCACGTTCAAGGATCTCGCCGTGCCCTGGATACGCAGGATCTTCGTGGTCGGTCTTGGCATGGCCATCATCAACCAGATCAGCGGCGTAAATGCCATCATGTATTACGGGACCACCATCTTGTCCTCTTCCGGTTTTGGGGACCAAGGGGCACTGATTGCCAACGTACTCAACGGCATGACGTCCGTGGCAGCCGTCATCGTAGGCATGTATTTGATGACGCGGGTGCGCCGGAAACCCATGCTCATTGTGGGGTTGATTGGTACGGCGTCATCACTGACGGCCATTGCGCTCATTTCCCTTGCCTTGCCGGAAAGTACGTTGCGTGGCTACCTGGTGTTGCTGTTCATGGTGACGTTCCTTGCTTCCATGCAGGGATGTATTGGAACCGTGACGTGGCTGACCATGTCCGAGATCTTCCCCATGCACGTCCGTGGCATCGGCATGGGTATCTGCGTCTTTGTGTTGTGGATGATCAACTTCCTGATCGGCTTCTTCTTCCCGCAGCTGGTCTCGCTGATGGGAGTCTCCGCGACATTCTTTATCTTCGTGGCGCTGCAGTTGTGTGCCATTGTGTGGGTCAAGCGCACTGTTCCGGAGACCAAAGGCAAGTCCCTTGAGGAACTGGAGCACCTTTTCAAAGAGAAGGCCGGAGTAAGCGGCTGACTGGCAGAATTGCTTCCGCCGAGAATGTGCTTGTTGATAATCATGCAGAAAACGCCCGACGCCGGCAGGCATCGGGCGTTTTCTGCGCCTGGCGCCTGGCCTCTTCAGAATGCAATCACAACGTTCTCCAGCGCGCTGCGGCGGGCAGCGTCCAGGACTTTGCGTTCCCCAATTCTCCTGTACGTCGATGCCCCACGATCCGGGTTCAATTGCCGGCTTGAGTCCCTGCATCAAGGCATCCGCTTGAACATCGGATCCCGAGGCGATGTAGCTCCCCTCGCTGCCGTAGGCGCGTAGTTCCCGGGTGTCTGCGTTGTCCTGGTCCATGATGGAGTGCACGCGCCATAGCTCGCCTGATGCGGTGGGCAGCCCCGGAAAGTCCGACTCGACAGATGCCTCGGTTGCCTCCGAACGCGCTACAACCCCCACCAGCTCGATGCCTTCGGCTGCGTCAATGAACGGTGCGTGGAAGTACTTCCCCCTGCTCCGTATCCGACGATGCCAATGCGCATATCTTTCCTCCTGATGATGTAGTGGGCAAAAAGAGGGGGACGGCGCGTTGGCGCCGTCCCCTCAGAGTCGGGATGTCATGCCCGACAGTTCAAAGCTGTCTAGCCTTGGGCAGGCTTCAAAGAAGCTGAAAGAGCCGAATCTGCGTCCAGCAGGACTTGGGCTGCCACCTGCAATCCTTCGATCCGGCCGAGGGAGACGTCTTCATGCTCGATGTTGATCAGCATCTCCGGGTCCACCTCATGCAGTGCGCGGAGGAACTCTGTCCAGAACCCCGTATCGTGTCCCCGGCCCAGGGCCACGAAGTCCCAGGCGGAATTTTTCGGCCATTCGTTGGCCCATTCGTCCCCGCCGAGGTTGGTGCGGTTCTCGTCTGCGGAAAGCCGACGGAAGCTGTTGTCCAGTACGCCGTAGAGTGCAGCATTCTCCGTGTTGACGCGGACATCCTTGGCGGCTGCCTGGAACACCAGCGACCCCAGTTCGCGGACTACAGCGACCGGGTCCATCTGCTGCCAGAACAGGTGGGAAGCGTCCAGCTCGACCCCGACGTGGGTGGCGCCCGTGAGCTCAATCAGTTTGTGGACGTCCGCGGTGTTGAAGACGATGTTCTGCGGGTGCAGCTCCAACGCCACTTTTACCCCATGATCCGCAGCAAGGCGGTCGGTTTCCTTCCAGAATTCCGCGGCGACACCCCACTGATAGTCGAGTACGTCCAGTGCTGCGGAATTCCAAGCATTGACCACCCAGTTGACCGTTGTGGCTCCGGGCTCACCGCCAGGCAGACCGGACATCGTCACCACGCGGTTCTGTCCCAAGCGTTGGGCCAAACGGATTGAGCGGCGGATGTCTTCGGCATGCTTCTCACCGATTTCGCGCTTGGGGTGCAGCGGGTTGCCGTTGCAGTTCAACCCTGCAATGGAAACCCCGGTTCCCTCGAAAATTCCGAGGTACTCGTCACGGGCGGCATCACTCTGGAGGATCTCGTCAAAAGTTGGGACGTGCACGGCAGGCAGGAAACCGCCGGTGTTGATCTCAATTCCCGTAAGTCCCAGATCCGCAATGACCTTCAAAGCCTCCGGCAGCGGACGGTCATGGAGAATCGCGTTGTAGACGCCGAGCTTCATAGCTGGATCTTCCTTCCGTTGTTCAGGGCGGATTCGGTAACGGCGCCGAGAAGTTCCATGTTGCGTACGCCGTCGTCGAACGTGGCGCAGCGGGGCAGTGATGCTTCATCGCTGAGCCCTGCCACTTCTTCAAGGAACGCGCGGGCCTGGTAACCGAACGCATCGTTCTGGCCGAAGCCGACCTCCGGAGCGTCCATGGCCAGCCCGCCAGTGATGTAGGGGTGGCCTGGGCCGAGGATGACTTGGCGGTAGCCATTCTCGTTTCCGGACCCGTCGGTGAGGAACAGCTGGATCTCGCTGGGGCGGCGCTGGTCGAACTTTGCTGCGCCGTTTTCGCAGAAGACCTCAAACTGGAGGCTGTTGGCGTGGCCTGCGGCGACGCGGGAGACTTCGAAGCTGCCGGCGCCGTTGGCGAACTCTGCGTTGAAGGCTGCGTAGTCGTCGTTCTCGACGGCCTCGAAGGTGTCGCTGACGGCAACGTGGTCGTGACCCATGACTGCGCTCAGCGGAAGGGGCCGCTTGTCGATCGCGGTGGTCAGGCGGCCGCCGCTGATGGATTTGATGTCGCCGCAGAGGAATTCGGAAACATAGGTCAGGTGGCTTCCGACGTCGGCCAGCGCGCCGGAACCGGGGCCGCCCTTGTAGCGCCAGCTCATGGGGGCGGAGGGGCTGAAGCCGTAGTCGGTCCAGTACCGGCCACTGAAGTGCAGGACGTTGCCAAGAACGCCGTTCTGAATGAGGTCCCGGATATAGGCAATGCCCGGGGTGCGGCGGAAGGTGAAGCCGATTCGGGCCAGGTTTCCGCGGCCCTCGGCAGCCCGCGCAGCTTCGGCCATGGCGCGTGCGTCCTCCAACGAATCGCTGAGGGGCTTCTCACACAGCACGTGCTTGCCAGCGGCCAGGAGGCCTTCAACTACCTCGCGATGGAGCGAGTTGGCAATGACCACGCTCACGACGTCAACATCGTCTGCTTCGGCGATGGCCTGCCACGAGGTGTCATGCCGCTCGTAGCCAAAGCGGCGGGCAGCGAGCGAGCCAAATTCGGCGTTGACGTCACCTATGGAAACCAATCGGATCTGCGGCAGCACCGGGCTGTAGAGGGTAGACGCTGTCCGGTAGGCCGCCGCGTGGGCCTTACCGGCCATACCTGCGCCGATAACCGCGACACCAAGGCTGTCAGCCATGATTTCTCCTTTGAAATTCAGCCGTGGCGGGGAGGCTCAACGGCATTTTGTAGCGCTACAATTTTGCATGCTGACTTTGAGCGTAACTATGTCTATATGTCCTGTCAATCATTGTCTGTGCCATGTCCAGGCCCGTGGGGGACATGCCTCATGAATCCACGCATTCCCCAGGCTCGACGACCAACTATTTACGATGTCGCAAAGTCGGCCGGTGTCTCGCCGTCGCTGGTTTCGCTGGTACTACAGAATCCTGAACGGGTCAGTGACAAGCGCCGCGAGTCGGTCCGGAACGCCATTGCGGAGCTGGGATACCGCCCCAGTCGGGCGGCGACCACGCTCGCGAGCAACCGAACCAAAAGTATCGGGCTCGTCATTGACGACTACCGCAACCTCTGGTTCGTTGACCTGCTGCGCGGTATGGAATCCGTGCTGACGGAGCCGGGCTTCCAGGTCATGCTCGCAGACTCGCGTCCGGGTGAAAACCGCATCAAGGAGGCTGCCGATGGCTTGCTTGCGATGCACGTTGATGGGTTGGTCATCGCGGCGGAACCAGGGGCAGCTGTGCTGGGCGGCGCCGTGGTTCCCACGGTCGTGGCCGGGTGGCGTCATGGCGTGCCGGCGGAGGTAAGCCTGATAACCAATGACGACGACGGGGGTGGCGCCATGGCCGCGGACCACCTGATGCGCCTCGGGCACCGTAGTGTCGGCCACCTTTCGGGATCGGGTGGTGCTGCTGCCCACAGAAGGGCAGGTTTTCAGGGGCGCGCCCAGCCGGCCGGCATGGATCTGGTGGTTGTGGGGGAGGAGGGGGGTACCTCGGAAGAGGACGGCTACGCCTCCGCGTGCTGGCTATTGGACCATCATCCCGGCATTACGGCGATTTTCGCTGCCAACGACACCATGGCGCTGGGCGCCCTCGGCGCCATAAAGTCCCGCGGACTGATGGTGCCGGACGATATTTCGTTGGTCGGTTACGATAATTCGTCCTTGGCAAAGTCGCGCTTCTTGGAGTTGACGTCCGTGGATAACCGCAGCGACCTGGTGGGGATGGAGGTAGCGCGGGTGCTGCTGGATCGAATCCAGGGCAACGCCCCCGGGCCCCACAGGAAATTGATCGATCCTACTTTGGTTGTCAGGGGAACAACCGCTGAACCGGCAGTCAGACGCTGAGGTCAGAGCTCGCCACGTCCAAACATACTAATGTCAGGACAAACTATTGACATTCGTGAGCCAAGTCACCATGATCAAACGTAGACGGTGCTCCGGAGGCTGCAAGGTGGCGGCCCGGGCCTGGGATCAAAGGAGATTATGGTGACTGGTTTTTCGTGGCGCAAAGCAGCACTCGTTGCGGCAGTTGTGCCGATGGTGGCTTTGAGTGCTTGTTCGAGTACCGGCGGGAGGGCTCCCGAGGCTGGCTCCGCCGGTGGGGGAGGCCAGGTGGCCACCACGGAGCGGATGAAGATTGCGTTGATTGCCCACGCACCCGCGGGTGACACTTTCTGGGACACCGTAAGGAAGGGTGCTGAGGAAGCCGCGGCGAAGGACAATGTGGAGCTCCTGTACACCTCCGATCCGGAGGCGGGCCGGCAGGCGCAGCTCATTGAGCAGGCCGTGGATCAAAAGGTGGACGGCATCGCCGTAACGCTGGCCACCCCGGATGCACTGAAAGATGCCTTGAAAAAGGCAGCGGACGCCGGCATTCCGATCGTCAGCTTCAATGCCGGCGAGGCGGCCTCCGCGCAGCTTGGAGCGTTTACGCACTTCGGTTCAAATGAAAAGCTCGCCGGCGAGGCAGTGGGTACGCGCTTGGCAGAGGGCGGCTACAAGCACCCGGTATGCGTGATCCAGGCGCAGGGGCATGTAGGGCTGGAAGCCCGGTGCGCAGGCGTTAAGGCAAAAGTCCCTGGGACGGAGATCCTCTACGTCAATGGAGCTGACATGACATCGGTGGAGTCTACTGCCACCGCAAAACTGCAGGCCTCCAAGGATGCCGACGTCATCATCGGCCTCGGTGCTCCCATCACCCTGACGCTGTTGAAATCAGTCAGCACTGCCGGGAGTTCGGCAAAGGTTGCGAGTTTCGATCTCAATAAGGAACTCGCCCAAAAGGTTGTCGATGGCAGTGTCCTGTTCACTGTGGACCAGCAGCCATGGCTCCAGGGCTACGGGGCCGTGGATGCGTTGTGGCAGAACAAGCGCGGCGGCTTCAAAGTCGGTGGCGGGCAGTCAGTGCTCACCGGACCGGCCATCGTTGATCAGTCCAACGCTGCCGACGTCTTGAAGTTCGCTGAACAGGGTATCCGCTAACAGCCAGCTGGCCGGGCCGGCCCCACGGCCGGCCCGGCAACAAGGAGAATTATTATGACCATCACTCAAAAGCTCACTCCTCCCGCCCTTGATGAGCGGGTCGCCCGCCGCAGCCCACTGCAAAAGATGCTGGGGCGGCCCGAGGTCGGTGCCCTCGTCGGCGCCATCGTACTTTTCATCTTCTTTGCTGTGGTTTCGCCGACGTTCACCCAACCCAACGCCCTTGCCACCGTGTTGTACGGAAGCTCAACCATCGGAATCATGGCGGTTGGAGTCTCACTTCTGATGATCGGTGGAGAGTTCGACCTCTCCACAGGTGTCGCTGTGATCTCTTCGGCCCTGACTGCCTCGATGTTCAGCTGGTACTTCAGCACCAATGTCTGGGTCGGTGTGATCCTGGCATTGGTGGTGTCACTGGCCATTGGTTTCATCAATGGGTGGATCCTCATGAAGACCAAGCTCCCAAGCTTCATCGTCACCCTCGCAACTTTCCTGATGCTGACCGGCTTGAACCTGGGTTTGACCCGGTTGATCGGTGGCTCCGTTTCCTCACCGTCCATCTCGAACATGGACGGCTTCGACACCGCACGCGGGGTCTTCGCTTCGTCGGTGAACATCGCGGGCATCGACGTCAAGATCACAGTGTTCATCTGGATCGCCCTCGTAGCGGTCGCCACCTGGGTTCTCATGCGGACCCGGGTAGGGAACTGGATCTTCGCAGTCGGAGGCGACGCGAATGCCGCCCGGGCTGTCGGCGTTCCGGTCAAGGCCACCAAGATTGGGCTGTTCATGGGCGTTGGCTTCTGCGGGTGGATCCTGGGCATGCACAACCTCTTCGCTTTCGACACGGTGCAGTCCGGCGAAGGCGTGGGCAATGAGTTTCTCTACATCATCGCCGCAGTCATCGGTGGGTGCCTTCTGACGGGTGGCTACGGTTCAGCGGTCGGCGGTGCTATCGGCGCGTTTATCTTCGGCATGGCCAACAAGGGAATTGTGTACGCACAGTGGAACCCGGACTGGTTCAAGTTCTTCCTGGGCCTGATGCTGTTGCTCGCCACCATCGTCAACCTCATCGTCAAGCGCCGCGCGGAACTCAAGTAAGGGGCCAAGGAAATGAATGCAAAAGCAATCGACCAGGAAACACTGCTTAAGAACGAAAGCGACCCCCTGACCCATACACCTGTGCACCTTCTCTCCCTTGAGGGAGTGGGCAAACACTACGGCAACATCATCGCGCTGAGTGAC
This sequence comes from Arthrobacter sp. YN, assembly GCF_002224285.1. GTDB lineage: Bacteria > Actinomycetota > Actinomycetes > Actinomycetales > Micrococcaceae > Arthrobacter. The sequence continues at coordinate 2,834,322 of NZ_CP022436.1, read as the reverse complement.
GTCACCATGGCCGTGGACAACGGCCGAGTGACCTGTGTGCTGGGCGATAACGGCGCGGGCAAGTCAACGCTGATCAAAATCATCGCGGGCCTCCACCAGCACGATGAAGGCCTGCTCAACATCATGGGGGAGGAGCGAAAGTTCGGTTCCCCCCGTGATGCCTTGGATGCGGGTATCGCAACTGTTTACCAAGACCTTGCAGTGGTTCCGTTGATGCCGATCTGGCGGAACTTCTTCCTCGGCTCGGAGCTAACCAAGGGCTTCGGACCGTTCAAGAGCATGGATGTTGAACAGATGAAGGCCATCACGCTCAAGGAACTGGCCGAGATGGGCATTGACCTGCGCGATGTGGAGCAGCCCATTGGGCAGCTTTCCGGCGGCGAACGCCAGTGTGTCGCGATTGCCCGTGCCGTGTACTTTGGCGCCAAAGTCCTCATTCTGGACGAACCCACGGCGGCGTTGGGCGTCAAACAGTCAGGTGTGGTTCTGCGCTATATCCTCCAGGCCCGCGACCGCGGCTTGGGCGTCATCTTCATCACCCATAACCCGCACCACGCCTTCCCCGTGGGTGATCGGTTCCTGCTGCTCAAACGCGGCAAATCGATTGGCTACTACGACAAGAAGGACATCACCCTGGACGAGCTGACGGCTCAGATGGCCGGCGGTGCAGAGCTTGCCGAACTCGCCCACGAGCTGGAGCAGTTGGGGGGCCATGGCGATGTGGTCGAAGCGGTCAAGGCCGAGGTTGCCGACGTCGACGACACTGTGAACGCGGGCGGCCCGAAACACGCCTGACGCGAGCAGGAGGCGGGGTGTTCCGGAGCTTGTTCCGGAGCACCCCGCGTCGCTGTGCACTCCATCCAGGCGGGACTCACGTCATACATCAGAAGGGAACACCATGCCGATCCGTGTAGGCGTCATTGGCGCCGGAATCATGGGCGCGGACCACATCAGGAACCTCTCCACCACCATCGGCGGAGCCGAAGTCACTTTTGTGGCAGATCTCGACGCCGAACGCGCCGCCGCGGCGGCGCCGCCTTCAGCGCGCGTAACTACTGACCCGTCAGAACTGATCAATTCCAGTGTGGTGGACGCCGTGGTAGTCGCCTCGCACGATTCCACCCACGCCGGTTTGGTCTTGGAGTGCTTCGATGCGATGACTCCGGTGCTGTGCGAGAAGCCGCTGGCACCGACGCTTTTGGAAAGCCTGGAAGTTGTGGCTGCCGACGCCGACATGGTTGCCGCAACGGGAAGCTCGCTTCTCTCCCTTGGGTTCATGAGGCGCTTTGACCCGGGCTACGTGGCACTCCGGAAGACCGTGCAGGAGAGGTCACAGGGGGAGCCCCTGGTGGTTCATTGCATCAGTCGCAATGCCGCCGCAGCACCCGGAACCACCTCGGAATCCGCCATTACCAATTCGGCCATTCACGAGCTGGACATCATTCCCTGGCTTTTGGACTCGCCTATCTCGGAAGTGTCGTGGCAGGCAGGAAAGAGCACCCGAAATGCAGGAGACGGGCTTCAGGATCCGTCGTTCATGACACTTCGTACCGCCGATGGAACACTCACTACTTTGGAGTTGTACCTCAATGCCCGGTACGGCTACACCATCCGCTGCGAGGTGGTCTCCGAGCTCGGAACCACGGCGTTGCAGGACACTTCCTTGCTCGGCATCGAACAGGACGGAACAAAGCAGCGGGTCATCCCGCCTGACTGGCGCCCTCGTTTCGCCGACGCGTACCGGATCCAGCTGCAGGCCTGGATCTCCGCACTTGCCAACGGGGAGAAGCCGCCACTGGCGGGCGCACAGGAAGGGCTCAACGCAGCCCTCGTTGCGCAGGCAATGATCCAGTCAATGCACAGCAACGGCGCCTCTACGAAAGTCAGCTACTCATGACGCCTGCTTTGCTCCCACAGTCCCGCGTTCCGGAATCCCGGGATGCTCCGGCCCTTCGCTGGGGCATCATGGGACCGGGGTGGATCGCCGAACGGTTCACTGAATCTGTCCAGGCGCATACCGGGCAGGTGATAACCGCCGTCGGGTCCCGTTCGCTGAGCCGGTCAAAAGCCTTTGCTGAGTTATTCAACGTACCGGCCGCCTACGGCAGCTATGAGGAACTCGCCGCCGCTCCGGACGTGGACCTTGTCTATGTCTGCACGCCCCACACCGCACATCACGCGTCAGCGGTGTTGGCGATCGACGCCGGCAAGCATGTTCTGATCGAAAAGCCGCTTGGGCTCAATGCCCACCAGGCGCGGGACATTGCTTCACGCGCAGGAGCGGCAGGAGTTTTCGCCGCTGAAGCCATGTGGACCTTCTTCCTGCCGAAATTCGATGTGATCAGGCAACTCCTGGAGGCTGGAACGCTGGGAAGCATCACCACAGTTGTTGCCGAGTATGGTGAGCATTTCGATCCCTCCCACCGCATCTTCAATCCCGAACTGGCCGGAGGCCCGCTTCTTGACCTCGGCACCTACCCTCTGGCACTGGTCACGGAGGTGTTGGGCAGTCCACTCCGGGTGCATGCACTCGGGCAGCCTCACAGGACAGGGGTCAACGCCCAAGTTTCAGCCATCATGACGTTCGACGGCGGTGCGCAGGCCACTGTGAACACCCACCTGCACAATCTCACGCCCACGGCAGCCACCATTGTGGGTACAAAGGCCACGCTGGTGATCGAAGGCCCCTTCAACATGCCGGGCGCGTTCGACGTCAGATTCCCTGAGGGGCGCCGACTTCGTTACGACGAAGCCGCAGCCGGACATCTCGAAGGCCTGCATTATGAGGCAGCAGCCGTGGCCCGCACCATTGCCGAAGGTGGCCTGCAGGCGAGCCAAAGAATGCTCGCAGATTCCATTCGCACACTTGAAGTAGCTGACGAGATCCGGCGCCAACTGGGGATCGTGTTCCCTGGCGAAGCCGACATGACGGTTCAGCCCACGACGATTCTCTAGCAGTATTTTCCCGGAAGGAACATCATGAAAGACATCATTCTCGGCTTGGTCGGTGTGGGACGCATCGGCGTCATGCATGCGAACAACATCACTGCGTTGAACGCGGGCCTTCACAACAAAGGTGTCAACGTACGGCTTCGCCTCACTGACGTTGCCGCCGACCACGCGCGGACGGTTGCGGCGGACCTGGGGGCGGATTTTGTGCCGACGGTCGCGGACCTCATCGCCTCCGGAGTGGACGGCCTGGTCATAGCCACTGGAACGGGGACACACCCGGAGCTCATTCGGGCGGGCGTCGACGCCGGCATTCCGGTCTTTTGCGAGAAGCCGGTGGCAATGAACGTCGCTGACGCGCTTCCGGTGCTGGACTACGTCAGGGACAACAATGGCGTGGTGCAGATCGGCCATCAACGCCGGTTCGACGCGGGCTACCTCGAAGCACAACGTGCCTACCAGGCCGGCGAACTGGGGTGGATCCATTCGTTGCGGGCAGTTACCTGCGATATGACGCCGCCGCCCGTGGAGTTCCTGGCGTCATCCGGCGGTCTGTTCCGCGACTGCTCGGTCCACGATTTCGACATCCTCCGCTGGCTGACAGGGCGGGAAATTGTTGAGGTGTATGCCAAGGGTTCCAACAACGGTGATCCAGCCATTGGCGATGTGGGCGATGTGGACACGGCGCTTGCCGTTGTCACTTTCGACGACGGCACCATGGGAACGGTTTCGGCAAGCCGCTACAACGGGGCCGGCCACGACGTCCGCCTGGAGATCCAGGGTTCCAACAATTCAGTCATGGTGGGCTTGGACGATAAGACCGCCATGGTGTCGGCTGAACCGGGTGTCAACTTCCCGGCAGGGAATCCGCACCAGACCTTTGCCGAGCGCTTCGAAGCGGCATACCGCTCCGAAATGGCGGCATTCGTTGAATTGATTCTGGGGGAGCGGGAGAACCCGTGCACGCCGGAAGATGCCGTGGCAGCATCCCGGGTGGCAGACGCGGCCCAGGAATCGCTGGTCACCGGTTCGCCGGTCAAGGTGGCCGTGACAGTCACGTTCTGACAAACAAAAAGCCTCCTCCAGGATCCAGCGGATTCAGGAGGAGGCTTTCTTATTGCAGCGGAAGGGCACGGGCCGGATCAAACCCCGAACGGAAGCCGCGGGTCGATGTCCTGGCCGTCCCAGCTCTGCCGTACCCAGCCGTGGTGGGGATCGTCGCTGATGAGCCACTCGCGGACTGGTCCGGGGCCGGCCATCACGTTGAGGTAGTACATGTCATAGCCCGGCGCTGCCATGGCGGGGCCGTGCCAGCCATAGGGGACCAGGACGACGTCGCCTGTGCGGACCTCTGCCGAAACGTCGATGGGGCGCTCGTCAGAGGCATAAACCCGCTGGTAGCCAATGGCATCTGCGTTGGAGGGAGCGCCGGAGCCTGCGGCAACCTGGGTCTCGAAATAGTAGATCTCCTCGAGGTGCGTTTCTCCGTCCTTCTCCTCGTCATGCTTATGCGGGGGATAGGAGGACCAGTTTCCGGCGGGGGTGATGACCTCGCAGACAATAAAACGGTCTGCTTCCAGAGCTGCGGGTGTCCCGAAATTGTGGACTTGACGTGAGCAATTGCCGGCTCCACGCAGTTCAACCGGCGTCTCAGCAGCTGTTACCAGTCGTGTTGGGTGGGAGGCCTGTGCCGGGGCAGTGGCCACGGCGACGCGGCCGCCGTCGGACGAACTGATGGTGACTGCTTTCCCGATGCCTGAATACAGGATGTCACTGGGCCCGTTGAATACGGAGGGTCGCCCCGCAAGGGGGTATTCGACGCCGTCCACTGTGACAGTGAACGATCCATTGAGGGGAACCACAATCCGTTCCTCACTGACCGCTGGAAGTTCGACGGCGGCGCCCGCGGCGAGGGTGGCGACCTTCAGTCCCGTATGGGCCCAGCCGTCCACCACCGTTGCGGAGTCGGAGGTTCCGAGTGAGATATCCCAGTCGCCGTCGGCGGCAGTGCCCAGGGGGTAGACCCAATTGGTCATGGCAGGGGAGTCCTTTGCGTTTAGCGCTGTACGAGGGTCATTTCAAAGCTGTAGGAGTCGGCGCGGTACACGTGATGGCCGGTCTCGACCCGTCGCCCGGTGTCGTCCACCGCGGTACGTTCCATGGTGACCAAAGCAGAGTTGACGTCGGTTTCAAGAAGGGGTGCCTGATAGTCATTGGCAATCATTGCGCCGATGCGCTGTGTGGCCAGGCGGAAGTTCACGCCACCCCTGCGCAGAATCGCATAGAGGCCCTCGGCCGCAAGCATGGCTTCATCCATGGAGGCGATGTCGTCGCGGACCCAGTTCTCCATCAACGCCAATGGCTTACCGCCCACTTTGCGCAGGCGGGTGAAGTGGTAAACCTTGGAACCGGCCGGGAGTTGCAGGGTTGCCAGAGTTGGCGCGTCAGCCTCCATGTGGGAGAAACTCAGTACTTCCGTGGTGGGTTTCTTGCCATTGTTCGTGAGGTCGTCAAAAAGGCTTGAAAGCTCCAGCGGCCGACGGACTTGACTGGAGACCACCTGGGTTCCGACGCCGCGTTTGCGGACCAGAAGGCCGGAACGGACCAGTTCATCCATGGCTTTGCGCATGGTGGGCCGGGACAGGTTGAGCTGTGCTGCGAGGTCAATCTCGTTATCCAGCCGGCTTCCGGGCTCCAGGAGGCCGCTGTGGATCGCTGCTTCGATGCCTTGGACAACCTGATGGTAAAGGGGCACGGGGGAGGATCGGTCGATGTTCAGACCAAGTTGATTCGCCACTGAATGTTCCCCGCGTTCCCGGCTCAACTCCGCTACGCCACTACGTACGACGCGCCGAGTATGTCACCCTTTGTTCTTTTGATAGGACATGCCTTCGTTTTTTCGATACTAGCAGGAGTGCGGCAAGGGTCAAGTGCAGCGAAAGCGGTAAATCTCCATGACAAGGCGCCGCACAATGTCCTGACGTCAGCCCAACACTGGCCGCACTAGTGCGAAGTTCGGCGTGAAATGAAGCGGCATGAGGCAAGCCGCGATGAGGTTGGTTTCGGGTCAGCGGGGAGGGCCTCATTCGGTGTACTTTACATAATGTAGATTATCGGCGTTCAAGTAGGACGAGTAGAAGTAGCCGCGAGCTCGGCTTGAATCCGGCGACTCGTAAGTCCCGCCGGATTCAAGCCGACAATCAATGAGCTTCTCCCTGTGATGCGATCTGGACTGCGCGGCCGTTGGGTGTTGGCGCGACGTTCCCGGCGCTGCAGAATGACCCGGGGCTATGGGTGGCATGGGCAACGCGCAATTCTGTTTCGGTGTCGCTGCTGACCATCGGAGCCAACTCGTTGTCCACGTTCCATGAAAAGGCGGCGCGGTCCGGGTTTTGTTTCTTCCATTCAGCCAGCCCCAAGGCCACCAGTCGCAGTCGTTGGTCGATGAAGCTGTGGTCCCATGGACCTTCCGCGAGGATTTGCTCCGCCGGGCGGAATTCGTAGTAGATGGTCCGGCGTAGTGCATTCGCCAGGGTGGCCTCGGAGCCATGAACCAACATCACGTCGTGCACCAGGACGTCGCCCGGGTTCATCTCTGTCTGGATGACACCCGGGGCGTCCCATCCGTATTCCTCTTCGAGCTGGCATACATCAACGATGTGGTTATGGGAGCCGGGCGCGACCCGTAGTGATCCGGCGCCCCTCCGACTGGCATCCAGATAGACGTCAACATTGAAAATGCGGTGGGTTCGCGGGTGCACTGCATCCTGGTGCCAATCGATCGGGGCTCCGTCGCCAGTGTTCTTGAAGACGAGCGACTCGTAGGTTGGCACGAAATTAGGGCCGGCAAGGCTTTCGGCGATTCCAAGCATTTCAGGGCTCCCAAGCAGTTCCAGTGAAGCGGCCTCCTGCTTGCTGTGCAGATAGTTGATTCGAAAGAGTACTCTCCCTGATGGGCGGGTGGCGAAGTTGTAATCACCACGCCCGTCTTCCTCACTTTTCAGTGCCTGCCCGTCGGCAATCCATCGAGTCGAGGCGGCCTGCAGCTTTCTCAGCAGGTCGCCACCAATCCGATTGCGCAAGATGATGTAACCGTTCTCGTCGAAGCTGGCGATCTCCTTGTCGGTCAGATGGTACTCGCGGGGGGCTCTGGCGAATTGAGCAGCTGGTCCGGCCGCAGGGTGGATTTCTTGAGTCATGACTTATCTCCTTGAACTTGATCGTGACCACAATGCTACGGTTGGAGTTCTGGACCTTTGTCGCCTTCTCCCCCACGGAATTCCAAGAATCCACCATGTTAGATGTCCCTGAGCCTCGGCAAACCGACAACTCGTTCGGCTTCGTCGCGTGGCGCGGCAATTCAAGCCGCATGTCAGAAGCGCATGCTCACAATGACATTGAGGTGAACTTCAGTGCCGCCCCTGTAATCTACGACTCCGGCGGCCGTACTTCCGTCATCCCTGCAGGCATTCCAGCAGCGTTTTGGGGCGCTCAACCGCATCAATTGGTGGAGATGGATCCGGCAACGCCATTTGCTTTCGCCACAGTTCCGTTGGCACGGTTCTTGTCTTGGTCAGTCCCCCCGAACGTCAAGGCCCGGCTGCTCCAGGGAGAGATCCTCCATGGACCATCAAACGGGGACTACTCCGGGTTGGAGGCGAGTTTCCATCGCTGGGCCTACGATCTCTACTTCCCGGGTCATCTTGGACAACACGCTGCGGAGCTGGAAATCCAAGGACTGCTGGTTCGGTTATCCCTTGGTGATTGGTCCGAAGCCATGCCGGAAGATGGCAAATCTTCTGCGAACATGCAACGTGCCGCCAAGATGGCGCTGTTCATCAAGGAAAACTCAGGATCACCAGTCCGTGCAACGGATGTGGCGGCTGCAATTCACCTTCACCCCAACCGGGCGGCTTCCATCTTTAGTGAGGTGTTTGGCGTAGGCATCAACGCTTACCTGCGACAACACCGCGTCGCTCACGCTCAGCGTCTTCTTCTGACGACAGATCTTCCCACCGCGGCTGTGTCCGCGCGAGCGGGTTTTCAGTCGCTGAGCTCCTTTCATGAAACGTTCTCCGCCGTCTGTCACATGTCCCCTGGCACTTGGCGGCGTCAGCATCTGGGGATGGAACGGAAATTCGAGCTTCACCAGTAGATTCGGTGGTGGTCGTTCCGAACTATTTCGGAACGACCACCACCGAGGCCGTCAGCTGTTCGCGACGTACGCAGCCAGGTGCTTGCCCGTCAGCGTCGATTTCCCGGCCACAAGCTCATCCGGCGTACCGGCGAAAACTATGGTGCCGCCGTCGTGTCCTGCGCCTGGTCCCAGGTCGATAATCCAGTCCGCGTGAGCCATAACGGCTTGGTGGTGTTCGATCACAATCACGGATTTGCCCGACTCCACCAGGCGATCCAGCATGCCCAGCAAGTTCTGTACATCGGCCAGGTGCAGGCCGGTGGTCGGCTCGTCCAGGATGTAGATGTCACCCTTTTCGGACATCTGCGTGGCCAGCTTCAGGCGTTGGCGCTCACCGCCGGACAAAGTGGTCAGCGGCTGGCCCAGGGTCAGGTAGCCGAGGCCAACATCTGCCAAGCGGTCCAGAATCTTGTGGGCGGCCGGTGTTCTGGCTTCACCTTCTTTGAAGAAGACTTCGGCTTCATCCACAGACATTGCAAGCACTTCTGCAATATTGCGGTCCCCCAGCTTGTATTCAAGAACTGAGGCCTGAAAGCGCTTTCCATTGCACTCTTCACACGTGGATTCCACGGTTGCCATGACTCCGAGGTCTGTGTAGATGACCCCGGCGCCATTACATGTAGGGCATGCACCTTCCGAGTTGGAGCTGAACAGCGCCGGCTTCACACCGTTTGCCTTCGCGAAGGCTTTGCGGACGGGTTCCAGGAGTCCGGTGTAGGTGGCGGGGTTGCTCCTCCGCGAGCCGCGGATGGCGCCTTGGTCGATCACCAGCACGCCCTCACGTGTCGCCACCGAGCCGTGGATCAGTGAGCTTTTGCCAGACCCTGCCACACCGGTCAGGACGCAGAGAACGCCTAAGGGGATGTCGACGTCGACGTTTTTGAGGTTATTGGTTGCCGCTCCCCGGATCTCCAGTTGGCCGGAAGCTGAACGCACAGTCTTCTTGATCGAAGCACGATCATCCAGGTGGCGTCCGGTGATGGTGTCGCTCCCCCGCAAACCATCCAGATCTCCCTCATAACAGACAGAGCCCCCGCCGGTTCCTGCGCCGGGGCCAAGGTCAACCACGTGGTCTGCGATCGCGATTGTTTCGGGCTTGTGCTCCACCACCAGCACGGTGTTGCCCTTGTCCCGCAACTGCAGCAACAACTGGTTCATTCGCTCGATGTCGTGCGGGTGGAGTCCGATGGTGGGTTCATCAAAAACGTACGTCACGTCCGTGAGGGAGGATCCCAGATGCCGGATCATCTTTGTGCGCTGCGCCTCTCCCCCGGACAACGTGCCGGCAGGCCGGTCGAGCGAAAGATAGCCGAGGCCGATCTCCGCGAAGGAATCCAAAAGGTGCTGGAGTCCTTTCAGGAGGGGCGCCACCGAGGGCTCATGAAGTTCGCGGATCCAGCCGGCAAGGTCGCTGATCTGCATGGTGCAGACGTCGGCAATGCTCTTGCCCTTAATCTTCGAAGACCGCGCTTCGGGGCTCAACCTTGTGCCCTCGCACTCCGGGCACGTGGTGAACGTGATGGCTCGCTCAACGAATGCGCGAATATGGGGCTGCAGGGCGTCCACGTCCTTGCTGAGCATCGACTTCTGGATCTTGGGGATGACGCCTTCGTAGGTGAGGTTGATTCCCTCTACCTTGATTTTGGTGGGCTCACGGTACAGGAGGTCGTGGAGTTCCTTCTTGGTGAACTTGGCGATTGGTTTGTCCATATTGAAGAACCCGGAACCGCTGAAGATCCGTCCGTACCAACCATCCATGGTGTATCCGGGAATGGTGAGCGCGCCCTCGCTGAGCGACTTGGTGTCGTCGTAGAGTGCCGTGAGATCGAAGTCATTGACGGATCCCATGCCTTCACAGCGTGAACACATACCGCCCAAGCGGTTGAACGTAGCTTTCTCCGTCTTCGTTTTGCCCTCGCCGCGCTCTACAGTAATGGCGCCACTGGCCTTCACCGTGGGGACGTTGAACGAGTAGGCGTTGGGTGAACCGATGTGCGGCTGGCCGAGGCGGCTGAAGAGGATCCGCAGCATGGCGTTGGCGTCCGTGGCTGTGCCAACTGTTGAACGGGGATTGGAGCCCATGCGCTCCTGGTCCACGATGATCGCCGTGGTCAGGCCTTCCAGCATGTCCACGTCGGGGCGGGCCAGCGAGGGCATAAACCCTTGGACAAAAGCGCTGTACGTTTCGTTGATCATGCGCTGCGACTCTGCAGCAATCGTGGCGAAAACCAGGGAGCTCTTTCCTGACCCCGAGACCCCCGTGAACACCGTGAGCCGGCGTTTGGGAATCTCTATGCTGACGTCCTTCAGGTTGTTCTCGCGCGCACCCTGGACCCTGATGAGATCGTGGGTGTCTGCGACATGCGACTCGTGAGACTCCGTGTCAGTGCTCGCGGCAATAGTCATCATTTCTCCATCTGTGGGGCGGCGCTGCCCAACAGTCCCCCGTCGGCGTCGCCTGGCTATCCGTGACCAACCTCGGTCAGTAAGTTCGATTCTGCCATTGTCTTCCTCCGTTTACTCGCTAAGAATGAAGCATGCCGGTATACGTGAGGTCCCTTGAAACCGCAGTTCCGCCAACAATCCTCGTGCAGCAGCAGGCCCGGGAAGTCTTCGCCTCCCAACCAGGACTGACACGACTGGGCACGCGCCTGGTCACCACCTGTTTCGACTCGGCGGCAATCGACACCCGCTACACGGCCGTTGCCGAGCTCAGCCTTGACGCCCACCCGGAGAATCCCACGTTCTTCGACCCCGAAACCAACCGGGTCCTCAGCCCCAGCACCAAGGTGCGCAACGAAATTTTCGCTACCGAAGCCACCAAGCTGTTTGTGGAGGCAGGAAAGACGGCGGTAGCCCAGGCCTCCGGTATCGACCTCGACGACATCACCCACGTCATCACCGTGTCTTGTACGGGCTTCTTCAACCCGGGCCCCGATTACAAAGTTGTGAGGGCCTTGGGCCTGAACCCGGCCGTTCAGCGCTACCACTTGGGATTTATGGGCTGCTACGCCGCGTTCCCTGCCCTCAAAGCCGCCAAACAGTTCTGCGTTGCTGATCCCGATGCCGTAGTCCTGGTGATCTGTGTTGAACTCTGTTCCCTTCACGTCCGCACGTCCAACGATCCCGACACCATCATGGGTTCGGCCATCTTCGGTGATGGCGCGGCGGCCGCCGTCGTGACGGCGCGGGAACCGGAAGGACCGGACCCGGTCATCAGGCTGGACCACTTCGAAACGGTCCTCACGCCTGTGGGCGAGGAAGCCATGGCCTGGAATATCGGCGACGAAGGCTTCGAAATGGTGCTGGGCTCCTACGTTCCGCACATCATCGAGGAACACATAACGGGCGCACTGGAACCGCTCCTTGCCAAGGAGCCCCAACTGGCCGGGCTCCCGTACCGGGACATCACCCATTGGGCCATCCATCCTGGTGGCCGCAGCATCCTGGACAAGGTGGAGTCCAAACTGGAACTGACCCACGAGCAGTTGATCCCGGCCAGGGAGACACTGCGTGAATACGGCAACATGAGCAGCGCCACCGTGCTCTTCGTCCTGAAGTACATGATGGGCCAGGCCGCCTCCGAACGTGAGGAACGGATCTGTTCCATGGCGTTCGGTCCGGGCCTGACAGTGGAGACAGGCCTGTTCACGCTGGTCTCCCCCGATCTGTGAGTCCTTGGGGGTCCCTCCAGAAGAGGGATCTGTCGTCTGTGGAGGAGATGGACAGGGCTGACTGCGACCCCGATCGCCTCATCCGGACCTATGCCAGGTTTCCGGTGGTCAACAGTCTTCTGTCGGGCTGGCACGGTACTTACCGCCACAGGATCCGCCCAGTGTTGGCTGCCGAGGGCGAAGCGTCGCTGTTGGACATCGGGTGCGGCAGCGGTGACGTAGCCCGGAGCCTTGCTGGGTGGGCCAGGAAGGATGGCTACCGCCTCACGGTGACTGCGATCGATCCGGATGCCAGGGCTTTTGCCTTTGCTTCGAAGCTTCCCGCGATGGAGGGCGTCACCTACCGTCAAGCACACAGCTCCGAGCTCGTCGCAGAAGGGCTGGTGTTCGATTTCGTCATCTCCAACCACATCCTTCACCACCTCGATGCCGCGCAGATGGCCGGTGTCCTGCGCGACTCGGAGGCGCTCAGCCGCGGCCTCGTGCTGCACAACGACCTCAAACGCAGTAACCTCTCCTACCTGCTGTTCATGGCCGGCTTCTGGCCTTTGGGCTTGGGCTCCTACATCTGGGGTGACGGCTTGGTGTCCATCAAACGCAGCTACACCGCCGCGGAACTGGCATCCACCGTTCCGGCGAGCTGGAGGGTGGAGGCAAACGGCCCCTGGCACCACCTGCTGGTCCACGAGGAGCGCGCGGCTTCATCCCCAAGGGCAGAAAATGCTTGACGTAGTGATCGTCGGTGCCGGACCCGTGGGACTGTTCATGGGAGCCCTGTTGCTTCAACAAGGGCACCAGGTGCGGATACTGGAACGGAGGGACAGCCAAAGTGACAGTTCGCGGGCCATCGGTATCCATCCGCCGGCGTTGGCGGAGCTGGCCCGCGCCGGGGTTGCCGACCAGCTGGTTGCCGCCGGCGTCCATATCCACCGAGGCGTTGCCTACAGCCAAAGACGCATGGTTGCCCGACTGGCGTTCGACGGCGACCCCGACTTCCCGTTTATCCTTGCGGTACCGCAAACGGTTACCGAGAAGGTCCTGGAGAGGACCGTCATGGATCTGGACTCCGCCGCGATCGTCCGCGGCGCGGATGTCCAGGAAGTGGTGGATGACTTCAGGTCCGTGCGCGTCAGGGCGGATTCAACCGCTGGCGGCCTCGAGTTCCGCGCACGGTTGGTAGTAGCCGCTGATGGGGCGCACTCAGCGATCCGCCAAAGGATTCTGCCGCACTTGCCGTCACGGAGCTATCCGGATTGCTACATCATGGGCGATTTCGCTGATGCCACTTCCCACGGCACGGATGCGGTCCTCTATCTGGAACCGGCCGGGATTGTGGAGTCGTTTCCGTTGCCGGGCGGGGTACGCAGATGGGTGGTGAGGCTGGGGTCACCGGACAAGGGCACGACGGCGGCCGGGCTGGCTGAGCTGATCGGGGCCAGAACGGGCGAAGTGCCGGACTCCCGGAGCAACACCATGCTGAGTGCCTTCGAGGTGCGGTCCCGGCTTGCGGCGCGAATGGTCCACGGCCGGGTGGTGTTGCTCGGCGATGCAGCCCACGAAATCAGCCCGATCGGTGGTCAAGGCATGAACCTGGGCTGGTTGGACGCTGCGGCGCTTGCACCCATCATGGATGCTTCATTTGGTGGGGCCGACGTGGGGCGGCTGCTGGAGCACTTCGAGAGGTCCCGCAGAAAGGCAGCCCAACGGGCTTCGCGTCAGGCCGGACTCAACATGGCGCTGGGCAGGCCGTTGCCACCGTCGGTCATGGAAGCCAGGAACAGGTTCTTCGCCGGCGTGCTCGGGCTTCCTTCGATAGCAGGGTTGGTGGAACGGCGTTTCACCATGCGATAGCTACTCCGGCGTCGTGTAATAGCAGTCGTACGTGTCCTGGCTGACAATCAGCCCGTCCCGCAGCTCAAAGACCGCTGTGCTCCTGGCCCTGATGGTATCGCCACGGTCCCAGTGCGGCAGGTCAAGGAGCAGCGTGGCCGACCAGTTCATCTCGAGTACCACGCGGTCGCCTTCGCTGGTGGTGCGGACTACCTCGAATCGCTGATCGGCAACAATGTCCTTGCTGTGGTCGGCGCCGGCCAGAGTGTCCTGCAGGTTCCTGGTGGAACCCGTTTTGGACAACGCATGGGGCCACTCAGTGAGTTGAAAATCCTCGGCAAGGTATGGCCGCAGCTCAGCTGCTCCACCGCCGGCTTCAACAGTCCGGACGAAACCCAGTACGCGGTCCAAAGAAGATGAATCGGTCATCCGTCGAGCCTAGCCCAACGTAACGGACAGCCGTGGCGATAGGCTCGTGCCATGAACCATCAACCTCATCACGAGGCCGCGAGCCCGGCCACGGACTTCAACCCCACCCAGATACGGGACGCTGTCCGCAGGTTGCTTGATGCGGAAGAACTTCCCCCGATCGTCCAGGCCGGACACCCCGTGCTGCGTCAACTCGCCGCCCCGTACGATGGCCAGCTGGACGACGTCGAACTGATGGCCCTGGTGGATCGGATGCGCGAGGTGATGCACGACGCTCCCGGCGTCGGTTTGGCTGCGCCCCAGCTGGGCATCCCGCTGCAGGTGGCCGTGCTGGAGGACCAGTACGATCTTGACCCTGCGTCCGCCGCGGTGCGGCATCGGGAGCATATGGAGTTTTTCGCCATCGTGAACCCGCAGTGCCGTCCGTTGGGAGTCGAGACGGCCTCCTTCTATGAAGGCTGCCTCTCCGTCAACGGTTACCAGGCAGTGGTAACCCGTCACCGGAATGTAGAGCTGAGCTACGTTACGCCCGCGGGTGAGCCAGTGGAGGAATGGTTCTCAGGCTGGCAGGCGCGCATTGTGCAACACGAGACGGACCATCTCCTCGGCACGCTGTACCTGGACCGAGCCGAAATCAGGTCGCTGTCCAGCAATGCGGAACATTCTGCCCGCTGGGCAACTCCGGAGATCGAGGATGCACGCCGGAGCCTGGGCTTCCTGCGCTGACGGCCAAGGCCAGGTTCAGCGGCCCGCTGGCTTGGTACAGCTAGTCCTCCTCGTGATTCGACGCAGTAGGCAAGTACCGTGCCCACCAGCCAAGGATGTGGTCAAAGCGCTGCCTGCGGTGGTGCGGCGTCCCCGACCGGGACAATTCGTGGTCCTCGCCCGGGAAAACCAACAAAGCGGTATCAACTCCCTGGGCCTTCAGGTGTGAGTAGTAGCGCTGCCCTTGTTCGATGGGGCATCGAAGGTCGTTTTCACTGTGCACCACCAGCGTTGGAGTTTGGACGGTACCCACAACTGCCATAGGGCTCTGGGCCGTCATCTGCCCAGGAGTGCCACCCGTGTACTCACCGCCGAAAAACCAGCCAATGTCGGAGGACCCCGCGAAGCTGACCGGGTCCAGGAATCCGCGTTCCACGATCGCTGCTTTGAAGCGGTGATCGTGGGCGATGGTCCAGGCGGTCAGGTAACCCCCGTAGGAACCACCCATGATGCCCACCCTGTCCTTGTCCAGCACCGCGCTATGGACGGCCAAGGCCGCATCCAGGAACGCCAGCACGTCCTGCATATCCACGGTTCCCATGCGCTCCTTGATGGCACGGCCGTGCGTTTGGCCGTAACCGGCTGAGCCACGGGGATTGCACATCACCACTGCGTATCCGGCGGCAGCGTAAACCTGCGCTTCATCGAAGAAAGCTCCGGTGTACTGGGCGAACGGACCACCGTGGATGGACAGCAACACCGGATGTGGTCCGGGCCCGTCCGGCAGGACCAGCCAACCATGCACCGGATGCCCATCAGAGGATTCGGCCTCGAAGTCCAAGGGCTCGCTGACCCGCGAGTTGTTCCTGAGCGCGGCTGAGAAGTCGGTCAACAAGCGCAGTTCCCCGCGTACCAGGGAAGCGACGTCGCCCACGGTTGATGCGTCGGAGAGACTCACCGCGATCTCACCGTTGGCGGCAACCGTTGCGCCAATGACCACCCGGGCACCATGGACCAGGGGCATGATCTCACCATCGGCGGGAACGTCGAGCAGTTCAACACTGCCCAGAGCCGTGTTCAGGACAAGCATGCTGGCAGGTCCGCTCGGTTCCAAAGGCCCTGAAACGTCCAGGTGTTCTTCATCGGTCAGGGCTGCGGCTTCACCGCCGCCAACTGGCATGACGTACAGGACGCCGTTCCGGGCAACGAAGTCCTTGCCCGTAGTTCCCAGACCTTGGGCGGTATAAAACAGCCAGCGTCCATCCAAGGAGGCTCGGACGCCGGTGACGGTTTGAAGGCCGGCATTGGATGGTTCGACGACGGACGGCTCGCCTCCGCCGGCGTCCACCCTGTAAACCGAGGTGACAAGATCGTCGTCGTGCCCTTCATGCAGCGCCGCTACGAAGTAAAGGTGCGAGCCGTCGGCAGAAAAGCATGGGGACTCGTGGTCTGAATCGCCAAACGTCAGTTGCCTGGCCGCTGGAATCCCGTGCCCCGCAGGTGCTGGCTGTTCGTGTGCCGCGCGCCCACGGGGCGCTACCGCAGGCTCCCCGCCCAACTCCGGAACCTCAACAACGAAGACCTGCTGGCGCTGATCGGTGGTGTACCCCACGCCGTTCATTCTGTATTGGTTCGCAGTGAGCAGCCGGGCATCCTCGCCGCCGGAGGTCACACCCTCCACCGTTCCATAACGCCCTTGTTCCGGGACGCGCGCCAGGAAAGCAATCCGGTGCGAATCGGGCGCCCACACGAATCCTGCCACTCCGGTGTGCTGATCTGTGATCCGCTGCGGTTCGCCGCCGGCAGCCTCCACGACGAATAATTGCGGCTTGCCGTCGGGATCGCTCCGGAGGAAGGCCAGGACAAGGCCGTCGGGTGAGAAGGCAGGCGAGCTGTCCCTGAAACCGCGGGTAATGCGACGGGGGTGCTTGGTGTTGTCCAGAGGTACTGTCCACAGCTGGCCAACATAACTGTCAGCGTCAAAATCCGGCCTGGTGACGGAAACCACCGCCTTGGTCCCATCAGGGTGGATGGCAGGGGCGGACACGGAGTTCAGCAGTGGCAGTTGCTCGGGTTTCACGAGGGTGAGCCTAGCCCGGGAGAACGGTGCCCGGCACCTGACACTCCGTCCAGCCGTAGGATTGAAGCCATGTTGTCCGACGCCGTCGCTGCCCTCCGTTGTCCGCTGTGCCAAGGGGCGCTCCAGCTGAAGGAACATCCGCACAGGACGCTGGCCTGCGGGTCGGGGCACCTTTTCGACTCCGCCAAACAGGGCTACTTCAACCTGTTGACGGGCAAGGGCACAGTCTTTGAAGCCGATACTGCCAACATGGTGGCAGCACGTTACCGGTTCCTGGACGCAGGCCACTATGCTGCTTTGGCCGCCGCAGTCGCAGAAGAGGCGGCCGGGGCGCTTCGCCTTCCCGGCGCGGTGGTTCTGGATGCCGGCACAGGGACTGGGCACTACCTCCATGCCGTCACCGAAGAATCCGGGGCTGCGGCGATCGGCCTGGACATCTCCAAGTTTGCGCTCCGCAGGGCTGCCCGGCTCAACCCCCAGGCGGCCAACCTGGTGTGGGACATTTGGCGTCCTTTACCGGTGGCTGACAATTCGGTGGACGTGGTCATGGTGGTCTTTGCCCCGCGCAACCCAGCCGAGTTTGCGAGGGTCATCCGTCCCGGCGGGAAACTGATCGTGGTGACACCCAGGCCGGGCCATCTTGCCGAGGTTGCTGCCAGGACGGGAATGCTGGGCATCGAAGAGGGCAAGGAAGAACGTTTGGCTGACACCATGAAGGGGTATTTCAGCCCCGCTGGGGTCCTCGGCCTGGATGTGCCCTTGGAGCTGACCGGCCCGCAGATGGGCGACCTCGCGTATATGGGTCCCGCCGGCCACCATCTCCGGGATCAGGGACCGGTGGGCGAGCCCACCGGTTCTGTGTCCACCACTGCCAAATTCCGGATCAACGTCTTTACCGTGCCCTGACGTGGGACAGCGCATCGGGCTAGGATGGAAGAACAGCGACTGTGATCCCGCCCCGCGGGGTCCGGGACCAAGGGGGAAATGATGTTTGAATGGCTCGGCGAGAATTGGTGGGCCCTCTGGCTCACAGTCTTCCTCGCGTTCGCAGTGGTGGAAATGCTCACCTTGGACCTCTTCTTCATCATGCTGGGCGGAGGAGCCTTGGCCGGCTTGGTGGCTGACTTCGCCGGCGCGGATTTCTGGCTCCAGATTGTCATCTTCTGCGTGGTTTCCCTCCTGATGATCGCCTTCGTGCGGCCCGTAGCGCTGAAACACCTTCACAAGGGTCCCGAAGAGCAGCGATCCAACATCGACCGGCTGATTGGCCAGCCCGCTCTCGTCATTGAAGCCGTGAGCGGCACCAGTGGGCTCGTCAAAATTGGCGGTGACGTCTGGAGCGCCCGCAGTATCGCCGGTGTCATCGACGCCGGCGCCACAGTCCAGGTCACTAAAATCGACGGCGCGACGGCGGTAGTCACCTCGCCGGCCGAAAACAGCCCGCGCTGATAACGCGCCTTAAATTCACGCGGTTCGGCAGCCTGGCCGGACCGCCGCATCAAACCACGCAGTTGGGGAACGAAGGAGATGTATGGACGGCTTAGGAGGAACAGCAGCAGCAATTGTGCTGATTGTTCTCGTTATTTTTGTCATTATAGTGTTGGTCCGCTCGGTCAGGATCATCCCGCAGGCCCGCGCCGGCGTCGTTGAACGGCTCGGCAAGTACCAGCGCACGCTGAACCCGGGCCTTACCATCCTGATCCCGTTCGTCGACCGGCTCCTGCCGCTCCTCGATCTCCGCGAACAAGTGGTGTCCTTCCCGCCGCAGCCGGTTATCACTGAGGACAACCTGGTGGTCTCGATCGACACCGTGGTCTACTTCCAGGTCACTGATCCCCGGGCGGCTACGTATGAGATCGCCAACTACATCCAGGCAGTCGAGCAGCTGACAACCACCACGCTCCGTAACGTGGTGGGCGGGCTGAACCTCGAAGAGGCGCTCACGTCGCGCGACCAGATCAATGGTCAGCTGCGAGGCGTCCTCGACGAAGCCACGGGCCGTTGGGGAATCCGCGTGTCGCGCGTGGAGCTGAAGGCGATTGATCCGCCGCACTCCATCCAGGACTCGATGGAAAAGCAGATGCGCGCAGAGCGGGATCGTCGTGCGGCCATCCTGACCGCCGAAGGTACCAAGCAGTCGCAAATCCTCACTGCTGAAGGCCAGCGCCAAGCGGCCATCCTCGCAGCTGAGGGTGACGCCAAGGCAGCCATCCTCCGCGCCGACGGTGAAGCCCAGGCCATCCAGAAGGTCTTCGACGCCATCCACAAGGGCAACCCGGACCAGAAGCTTCTTGCTTACCAGTATCTGCAGACCCTCCCGAAGATCGCTGAAGGAAGCTCGAACAAACTCTGGATCATTCCCAGCGAAGTCGGCGAAGCACTTAAAGGCATCGGCGGCGCCCTCGGCGGGAACAACGGGGACTCCCCCGTAGGTCTCTTCGGTGGCAATGACGACAGCAAGGCGCCCGCTCCCACAGCATCCGCGGAGCATTCACGGCCAGCCGAATAACCAGAGGTTCTGGCGGTGCGAGCGGTCAGCCATTCCGGCTGGCCGCTCGTTGCGTGTCGTGGCTTTTGAGTAGTAGGAGATGTTCCGCGTATAATGGGATATTTGTCCGGCTGGTTCAGCCTGGATGGAACATAAAAGCTTGGCCAGGCGTTGCAATTAGTGATGCAAGGTGTGCAGAAGTAGTCCGTAAGGATCGTGAAAACGGCTTACGGCCAGCGCGGGGTTCCTGCTCCGCGTACAGACAGAGGGAGTAATCATGAGCGATCGCAGCCTGCGGGGTATGCGTCTTGGCGCCCAAAGCATGGAAACCGAATCCGGCGTTGAACCGGCACCGCGCCAGCGGGTCGAGTACCGCTGCGAGGACGGCGAACAGGTCTTCGTGACCTTCTCCTCCGAGGCCGAGATTCCCCCGGTCTGGGTTTCCAAGACCGGCAAGGAAGCTCTTCTGGTTGATGGCGAGCGTCCTGTGGACGCCAACGAGAAAGCCGTCCGCACCCACTGGGACATGCTGCTGGAACGCCGCAGCCTTCCTGAGCTGGAGCAGATCCTTGAGGATCGTTTGAACATTCTGCGTGAGCGCCGTGGAGAGCGCCGCTCCGCCTAGTCTGCAACCCGGACAAAAGTAAGCCCGGACAAGAAAGGCCGGGTCTGGTTCCCTTGGGAACCAGACCCGGCCTTTCTGTTGGAAGGTTACTTTGCCGTGGCGGGCGATTTGCGGGTGAGCTTTGCCCAGCGAGCCGCCAGTCCCCACTTGGTGACGTTGATCATGGCTTCCACCACAATGTTGCCGCTCATCTTGGACGCACCAAGCTCCCGCTCCACAAAAGTAATGGGGCGTTCCTCGATGCGGAGACCCAGCTTGGCCACCCGCCATGCGAGGTCCACCTGGAAGCCGTAGCCGACCGACTCGACCTCATCCAGGTTCAGGGCCTCCAGGGTGCTGCGCTTGAAGGCGCGGTAGCCGCCGGTGACGTCCTTGATCTTCACGCCGAGCATGATGCGGGCATAGGTGCTGCCGATACGTGAGATCGCCTGGCGGTAGAGCGGCCAGTTGACCACGCTGCCTCCGGGGACCCAGCGTGAGCCCATGGCGAGGTCGGCTCCGTCCTTGACGGCATCCAGGAGCAATGGCAACTGTTCCGGCTTGTGCGAACCGTCGGCGTCCATTTCCACCAAGACGTCGTATCCTGCAGCGAGCCCCCACTTGAAGCCGGCGATGTAGGCGGCCCCAAGGCCTTCCTTGCCCTTTCGGTGCAGCACGTGAACTTGGTGGTCCGTGGCCGCGAACTCGTCGGCAAGTTGTCCGGTACCATCAGGGCTGTTGTCGTCAACCACCAAAACATCGGACTCGGGAACTGCTGCGCGCAGCCGCCCCAGGGTTACGGGGAGCGATTCGAGCTCGTTGTAGGTGGGAATGATCGTCAGGACACGCAAGAAGAGGCCTTTCCTTGATGGAGCGGTCAGTGTGCCGGACCAGCCGTGGCGGCTGGCATTCTGGCGCAACTCTCCATTATAGGACGCCGCAGCGCACTCCCTGGGCGGTAGTGGCGTGGGACACAGGCGGGGTGCCGGGGCGGCATGCCGCGGGCAGGTCCACAAGCCCAGGTCCAGTGGCGCCGGGCAACTGAGTCCCGGACGAACTGTTTTCTGGGTCGCTGCGGACCTGCCCACCTGTTTGCCGCCACCATGAACGTGCTCCGGCCGCGACCGGACCATCAAACCGTGGCTTTCGCCCCCGGTCTGATCATCCGTTGAGCCTCAATGCTACGGACTCACCACACGCTGTCAACCGGCCGGTGACCTGCGGATCCTGGCGTCGGCCCAGTTCAGGAGGCCACCGGCGAGCTGGAAATTGGTACGCCTAAACGCGGAGCGACTCGTGGGCGAACAGTTCCTGTCCCTCACGGACGGTCTGCAGGCACCGCGGGTCGCTGCCGGTATCCAGAGCGGGCAACAGCGGTGTCCTCGCCCTCGGATCCGTGCTCCACGACTGGACGCGACTGTCTGCCACCTGGACCATCAGCTCCTCGACTTCCCACACGGCGAAGCTGGCAGGTGCACCAGGCACCAGTTGGCCCATCAGGGGGTTGCGGGACTTCGCGGCACGCCAGCCGGCGCGTGTATGGCCCAGGAAAGCAGCCCTGGCTGATATCCGTTGTTCCGGGTTGCTGTGTTCCAAGCACGCGCGCACGCTGGTCCACGGACGAAGAGGCGTGACAGGGCTGTCGCTGCCAAAGGCGATGGGGACACCACTCGCGTAGAAGGACGCGAAGGGGTTCATGGCCTTGCTTCGACCTGCCAGACGCTGCTCGTACAACCCGCCCGGAGCGCCCCACGCGGCATCGAAGCCAGGTTGTACGCTGACAGTGATGGAGTACTTGGCCAGTTTGTCGATGGCGGCCTGATCGGCAAGTTCAACGTGCTCCAGCCGGTGGCCCGCGGCCCGGATCCGCTGCTCCCCTACCTCAGCTGCGGCAACGTCCAAGGCTTCGAGAACAACGGCCAGGCCAGCGTCGCCAATGACATGGAAGCCCGCCTGGACGCCCAGCTGGGAGGTTGCAGCAAGGTGTCGGGCTGCATCATCTACAGAGAGGTACAAGCTGCCGCGGTTCCCAGGCGCGTCGGAATAGTCATCCAGGAGGGCAGCTGTTCGGGAACCAAGCGAACCGTCTACGTTAAGGTCTCCGGCGAGGCCCAGGACCTTGGTCCCCAGGCCGCCCAGAATGTTCTCTGCGTGCTCCACAGACGAGGCCAGCTCGCCCCAGTACGGGAGCACTTCAGGGCTGCCGCCGAGGCCGTTCCACGACACTGCCAGGCGCAGGTCGTCCGGGCCGCAGATGTGGGGTGCCGACATTTCAGCCAAGGCCACATAGCCATGGGACGCCGCTTCCTTGAGGGCACGTTCCTGGAGTCCACGCCGCACCTCTTCGGGGAACTGCCGGACCGTCAGGCGCGCGGCGGTATGCGCTGCACGTACCACCCGTGCGCCGCCTGAGAACCCGTCCACGCCTTTCAGGCCGGCAGCTGCGGCCAGCGATGAAGAAACCAGGGCGGAGTGGACATCAATGCGGGAAAGGTAGACCTGCCGTCCAGCCCCAGCCCGGTCAAGTTCTTCCATGGTGGGCAGCGAGGAGTCGTTCCACGCTGTCTCATCCCAACCGTGCCCCACAATGGTGCCGTTGCCGCCGGCGGTGGCAACGGCGTCGAGCAGTTCCTTGGCTGAACGCACCGTGGCAAGGTCCACGCCGGAAAGGGCAAGGCCCGTTTCTGTGAGGTGCGCATGCGAGTCCACAAAGCCGGGAGCGAGGAGGGCGCCGCGGAGATCGATGATCTCCATGTTCGAGTCGGCGATGGACGTGGCGGCCTGCTCGGAGCCCACCCAAGCGACAGTATCGCCATCCACCACCATGGCGGTGGCAAAGGGATCAGCGGCCGTATAAATGGACCCGTTGCGGTACATAGTGACCTTGCGGTCCTCTGCAGGGCGGGGGTGGCCGGCTGGCGCGCCTGGCTGGTTCATTCGTTGTGCTCCTTGAGCGTTGGAAACAGTCAATCAGTGAAGGGTGGCGCTAGGCCACCGTGGAGTAGGCAACGACGCCGCGGCGAACCAGCTCAATGGCCTCACGGCAGATCCGTGCCACTCTGGGGTCGAGTTGGGGGATCTTGGCCAATTGGTCAAGGAGGTCCACTACCTGTTTGGCCCAGCGGACAAAGTCGCCGGCAGCGAGGTCGGTTCCGCTCAGGACATCTTGAAGGTGGCGGCCCTTGGCCCACTTATACATGGGCCACATCAGTCCAAGTTCCGGCTCGCCAGTCAAAGGGAGTCTGTGGTGTTCCTCGGTGTCCTCCAGCTGGGACCATTCGCGGACGACAATATCCACGGCGGACTCCAACGAAACACTGGGCATCTTGGGCCGCAGGCCGCGGTCTTCGCGTTTGGCTTGATAGACCAGCGTGCTGGCCAAAGACGCCAACTCGGCGGCATCGAGATCGTTCAAGGCCCCGCGCCGGACCGACTGGGAAATGAGCAGATCCTTCTCGCCATAGATCCGGCGAAGCCGCTGCCCGTCGACGCTGATGGTGACGTGGCCGGCGTCGTTCGTCTCCAGGTAGCCATACGCGGAGAGCAGATCACACACGCGGTCGAACGTTTTGGCGATGGTGTTGGTGCGGCTCTGGATCTGGCGGACCAGTCCGTCGGTTTCCTTGCGCAACTTCCACCAGCGCTCCGACCACCGGGCGTGGTCTTCCCGCTCGCTGCAGCCGTGGCAGGGGTGGGCCCGGAGCGCACGCCTCAGATCAGTGATCTTCTTTTCCTGGTCGGGAAGGCGGGCCCCCAGGCCGAAGTCCTCGTGCCTGCTGTTGCGGCGGCTGTGCGGTGCATCTTCACTGATGGCGTGGCGCATGGAGGAGGCGAGGTCGCGGCGGGCCTTGGGCACCTTGGCATTGAACGATTTGGGTATGCGGATCCGCGTCACGGGCGAGACCGGTCCCTCGAGATCGTGCACGCCGATCCGACGAAGCTGGTTATCCGAGGTCAGCACCGATGGCCGGGGCTCGCGGGCATTCGGATCTACCTCGAGAACAACCGCATGGCCGGCCAGCCTGCCGCTGAAGATACTGATGACATCGCCGGGGATCAGCCGGGCCAGGGAGTCGGCAACGTGGGACTTGCGGGCACGCTGATGGTCGCGGGCCGCGAAATTCTCTGCATCGCCCAGCTCGCGCCGGAGTTTTGCGTACTCGGTAAAGTCACCCAGATGGCATTGCATGGATTTGGCGTAGCCAGCCAAAGACTCTTCGCGCCCCCGCACCTGCCGGGCAATACCGACCACGGAGCGGTCTGCCTGGAACTGGGCAAAAGATGACTCCAGGATTTCGCGGGCGCGAACGCGGCCAAACTGGGCAATCAGGTTGATGCTCATGTTATAGGTGGGCCGGAAGCTGGAGTTCAGCGGGTATGTGCGCCGTGAAGCCAGGCCTGCCACAGCTGCGGGGTCGGTCCCCGGCTGCCACAGCACCACGGCATGGCCTTCGACGTCGATGCCCCGGCGTCCTGCGCGGCCCGTCAGCTGGGTGTACTCCCCCGCCGTGATATTGACATGGGCTTCACCGTTGAACTTTTCCAGTTTTTCCAGCACCACGCAGCGGGCCGGCATGTTGACGCCCAGGGCCAGCGTTTCGGTGGCGAAGACGGCCTTGACCAAGCCGTCGGCAAAGAGCTTTTCCACCACTTCCTTGAACGTGGGCAGCATGCCCGCGTGGTGGGCGGCAAAGCCCCTGACCAGTCCGTCGCGCCAGCCCCAGAAACCGAGCACGTCGAGATCGTCCGCAGGAATTTCGTGACTGGCTTCGTCCACGCGCTGGGCGATGATTTGCTGTTCACGCTCCGTTGTCAGCCATAGCCCGGAGGCTGCACACTGGGCAACGGCAGCGTCACAGCCGGCCCTGGAAAAAATGAACGTGATGGCAGGGAGCAGGTCCTGGCGCCTGAGGCTCTCAATGACCTGGGGCCGGCTTGCCTTGCGAACCGGGCTGCGCTGCTCGGACTGCTGGCGTTCATCGCGGTGACGGTCCTGACGACGGCGGCTGCGTCCTCCGTGGCCAAAGCGGCCGCTCATGTTCATGCGGCTCTCGGAACGGGCCATGGCCAGCAGATCCGGATTGACCTCAAACTCAGGTCCGGTGACGGCCTGCTGGACTTTGGCGGCGGAGGAACGCTTGGCATGGTCGTTCCGCCGGTCCGTGGGGGCGGGTTCGCTGGCTACCTCGGCGGCCTCGGAAATATCGGGCACCTCAGTCTCCGGTGCGCCGGTGGCCTGGGGCGCAATTTCATCGAAGGTGGTGTCGCCTGCGAAAAGGTCAACTATTTCGCGGCCCACCATGACGTGCTGCCACAACGGCACCGGTCGGTGTTCGGAGACGATGACATCGGTATCGCCCCGGACAGTATCCAGCCAGGCGCCAAACTCTTCAGCATTGGAAACAGTGGCACTGAGCGAAGCCACCTGGACCTCGCTGGGCAAGTGGATGATGACTTCTTCCCACACAGCACCGCGGAAGCGATCGGCCAGGTAATGGACCTCGTCCATCACCACAAACCCCAGGTCGCCCAAGGTCTCCGAGTCTGCATACAGCATGTTCCGCAGGACTTCGGTGGTCATGACCACCACAGGCGCGTCACCGTTGATGGTGGTATCGCCTGTCAGCAAGCCAACGTTCGCAGCGCCGTATTTTGACGCCAGCTCCGAGAACTTCTGGTTGCTCAGCGCCTTGATGGGGGTGGTGTAGAAAGCCTTGAGGCCTCGTTCCAGAGCAAGGTAGATCGCGAACTCCCCCACGATCGTCTTGCCTGCGCCCGTGGGTGCTGCCACCAGGACACCACGGCCCTCCTGGAGGGACCTGCATGCCTCGCGTTGAAAGTCGTCCAGGTCAAAATCCAAGGATCGGGCGAAAGCGCCCAGATAGGTTTTCGACTCAGAAGCCCGCTGCGCTGCAGCCTGGTAGCTCTCTGATGGTGATGGAGACCCGGATATGGAGGACATGCATCAAGCCTAGTGGCCCACGGTCTAGAGATTCTCCAGATCCGTTGCCGGGGTGGCGATGTCTGCCGTGGCTTCAGTCTCAGCTGCCTTCTTGATGGCACGACGCTCACGGCGACGGTCGTTAAGGACGCAGACTCCGATGGCCGCAAAGAACAGGAGCAGCATGGGCGCGGCCAGGTAGAACATGCTCATGGCGTCAGCACCGGGAGCGGCCATTGCAGCGAACAAGCAGACCAGGAAGATGGTAATGCGCCAACTCTTAATGAGTTGTTTGCCCTTGACGATCCCGGCGAGGTTCAGCCCAACCAGCACCACGGGAACCAGGAAGGCGATGCCGAACGCCAGCAGGAGCCTCAGGACAAACGCCAGGTACACCTGGGCGGTGATGAAGTTGGAGGCACCCGACGGGGTGAAGTCTGTCAACACCCTGACTGCATTGGGGAGCACCAGCCAGGCAAGGAGAACACCGCCCACGAACAGGGGCACGGCCGCCGCCACGAAGGCCAACGCCAGGCGCCGTTCCTTCTTGTGCAGCCCAGGCACAATGAAGGCCCAGAGCTGGTAGATCCACACCGGGCAGGCGAGGAGCACGCCGAGGAAGACCGAGACCTGCACCATGAGGTCAAACGAGCTGGCCACTCCATCAAAGTTCAGGGTAGCGGCGCGCCCCTCCTTCTCGTTGAGGTCCTTGATCGGTTTGATCAGGGCCTCCAGAAGCGGCTGGTAGACGATGAAGCCCACCACGGTGCCCAGGATGATGCCGATTGCAGCCTTGAAGAGCCGGTTCTTCAGCTCCTTGAGGTGGTCAAGGAGCGCCATCCGGGCTTCGGGGTTGGCCTTGCGCCCCTTCGTTTCCACCACTCTCTTTAGACGCGGTTGGAGGGCGGAACGTCAGTCTCGCCGGTGTTCTTGGCCTTGGCGTCCGGGTGGCCTACTACCTTGCCTTCAACGGCGTCGGAAGCGTCCTGGGAGTCCTTCGTTTCGGAAGAACCGTCCTTCTTCATTTCCCGGACTTCAGACTTGAAAATGCGCATCGACTGCCCAATGCTGCGCGCCATGGACGGCAGCTTCGGCGCTGCGAAGAGCACCAGAGCCAGGACGATGATGATGATGAGATGCCAGCCTTCGAGCCTCATGTGGGGAGGTCCTTTCCTTTTGGATACATCCTACGTCTATCTGAATTCAATGTCGTGCAGGGATTGGGGTTGACCCCGCTCTGCTTTGCGCCTGACGCGCCTTTGGCGACGAACTTCCTGGCGGAAGGCTTTGGCCGTCAGGTAATCATGACGCATCTGATCCGGTGAGGCAAAAATTGCAGACCCAGGCCCGGGGCGGTTTTCCGAGGTTTCAACATCGGAGGTTTCGGCGACAGGTGAAAGGTTGCTGAAACGTTTACCCGCGTCGCCCAGTTCATGAACAGTTGACATGAATTTTCTGAACAAGCGATACCCCAGCGTCAGGTGAAGCAGCAACGACAGGGCTATGAGCGCGATCCACAACAGGATCCAGAACCACCAAGGCATCTGAGTAGTCTAGCCAGCCGCGCGGTCGGACGGAGAGTCGTACTGCTCCACGGCCACGTTAAGCCATGCCCTGGTTTGGTTGCGCAGCGCCCCGGGTTCCAGAATCCGGACGGAGCCACCGTGCTGGGAAACGAACATGGGAAGCCACTCCGCTGTGCCGAACCGCACCTCGGCGAGGAGGCCGCCGTCGGACAGTTGCGCCGTGCGCTCCGCGTAATAGTCATCGGCCAGCCCCAAACCCTGCCTGGTCAGTTGCAGCACCACCAGGACGTCGTCGTCGCTGGGCGTAAACAAGCGGGCAGGGAAGTCCTGCTCCGCAGTAGCCGTCCCTGAGGCAGGGCGCCCGTTCTGTTCGACGATTTCCACCCTGTCCAGGCGGAAGTTCCTGATGCCGGCCTTGCTGTGGCAATACGCCTCGAAGTACCACGTGTTGTCCAGCGAATAGAGCCGCAGGGGGTCAACGTCACGTTCGCTCAGCTCATCCCGCTGCCGGGAAAGATACTTCAGGTGCAGCTGGCGGCCGTCCCTGATCGCCTGAGTAATGACGGCGAACGCCTGCGACTGCTCGGGCTCAACGGATTGACCGGCTACTGCGCCTGCCAAACGTCCCGCCTGCCCTGCAGCACCGGTCAGTTTGATGGTGACAGATTCCAGGGCTCTCCCGGGCTCGTCTTCGGAGACGCCCGCCAAGGCCGGAAGGTCTCCCAGCATGGCCAATCCGGTCAGCAAGGCAGCGGCTTCATCCTCGCTGAAGCGTACCGGGCGGTTCAGGTCCAGGTGTTCGGAGATATACACGTGGTCGTTTTCCCACTGGATGTCCAGGAGGTCATCCGGATATCCCTCAGGGAGTCCCGAGCAGATGAGGATCTTGAGGTCATCAATCAGTGCCTTGCGGGTAATGCCGAAGTGGTCTGCGACTTCCTGGATATGGAGACCCTGATGATGGACCAGGAACGGGACCAACTGCAGCATCCTGGCAAGTTGGTCCTCCGAAGTGCGCTTCCGGGCACGCTGGGCCCGTGCGGCCTCCGGGAACACCACCGGTACGGGCGGTCCGGCGTCGAAGTCCAGGGCACCTTGGAGGCGGCGCACGACGGCGGCACGCAGTTCAGCCGGGCCGTCCACCTTGACGTGGGGGCCGTATGAGGCCAGCTCTTCGGCGAGTACCTCGGGATCGCGGAACTCCACTATGACGCGGTCACGGGTGGAATCCACCGGGGCTGTTTCGACGGCTCTCTTGCGCAAGGCAAGCAGGCGGTCCTTGTCGACGGAGAGCGTGGCCCGCTGCACGGGCAGTTCATGGAGGGTGTCCAGTTCGGCCCTGGCATTGAAACCGACCGGAGGCTCGAAGCTGCTCCCTGGCACCACGGCTACCGCGGTAGTCATCCGTGAGAGCCGGAACAGTCTCTTGGCTCCTCTCTCCCGGTCAAAGCCCACAAGATACCACTGGCCAAAGCGGCTGCCGAGTCCCCAGGGCTCAACCTCGCGGACTTCTTCACGCCCGGTACTGACCGCGAGGTAGCCGAAGCGGACCGGATGATTGCCATGCATGGCTGCCACGACGTCGTCGAAGGCCTGTCCGGCTGGTTTGATCCGGGGCTGGACCCCGGCGGGGAGGTCCACCTCCGTGAAGCCTCCTGCGGCTTGCAGCTTGCGGACGGCATTGGCTGCTGCGGAGCCAAGCGCTGCCCGTTCCCACAGCTGCGCGGCGAGAAGCAACACGGTGCATTCTGCAGGCGTGAGGTTCACATCAGGCAGCCGGTTGGAGTCCTTGCCGATGCGGTAGCGCGTTGACGCAGGGTCATCGACGCCGAAATGGCGCGGATCCGTGAGTGTCTCGATCTCGAAGCCAAACTGTTTCAAGTCCACTTTGTCGCGCTCGAACATGCGCCCAAAGGCAACGTCATTCTCTGCGGAATCGTGGTAGACCTTCTCGCGCAGGACAGAGCGTGGAAGGCCCACCCTGGTATTGAGCAAAGCCAGGAGAAGGTTCAAAAGTCGTTCAGTGCGGGATGCGGACACGGTTGCTACGTTACTAAAGTCCGGCGGGAAAGCAGCAAGGCGCGTCACCAACCGGTAAAACCGAAAGGTAACGCGCCTTGCCCTGAGGGGTGCCCTAGCGGACAGCCACGAGGTCTACAACAAAGATCAGGGCTTCGTTGGGCTTGATGGCTCCGCCGGCGCCACGGGAACCGTAGGCGAGCTCCGAAGGAATTTCCAGGCGACGGCGGCCGCCGACCTTCATGCCCAGCAGGCCCTGGTCCCAGCCCTGGATGACCTGGCCTACGCCAACGCGGAAGTCCAGCGGAGCCCCGCGGCCCCAGGAAGCATCGAATTCCTCGCCGGTGGACCAGGCAACGCCAACGTAGTGGGTGGAGACGGTGTCGCCGGCTTTGGCTTCCGTGCCGGTGCCCTCGATGAGGTCCGTGATGACAAGGTCCGTGGGGACGTCGCCTTCCGGGAAGTCGATTTCGGGCTTGGTGCGGTCAAAGTCACGCTGACCAAATGACATGGTTGCTCCTTGGTGTGAGGGACGGATTGGTGTCAGGAACCAGCTTAAGCCAGTGCCCGGCAGTCTTGTCGACGTTTCGGTGGTGGTTACTTGACGCCGAGAATGTCGACGACGAATACGAGGTCGCCCTTGGCTTCACCCTGGCCGGTTTCACCGTAGGCCAGGTCCTGCGGGATGACCAGCAGCACGCGCGAGCCAACAGTCTTGCCTTCAAGGCCCTGTGTCCAGCCCTTGATGACGCCGGTGAGGGGGAAACTGGCGGGCTCTCCCCTGTCGAAGCTCGAATCGAACTTGGTGCCACCTACGAGGTTCACACCGACGTAGTTGACGGTCAGGGTGTCAGTGGCCTTGACGGCAGCTCCAGAGCCCTTGATCAGGTCCTGGGCGATGAGTTCCTTGGGCGCAGCGACGCCATCCACGGAAATCTGCGGAATGCCCTTGTCGTCTTCCTTTACGGTGGGCAGGCCGGCCGGAGGAGTCACTGTTTCACCTTCGGGCTTCTCCAGGACCGGAGCGGCGTCCTTGGCAGAGACAATCTTGAAGACCACCAGCTGCGTGCCGGCAGGGGTGTCACCCGAGGAATTGCCGGGGGCGGCGATGGCAACGTGACTGCCGACCTTGGCGCCGATAATGGCGTTGTAGATCAATTCATTGCTGGACTTGATCTGATCCGTCAGATCGATCGGCTGGGGGCCGGTCGCGTAGCCGTCCTCAAGGGTCTTGCCATCGTTGCCGTCCACGGCGACGTAGGCCAGTTCGGCCGTCTGCCCCGCCTTTACGCGGGCTCCATCGCCTTCACTGACGACGTCAACCGTGGGCTCAGCGACGGTGAGGGGCTTGGAGAACTCAATGCCCGGCGCTTTGTCGTTGCCGTTGTCCGTTACCTTGACGGAGTCGAGCTTGGAGACGTCGCCTACGGACTTGCTGGTGGGCTCGGCGGCCGGCGTGCTCTCCCCGCCACAGGCGGTGATGAGCAGAAGGGCGGGCAGGAGGATTGCTAGGAGTCGGCGCACAAAAAAAGACACTTTCGTCGGGGCAAGGGACACTCGGAAAGGCGCGTAGCGCCTCCAAACAGGTTGGGTCCCGTGAAGAGACCACTATCCAGAATAGCCCGTGAAGCTGGGAGTCAGCTCATAGAGTCCAGGAGCGCATCCACCCGCTCGTCGACGCTCCGGAACGGGTCCTTGCACAGAATTGTCTGGTGGGCGCGGTCGTTCAGCTTCAGGTGGACCCAATCCACGGTGTAGTCACGGCCAAGTTCCTGGGCCCGGCGGACAAAGTCTCCGCGCAGTTTCGCCCGCGTTGTTTGCGGCGGTGCGTCCACGGCGTCCTTGACCTCTGTTTCCGTGACCAGCCGACGTGCTGCCCCCCGTGCCTGCAATAGGAAGAAGATGCCGCGTTGCCGCGAGATATCGTGATAGGTGAGGTCAAGTTGGGCGATTCGTGGAGAGTCCAGGCTGAGGTCGTGCCGGCGCATATACCCGTCCATCAACTTCTTCTTGATGGCCCAGTCCACCTCGGTATCAATGGTAGACGTATCGCCGCTTTCGATGGCGTCCAGCGTGCGCTTCCACAGGTCCAGGATGAGCGGTACGTGGGGGTTGTGTGCCCCGTTGGTGGCGACAAATTCAGTGACCTTGGTGAGGTATTCGCGCTGGATATCGAGGGCGGTGAGCTGCCGGCCGTTGGCAAGCCTGACCAGGGCGCGGCCCGTGAGGTCATGTGAGATTTCGCGGATGCTGCGGATGGGGTTCTCCATCCGCATGTCGCGCATGATGACGCCCGACTCGATCATGCGGAGGATCAGGTCCACTGTTCCCACTTTGAGCAGGGCCGTGGTTTCTGACATATTGCTGTCCCCGACGATCACATGGAGGCGGCGGTAAAATTCTGCATCCGCGTGGGGCTCATCGCGGGTATTGATGATGGGGCGGGACCTGGTGGTGGCTGAGGACACGCCCTCCCAGATGTGGTCCGCCCGCTGGGAGAACGCGAAGGTGGCCCCATGCGGTGTCTTGAGGACCTTGCCTGCACCGGCGATCAGCTGGCGCGTCACCAGGAAGGGGATGAGGATCTCAGCCAGGCGGGAAAATTCGCCGCGGCGCGGGATCAGGTAGTTCTCGTGGCTGCCGTAGGAGTTTCCCGCGGAGTCGGTGTTGTTCTTGAACAGGTAAACAGTGCCGTTGAAGCCCTCTGCCGCCAGCCTTGCCTGGGCCTCATCCACGAGGTCGTCCAGGATAAGCTCACCCGCCCTGTCATGGGCGATCAACTGTGCGAGGTCGTCGCACTCGGCCGTGGCATACTCCGGATGCGAACCCACATCCAGGTACAGCCGCGAGCCGTTGGTCAGGAACACATTGGACGAACGGCCCCAACTGACCACCTTGCGGAAGAGGTAGCGGGCTACTTCCTCGGGAGCCAGTGGCCGTGAATCCGGGCTGGAATATGAGATCCCGAATTCCGTTTCGATGCCAAATATTCTCTTGTCCATCTCAAGCCTCCTCTGTGAGCAACCGGGTCATGTCCTCCGGCAAAAGCCTCCGGAACGCCCTCCGGGAACCGCGGTGGCTTTCGGATGCGCGGTACAGCACTGCAGCTTCGACGGCGGTGGCCGGCAGAGCATCGGCGTCCTTGTCCGTGGACAGGGCGCGCAGGGCCAAACGCATGGCGCCGGCAAGGGTGAGCTCAGGATCCCAAGCCCCGCTGACGACGTCGGAAATTTGGTCGGCGAGTCCACCCATGACCACGAAGCCGTTCTCATCTGCGATGGAGCCATCAAACGTGAGCCGGTAGAGGTGGTCCTGCTCCTGCGCCAAGCCGACCTCGGCAACGGCGAGTTCCACTTCGAAGGGTTTCTGTTCGGCCGTGAACACGGCACCGAGGCTCTGGGCATACACGCTGGCCAGTCCACGGGCGGTGACGTCTTCGCGATCGTAGGAATAGCCGCGGACATCGGCATAGCGGACACCCGCCTGCCGGAGGCTCTCGAACTCGTTGTACTTGCCTACCGCCGCGAACGCGATTTTGTCGTAGATTTCACCAATTTTGTGCAAAGACGGCGAGGGGTTCTCTGCGATCAGCGCGATGCCGTCGGCGCAGCTGATCACCACTACTGACCGCCCGCGTGCGATGCCTTTCCGTGCAAAGTCCGCACGGTCCTTCATGAGTTGCTCAGGCGAGACGTAGAACTGCTGGGTCATCTCAGGCCTCCCGTCCAGCGATGGCGCGGGATTCGACGATGGCGCCCGCTATGGCCGCCAAATCCCGTTCCGGAACACGGCGCGTCCCGGCGCGGTTGACGGTGTAGACCACGGGCCACAGCTGGCGGACGGGATCGGGCCCGCCGGTGGCGGAATCGTCGTCGGCGGCGTCGTAGAGGGCCTCAACAGCCACCGCAACGGCGGCTTCCTCGGAGAGGTTCGGCTTCCACAATTTCTTCAGGGCTCCGCGGGCAAACACTGAACCAGAACCCACCGAGTGGTGTTCCTGCTCTTCATAGCGGCCACCGGTGACGTCGTAGGAGAACAGCCTGCCCACGCCGGAGACGTGGTCAAACCCTGCAAACAGCGGAATGACCGCCATTCCCTGCATGGCCATCGGCAGGTTTCCACGGATCATGGCGCCGAGGCGGTTCGCCTTGCCCACGAGGCTGAGCAAGGTGCCCTCGATCTTCTCGTAATGCTCCAGTTCAACCTGGAAAAGACGGGTGATGTCGATGGCCAGGCCGGCGGTTCCGGCAATACCCAAGACGGAGTACTCATCCGCAGGGAAGACTTTCTCGATGTGCCTGCTGGCGATGATGTTGCCCATCGTGGCGCGACGATCCCCCGCCATCAGCACGCCGCCTGGATACGTCAAAGCAACGATCGTGGTGGCGTGCGGCGAGGACGGGACGGTGCCGGCGGGTAAGGACTGATTGAACGGGAGGAGTTCGGGACGCGAGCGTTGGAGATGCTCCGTGAAAGAAGATGTTGCCTGGGTGGCCAGGGGGCCGGTTGATGGGTCCTGCATTGCTGCACTCCTTCGACTCTGCGTTCCGATGCCCGGCGGCCTCACGCCTGCCGGGCAGTACATCCTGTAGCGGGTCCGGTTACTGGCCACCCTTTTGGACAAACGCCCTGACGAATTCCTCAGCGTTGGATTCGAGAACGCCGTCGATTTCGTCGAGGAGGTCATCGACGCCCTGCGTTGCGTCCGAAGCCTGTGCCGCAGGTGCTGCGGGCGGGGCCTCAGGGACATCCACCTCAGCTTCGGTGTCCCGTGACTGTGGTTGTTGCTGCTCCTGTGCTGCCATTTTCTTTCTCCCTACTGTCAGTCTCCTGATGACGGAGACTTCCTACTGCCATATTGCCACGCTGCGGGCTGCTGCGTGTGGCTTTGACCAGGCCCGGATCTTCCCGTGGCGGAGCGCCGTCAGCTCTTTACCGGGGGTACATTCCGGCCCATCAACTCGGACAGGAAGGCGCCTGCATCCTGGTGGCGCTCAAACAGCGCACCGGTCAACGCCTCCGTGCCCCGGAGTGGTTCGCGGGTGGGGACCCGCTGCAGCTTGCCCAACCCAGGAACGTCGAAAATAACAGAGTCCCAGCTTGCCCCGACCACGTCCTTCCCGAACTTCGAGACACAACGGCCGCGGAAGTATGCGCGGGTGTCCGACGGCGGTTCGGTCACCGCCCGGGCGATGTCGGCGTCGTCGACGATCTTCAGCATGCGGTCCTTGGACAGCAGCCTGTAGTAGAGACCCTTTTCCGGCCGGATATCGGACCACTGAAGATCAACCAGACCCAGCCGGGCGTCGTCCCAGGACAGGCCGTCGCGCTTCCGGTACCCTTCCAGGAGCGACCTCTTGGCCACCCATTCAACAGAAGATGCGGCGGCATCGAGGTCGCTGCCCAGGGTTGTCAACGTTGATTCCCACCGCGACAAAACACCATGGGTGTGGCCGTCACCGGTCACGGAATCCGCCACTCCAGTTTCCTGGGAAAGTTTGGCGGCGGCCTCGTAGTACATCCACTGGATGTCCAGGGCAGTCACCCTTCGGCCATCAAGCAACCTCACTGTCGCCGTGAGCGATGTGTCATGGCTGACGGCCTGAAGTGCCTGGACGGGTTCGTGGACCTCTATCCTGGGCGCCTGACCGGCCTCGATCAGGCTCAGGACCATGGCAGTGGTGCCGAATTTGAGGTAGTTCGAGGCCTGGCTGAGGTTGGCGTCGCCAATGATGACGTGAAGGCGGCGGTACTTGTCAGCTGTTGCGTGCGGCTCATCCCGGGTGTTGATGATGGGGCGCCGGATGGTTGTTTCCAGCCCCACCTCTGCCTCGAAGAAGTCGGCGCGTTGGCTGATCTGGTAACCGGGGGTCGAACTGTCCTGCCCCAGTCCAACGCGTCCGGCCCCACAGATGACCTGGCGGGACACAAAGAACGGCGTGAGGCCGCGAATGATGTCGCCGAAGGGAACCGAACGCGGCATGAGGTAGTTTTCATGCGAGCCATAGGACACTGACTTGTTGTCCGTGTTGTTTTTGTAGAGGTTGATGGGAGGGAGGCCGGCATCGGCCGCCACCTTCCGGACAGTGGCCAAGGCAACCAAGTCGCCTGCCGCATCCCACGCAACAACATCCCGGGGGTTGGTGACCTCAGGGCTCGAGTACTCCGGGTGCGCATGGTCCACATAAAGGCGTGCACCGTTGCCCAAAACCATGTTCATCAGCAGGGAACCGGACTCGTCCGCGCCATCAAGTTCCAACTCCTGGCGGCCATAGGCCAACGCGACTGCCTCGGCGTCGAGCACTGGTGGCTGGTCAGTCAGCTGGCTGGGGTCCGCCGCGGCCCGGTCCACGGTCCAGCCGCGGGCATCGTGCAACGGTTCCTCGTCGGTGTAGTCCCAGCGTGTTTCCGCTCCCCCGGCCGCCCGTTGCCGGGTGACTGCGGCATACGCCTGGATGATCCTCGCGGACATCATGGTGGCGTTCGCTCCAGGAGCCGATGGTGCATGGATGCCGTATTCAGTTTCCGAGCCCATGACGCGCATGGCACCGCCGGCGGGCAATTTCTCAGCGGGCGTACCTTCGGGTCTTGCTGTCACAGGTACTGGCCCGTGTTGGCAGTGGTTTCAATGGACTTGCCCGGTTCCTGGCCGGCCTTGCCCTGGACGATGGTACGGATGTAGGTGATCCGCTCGCCCTTCTTGCCGGAGATCCGTGCCCAGTCGTCCGGGTTGGTGGTATTGGGCATATCCTCGTGCTCACGGAACTCGTCCACCACGGCCCGCAGCAGGTGCTCAATGCGGAGTCCCTTTTGGTTGTTGGTCAGGAGGTCCTTGATGGCGTACTTCTTGGCACGGTCCACCACATTCTGCACCACGGCACCGGAGTTGAAGTCCTTGAAGTAGAGCATCTCGGTGTCGCCGTTGGCGTAGGTTACCTCGAGGTATTCGTTGGACTTCTCCGTTGAGTACATGGCTTCCACGGTGCGCTGGACCATGGCGTCGACAGTGGCCTGGACGTCTCCGCCATATTCGGCCAGGTCCTGCGCGTGGAAGGGCAGGTCAGTGGTGATGTACTTCGCGAAAATGTCAGCCGCAGCTTCGGCGTCGGGACGCTGGATCTTGACCTTCACGTCAAGGCGGCCCGGCCTGAGGATGGCGGGATCGATCATGTCCTCACGGTTGGAGGCGCCAATGACAATCACATTGTCCAAGCGTTCCACGCCATCGATCTCACTGAGCAGTTGCGGAACAATGGTGGTTTCCACGTCTGAGGAAACGCCGGTGCCTCGGGTGCGGAAGAGCGAGTCCATTTCATCGAAGAAAACAACTACCGGGCTGCCATCGGACGCCTTTTCCCGTGCGCGGGAGAAGATCAACCTGATGTGCCGCTCAGTCTCGCCCACGTACTTGTCCAGCAACTCCGGACCCTTGATGTTCAGGAAGTAGCTCTTGAGGTCGGTGTTGCCGGCACGTTCCGCCGCACGTGCTGCAAGCGAATTCGCCACGGCTTTGGCGATGAGGGTTTTGCCGCAGCCCGGGGGGCCGTAGAGGAGGATGCCTTTGGGGGCTTTCAGCCCGTGCTCACGGTAGAGGTCCGGGTGCAGGAAGGGCAGCTCCACGGCGTCGCGGATCTGTTCGATCTGGGGGCCAAGGCCACCGATGTCCTGGTAGGTGATATCCGGGACTTCTTCGAGGACGAGGTTTTCCACCTCGGCCCGCGGCACCTTCTCAAGGGCGTAACCGGTGCGGGAATCCAAGGACAGTGCGTCGCCGACCTTCAAGTGAACACTTTGCAGGGCGCCCGAAAGCCGGACCACCCGTTCTTCATCGGCCCGGCCCACCACCAGTGCGCGGTCCTTGCCAAGCATTTCCTTGAGCGTCACCAGTTCACCGGCGCGTTCGTAGCCGAGGCCGGCTACCACCAGCAATGCCTCGTTCAGGAGGACTTCCTGCCCCACTGCGAGCTGGTTCAGATTGACCAGTGGGCTGACACCCACCCGCATTTTCCGGCCGGAATTGAAGATGTCCACTGACTCCTCGGTGGCGGCCTGGCCGGAACTGCCTGCAGCCGGCTGCTTTCGCGGATTGATCTGCACCACGGTTCCGAAGCTGTAGGGTGGTTGGCCCTCCTGCTCCAGTGCACCCTTCAAACGGAGGATCTCGGCCTTCGCCGTCTCCAGCATGCCCACGAGCTTGCTGTTGTTCTGGGTAGCGGCGGCCAACTGGCGGTCAATGTGGCGAAGCTTGTCCCGGAGGATATTGATTTGCCGTTCGGCAACGGTCAGATCACTCGAGGGCTCGGGCGGTTGGACAGCGGAAAGCCCCCGGCTTGCTGCTTCTTCCGCTGTGGCGTGTGCTTCCTCCGGCGTCGGCCGTCCAAGGTCGTTGTTTGACGTATCCACGATTCATCAGCCCCTTCCTGCGCTTAAGAAGACCTTAGTCCCGAAAAGCTCAGGGTGCTGGGTGACATTCGGAATGCGGACCCTATTGTGACCTTTGTCAGTTTGTGACTGCGGGATCGTCCTGGACGTTGGTGCCGGCGATGGCGTCACGGGCAGCACGGCGGAGTTTCTTGTCGGAAACTGACCGCTCCCCCACTGCGCCAGGAGTCCACGCGTTGAGGTCCTCTTCGCTGAACTCCGTCTTGGACGGGCGGCGCTTGACGGAAATTCCGGTGACACCGTCGGCGAGGCGGCGGGTCACCAGGAGGAAGCCGGTGTGGGCTACCATGCGGTGGTCAGGACGGACGGCAAGGCCCTCGAGGTGCCAACCGCGGACCATGGACTCCCAAGCATCAGGCTCGGTAAAGCGTCCGTCAGCACGGATGGCCTCGGCTGTGCGGGACAACTGGGTGACGGTGGCCACGTAGCTGATCCAGACGCCACCGGGCGCCAGGACGGTGGCCACAGCATCAAGGCACTCCCACGGAGCGAGCATGTCCAGGACCACACGGTCCACGGAGCCTGGAGCCTCAGCCTTGACCACTTCTTCCTGGAAGTCGCCCAGGGAGATCTGCCATGCCGGGTGCGGTCCACCGAAAATGGTCTCCACGTTGCCACGGGCGATGTCGGCGAATTCCTCGCGACGCTCAAACGAGTGGAGGTAGCCACCGTCACCCACGGCGCGCAGCAGGGAGATGGAGAGGGCGCCGGAGCCGACGCCGGCTTCCACGACGCGTGCGCCCGGGAAGATGTCGGCCATGGTGACAATCTGGCCGGCGTCCTTTGGGTAGACCACAGCAGCGCCGCGTGGCATGGACAACACGAAGTCGGAGAGCAGTGGGCGCAGCGTCTGGTACTGCTGGCCAACGTTGTTGCTGACCACGGAGCCATCCACCTTGCCGATGATTTCGTCGTGGTTCAGGAAGCCGCGGTGGGTGTGGAAAGCACCGCCCACCTCCAGGGTGATGGTGTTCATGCGGCCGCGCTCGTCAGTGAGCTGGACCCGCTCACCGACGCGGAAAGGCCCGCGGCGGCGCGCAGCGCCCGTCGGCTGCACGGCGTGGCCGGTCATTGCCTGGCTGGCGGATGCCTCGTCGGTGCCGGCGTTTGCTTCGGGGGCGGCGGTTTCGCTGCTCATGTACTGTTCCTCGCTCCTGTACGGCTTGGCCGCATCATCGTGCTGGCGGATGGGCGCCAAAAATCAATGGGTTCTTCGGTAAAACCGCCGGCATGCAACTCTACCGGCAAGGATGTCAGGGGCGCCCGCTCCGGCGGGCTTCCTTACCTGTTATCGCCGTCACTACTGCCTGCTGGCGGAGAAGCCCGGTGACGATTCCGTTGTGGTCCACCACAGCGTATTCGCCGCCCTCCAGCCGTGCCAAGTACTGGATCAGTTCCTGGCCCTTGGACCATTCCGGGACGTAAGCCCCGGCGCCTAGGGCGTGGGCCACTGCGGTGACCGGCGTCGTCGTCGTCGACTGCGGAGGCACTGCGGCCGCTGCGCCGAAATCCACTACGCCCTGCGGTTTGCCATCCGGACCACAGATCACGACGGCGGGACTTCCGGTCGGTGATATGTCCAGGACGTCGGCCACGGTGGCTGAGTTCGGTACGCCCACGGCGCGCTCTGCCAGGCCCGCAGCGCTCACGAGGTAAAGGCGGCTGCGGAGCTTTGCGTGGTGAATGGAACTGGACGCGCCCATCCACAGGAAACCGCAGACGAGGACGGTGATGAGCATGAGGTTGATGTCCAAGGGCGAACCGCTGATGAGTGGCAGGCCGATGAACCAGATGACCAAGGCGGCAACGATGATACGGCCGGACCAGCCGGCGGCGATGGTGCCTTTGTCCTGGCTGCCTGTTGCTTTCCACACGGCCGACTCAACCAAACGCCCGCCATCCAGGGGCAGGCCGGGGAGGACATTGAAGAGGCCGATCAGGAGGTTGGCCCACATCAGGATGTTGGCCAAGATGTCTGAGACACCGCTGAGGACTCCTGTGGAAAGCACGGCCCACATCCCTGCCGCCAGGACGAAGTTGGAGGCAGGGCCGGCCAGGGCGACCACTACTGATCGACCGGGCGAAGCCGTGAAGTTCTCGAATTGGGTGTGGCCGCCCCAAAGGTTCAGCACAATCTTTTCCGTGGGCCAGTTGAACACTTTGGCGCTCAAGGCGTGCGCCAGTTCATGGACCAGGACAGAGACAGCCAGCAGCAAGGCGTAACCCAAGGCAACGAAATAGGCTCCGATGCCGAGATCCGGCATCCGTACCAGGAGCGCGGGTCCGTACACGATGACAGTGAAGCCGGCGATCACAAACCACGAATAGGCGAGAAAGACAGGAATGCCGGCAATCTTTCCGAGGGGTATGCCGTCCTTCTTACTGGTTGCATGATGCGGGGTGGAGGAGCTTGTCACCTAGTTGGCCCCTTCAAGGAGGTTTGCTGCCTGGAAGCGGTCAATGACCAGTTGCTGGACATCGGATGAAGTCCTGCCCACGAGGGTGTCCCACATGACCATGCGGTGATCCTCCGGGAGCGGTACCTGATGCGGAATTCCCACGGTGATCACGCCCGAAGCGATGGCCGCGGTGGCGCCCGGAACGGAATCCTCCAAGGCGACGCAATGGTGGATCGTCAGGGACGGATCATCCAGGCGGAGGCGCTCAACGGCCGTAAGGTACGCCTCGGGGTGCGGTTTTCCGTTGGCGACGGTATCCCCGGTGACCATGAACTCGAAGTAGGGCCTGGGCAGGCTTTCCACCACAACGCCGGCCAGCGGGCCCTCGGACATCGTCACCAGGGCGCAGCGGATGCCGGCCTGATGGAGCTCATCCAACAGTTCGCGCGCACCCGGGCGCCACGGAACTTCCTTGCGGACCTGCTCAATGACCTGGGCGCTGAGCGTATCCACGATCTCGCGGGCTTCGAGCCTGACTCCGGCGGCTTGCAGGACAGCAGCAGAATGCAGCAAAGATTGCCCCACCAACTGCATGGCTTGCTGGTGCGACCAGCTGCCGCCATGTGCCTCAACCAGCGCGCGCTCGGCAGCGATCCAGTAGGGTTCGGTGTCCACGAGTGTGCCATCCATATCCCAGAGCACGGCTTTGAGGAGGGGCTGGCTGGGTGAGGAATGCATGGTTTCCAGTCTACGTGGAACCGGGCGGCCGGCTGTGCGTGCTTTGCGCTGTGGGCGAAGAAGGGACACGCACCCACATGAAATGCCATGCATCCACGAGGGTCTTGGACGTAGGGTGAGTGGATGAACAGTGTGGACGGGACACCCGAAGGACAGGACATCACCGCGGAGCCCGAGCGTTTCCTCAAGGAACCTGCGGACGGCCAGCGTGTCACGGTAATGCTTGCCGCCTTTGAGGGCTGGAACGATGCCGGTGAAGCCGCCAGCGATGCGCTGCACTACCTCAACAAGCTGTGGGACGGTAAGAAGGTTGCCACGGTGGATGCCGAGGAGTACTACGACTTCCAATTCACGCGGCCTACTGTGCGGAGGACATCCTCCGGGGCCCGCAAGGTCAAATGGCCATCGACCCGCATCTACAAGGCGGCCGTTCCGGACAGCAACGTAGATGTGGTCTTTGTCCTGGGCACCGAACCTTCGTACCGCTGGCGTGCCTACACCACGGAATTGCTGGTCCACGCCGAAGCACTCAAGGTTGACTCCGTGGTTCTGATTGGCGCATTGCTGGCTGACGTGCCGCATAGCCGACCCATCCCAGTGAGTACCACCACCGAGGACAGCTCATTGCGGGAGCGGCTCAACCTTGAGGCCTCCCAGTACGAGGGGCCCGTGGGCATCGTCGGTGTGCTCGCTGAATTTGCCATGCTTGCTGGCTTGCCGACTGTCTCCCTGTGGGCCGCAGTCCCCCACTACGTGGCGCAGCCGCCCTCCCCCAAGGCCCAGCTCGCCATTCTGCACAAGGTTGAGGATCTGCTTCAGGTTCCGCTGGACAGCTTGGCCCTGGCTGAAGAATCAGAGGCCTGGGAGCGCGGAGTGGACGAACTCGCCACCGAGGACCCGGAAATTGCCGCCTATGTACGGCAACTGGAGGAGGCCAAGGATACGGCCGATCTCCCGGAAGCGTCCGGGGAGTCCATTGCCCGCGAATTCGAGCGGTACCTCAAGCGACGCGGCAAGGACCGACCCTGACCCGTTGCTCCCGTCACAAACCGGCAACGGCCCCGACGTTACGTCGGGGCCGTTGCTGTGTTCCTACGGAACTTGCGTGATCAGAGTTCCACGCCAAGCAGAGCATTGATGGCGTCAGAGATGACGGCACTGTCCTGATCGGATGCCGGAGCATCGCTCCGCAGGGTGTCTTCTGCCCATCGATCAATTGCGGAAATGGCTCCGGGAGCGTTGAGGTCGTTGGCCAGCTCCTTGCGCATCGCGCCCACCAGCGGACCCGCCGAACCTGTCTGGGCATGCTCCGCTGCTTCACGCCACTGCGCCAGCCGCTTCTTGGCTGCCGCAAACTCCTCATCGGTCCAGGACCAGTCCGAACGGTAGTGGTTGGCCAGAATCGCCAGGCGGATGGCCGCCGGTTCTTCACCAGCCGCTCGGAGCTTGGAGACAAGAACAAGGTTGCCCTTGGACTTGCTCATCTTTTCTCCGTCCAGACCCACCATGCCGGCGTGCGCATAGTGCCGTGCCAAGGGCACCCCGGACAGAGAGTAAGCATGGCCGGCTCCCATTTCGTGGTGCGGGAACACGAGGTCCGAGCCTCCGCCCTGGACGGTAAAGGGTGCCGGAAGATACTTCTGTGCAATGACCGTGCATTCGATGTGCCAACCGGGCCGGCCATCTCCGAGGCTTGCGCCAGGCCAATGTGGCTCGCCTTCGCGGGCCACGCGCCAGAGCAGCGGATCCAGTGCATGGCGTTTTCCCGCCCTTGCGGGATCTCCGCCGCGTTCTGCGAACAGCGCCAGCATCTCTGTTTCACCGAGTCCGGACACGTCCCCCAGGGTCCAGGCGTCTGTTGCGTCCGAGCGCTTGCCTGCCATTTCGACGTCGTAATAGACATCGCCGTCAGGCTCACCGTCAGAACCGTGGACGCGGTAGGCAACCCCGTCGGCAATGAGGCGCTCGATGGCGGGAACGATATCCGGGATGGCCTCAACGGCGCCGATGTAGTGATTGGGTGCAAGGACGTTCAGAGCGTCCATGTCGGTCTGGAACAGGTCGATCTGGCTCTGGGCAAGTTCGCGCCAGTCCACCCCTGTGGCGGTGGCGCGCTCCAGCAGGGGGTCATCGATATCCGTGACATTTTGGACGTAGGAGACGCGGCGGCCAGCGTCGCGCCAAGCACGGTTCAGGAGATCAAAGGCCACGTAGCTTGCCGCGTGACCCATGTGGGTCGCGTCGTACGGCGTGATGCCGCAGACATACATGGACTGTTCCGGTTGCCGTTCAACCTCCACTACACGGCCAAGGGCTGTGTCGAACAGCCGTAGTTGCGGCATGCTGCCGGGCAGCTCAGGAACAGGGCGGGAGGTCCACGATTTCACGACTCAACCTTAGTGCTAGGCACTGATGACATTGAAATACAGCAAGACATACAAGGCCAGGCCCAAGAGGATCCGGTACCAGACGAACAGCCGGTAACTTCGGGTGGAGACGAACTTCAGGAACCAGCCAATGATGATGTAGCCGACGACGAAAGCGATGACCGTAGCCATCGCAGTCTCCGCCAAGCCGTAGGGACCGGCCAGTCCATCGTTGGAAACCGTCTTGTACAGCTGGTACAGGCCACTGCCGAACACGGCCGGGATGGCCAGCAGGAACGAATACCGGGCAGCGGCTTCACGGGTGTACCCCATGAGGAGGCCGGCGGTGATGGTTCCACCGGAGCGGGAGACCCCCGGTATCAGGGCCATGGCCTGGGCGAACCCGTACAGAATGCCGTGCTTGTACGTCAGTTGTGTGAGATCCCTCTCCTGCCGGCCGATCGCGTCCGCGACAGCCAGGATCATGCCGAAAACGATCAGCATGGTGGCCACGATCCACATGCTGCGCAACACCGACTCGATCTGGTCCTGGAACAGCAACCCCAGGACGATGATCGGGAGGCTGCCCAGAATGACGAGCCACCCCATGCGGGCATCGGGATTGCTGCGCTCCACTTTGCCAGTGAGGGACCCGAACCAGGCGCGGACGATCCTCACGATGTCGCGCCAGAAGTAGACGATGACGGCGGTTTCGGTTCCCAACTGCGTGATGGCAGTAAACGCGGCACCGGGATCGGAAGCATTCGGGAGGAATGAGCCGACGATCCGCAGGTGTGCGCTCGAGGAGATCGGGAGGAATTCGGTGAGGCCCTGCACCAGGCCCAGCAAGGCTGCTTCTATCCAGTTCACGTGAATAGACCCTACGTCATGAAGACTGGGAACTCCCCGTAAGCTAGCAGCTATGCAGCAGCGTTATGTCGGGAACAGTGGGTTCCGCGTGTCCTCCTTGTCCCTTGGAACCATGTCCTGGGCACAGGAGACCGATGAGCAGGACGCTGCCGAAGTCCTCCACGCATTTGTCGCTGCCGGCGGCACGGTGGTTGATACGGCGGCCTCCTATGCCCAAGGCCAGGCCGAGGCCATGCTGGGTTCCATGTTGGGCGATGTCGTGGCCCGCTCCGAACTGGTCATCTCCACCAAAGCCGGCGTGTCGTCGTCGGACTCAAGGCGCAGCATTAATGCTTCACGCGGCGCCATGCTGTCCGCGCTCGATGCCAGCCTCGCAAGGCTGGGAACCGACTACATCGACATCTGGTTCGCCCACGAGTGGGATGCCAACGTGCCACTCGACGAGACCCTTTCAGCGCTGGAACTTGCCCAGAGGACCGGACGTGCCCGGTATGTGGGAATTTCCAACTACAA
Source organism: Arthrobacter sp. YN (assembly GCF_002224285.1). GTDB lineage: Bacteria > Actinomycetota > Actinomycetes > Actinomycetales > Micrococcaceae > Arthrobacter. Next base: position 2,789,552 of record NZ_CP022436.1, on the reverse strand, counting down.
CGGCTGGCAGACCGCCAAAGCAGCTGCTGTGGCGGGATTCACCCTGGTGGCCAACCAGTCGGAGTATTCCCTGGTCCAGCGCAAGGCCGAAGACGAACTGATTCCTGCTGTGGAGGACGCCGGATTGGGTCTTATGGCGTGGGGGCCGTTGGGCAGGGGCGTCCTCAGCGGCAAATACCGTGGACAGATTCCAGCGGATTCCCGTGCCGCGCAGAACCGCCTGGCTGCCTATGTTGAGCCGTATTTGGAACCGAGGGCTTCCCGTGTGGTGGAAGCAGTGGCCATGGCTGCCCGCGGGCTGGGTCGCACACCTATGGATGTCTCCCTGAGCTGGCTGCTCTCACGCCCCGGCGTGGCGACGGCAATCGTCGGGGCGAGGAACGCCGTCCAGCTCAAGGAACTGCTGGACGCACAATTGACGGTTCTGCCTGCGGAGATAGGACGCGCCCTGGAGGACGTTTCGGCGCTGTAGGCCGGTCTATTGCCGGTCCAGGATGTCCAGCAGATAGCTGCCATACCCGCTCTTGGCCAGCTTGGCAGCCTGTTGTCGAAGTCCGTCGTCGTCCAGGTAGCCCATCCGCCAGGCAACTTCCTCGGGTGCCCCGATCTTTAAGCCCTGCCGGTTCTCAGTGGTGCGGACGTAGTTGGAAGCATCGTTCAGGTCGCTGAAGGTGCCCGTGTCCAACCAAGCGGTGCCGCGGGGAAACTTCTGTACGTGCAACCGGCCGAGGTCCATGTACTTCCTGTTGATGTCCGTGATCTCCAGTTCCCCGCGTGGGGAGGGTTTGAGGTCCTTGGCCATGGCAACTACGGAATTGTCGTAAAAGTACAAGCCGGGGACGGCGTAATTGCTTTTGGGCATGGACGGCTTCTCTTCAATGGATACCGCCAGGCCGTCGTCGTCGAACTCCACCACCCCGTAGGCGGACGGGTCCTTGACCCAATAGCCGAAGATGGCACCGCCGTCGACATCGACGTAGTGGCGTAACTGGTTGCCCATACCGGGCCCATTAAAAATGTTGTCGCCGAGGATGAGGGCCACCTTGCCTGACCCGATGTGCCGCTCCCCCAGGATGAACGCCTGGGCCAACCCGTCCGGCGTCGGCTGTTCTGCGTACGTCAGGTTGATGCCGAACTGTGAACCATCGCCCAGGAGCCGTTGGAACTGGGTGGCATCGCCGGGAGTGGTGATGATGAGGACATCGCGGATCCCGGCAAGCATCAGTGTGCACAACGGGTAATAGATCATGGGCTTGTCGAACACGGGAACCAACTGTTTACTGATTCCGAGCGTGATGGGATGGAGCCTGGAACCCGTCCCACCTGCAAGAATAATTCCTCGCAAACCTGCCGTCCTCACCTGTGCCCTGTCCCGCCGCGGACGGCTACTCTAGGGCCATGCAGAGAATCCTTGTCACCGGCGGGGCCGGATTCATCGGATGCAACTTTGTCCACTACATCATGGGCCACACCGGCCTTCATGTCACGGTCCTGGATAAATTGACCTATGCAGGCAATATCGAATCGCTTGCCGGGTTGCCGCCTGAACGCTTCGAATTTGTGCAGGGTGACATTTGTGATGCCGCAGTGGTGGATCCGCTGACTGCCGCCGTGGATGCTGTGGTGCACTTCGCCGCCGAGTCCCACAATGACAACTCCCTGGAAGAGCCCCGGCCCTTCCTCGACACCAACCTGCTGGGAACATTCACCCTGATCGAAGCCGCGCGAAAGCACGGCACCCGGTTCCATCACATCTCCACGGACGAGGTTTACGGCGATCTTGCCCTGGATGAACCGGGCCGGTTCACCGAAGAATCCGTTTACCGGCCCACAAGTCCGTACTCAGCTACGAAAGCAGGCTCGGACCTGCTGGTGCGGGCATGGGTCAGGTCCTTCGGCCTCAAGGCGACCATCAGCAATTGCTCCAACAATTACGGTCCGTACCAGCACGTTGAGAAGTTCATCCCCCGGCAGATCACCAACATCCTGGAAGGCACGCGGCCGCGCCTCTACGGCAACGGCCGCAACGTGCGCGACTGGATTCACGTCGAAGACCATTCCTCGGCGGTGGTGGCCATTCTTGAAGGTGGGCGGGTGGGTGAAACCTACCTGATTGGGGCCGACGGCGAACGGTCCAACAGGGAGGTGGTGGAAAAGCTGTTGTCCCTCGCCGACCAGCCCAGCGACGCCTACGACCTGGTGACCGACCGGCCAGGCCATGACCTGCGCTACGCCATCGATTCAAGCAAGCTCCGCCGGGAACTTGGGTGGTCGCCCCGGTTTTCGGACTTCGACGCCGGTCTGGCTGCCACCGTTCAGTGGTACCGGGACAACGAAGCCTGGTGGCGGCCCCAGAAAGCCTCAACGGAATCCAAATACGCCGGCCAGGGCCACTAAGCCGTGGAGCCGGCACAGCAGTTGCGTTCACGAAACACACCGATCCCAGGGCTGGTGCTTTTCGAGTTGCCGGTTCACGGGGATGACCGGGGATGGTTCAAGGAAAACTGGCATCGGAAGAAGATGCTGGACCTGGGGCTCCCGGACTTCGGGCCGGTGCAAAACAACATTTCCTTCAACGCTGCGCGGGGAACTACCCGGGGAATCCATGCCGAACCGTGGGACAAGTTCATTTCGGTTGCGGCAGGGAGGATCTTTGGCGCGTGGGTGGACCTGCGCGAGGGGCCCGGCTTCGGCACCATGTTCTGTGCGGAAATGACGCCCAAGGATGCGGTGTACGTTCCCCGCGGTGTTGGAAACGCCTTCCAAACCCTGGAGGACGACACCGCGTACACGTACCTGGTCAATGATCACTGGAGTGCTGAGGCGCAGAACGACTACACCTTCCTCAACGTGGCCGACCACCACGTAGCCGTTCCGTGGCCCATTCCGTTGGACCATGCTGTTCTGTCGACCCAGGACAAGGGCCACCCACGCTTGCCGGACGTAAAGCCCATGCAGCCGCGGCGAACGCTGGTCCTCGGAGCGGACGGGCAACTAGGCAAAGCCTTACGGGGTGAGTATGCCGGAGAGGCCAGCGTGGAATTCGCCGGCCGGGCAGATTTCGATCTCACGTCGTGGGAATCGTACGCGGCACGGGACTGGCGGAAGTACTCCACCATCATCAATGCGGCAGCATTTACGGGCGTTGACGCTGCCGAAACCGCGGATGGCCGCGCGGCCGCCTGGGCCATCAACGCAACAGCCGTGGCCCGCTTGGCGAGGATCGCCGTCGAGCATTCACTGACGCTGGTCCATGTTTCCAGCGACTACGTCTTCGACGGAACTACCGACGTTCACCGGGAGGACGAAAATCCGACGCCCCTGGGTGTCTACGGCCAGAGCAAAGCAGCTGGAGAGATAGCCGTGGCGACGGTCCCGCGGCACTACATCGTGCGGACCAGTTGGGTAGTTGGTGAGGGTCGAAACTTTGTTCGAACCATGGCTGCTTTGGCCGCCCAGGGGGTTTCGCCGTCCGTGGTTGATGACCAATGGGGGAGGCTGAGCTTCGCCGTCGACGTCGCTTCGGCCATCCGTCATTTGGTGGACCATCAGGCCCCGTATGGCACGTACAACGTCAGCAACAGCGGCGAGCGGGCATCCTGGGCCGGCGTTGCCAGGGATGTGTTCCGTCACTGCGGGGCCGATCCCGTCCGGGTGAAGCCTGTCAGCACTGCAGACTATGCCAAGCCCGGTACCGCCCCGCGCCCCCACAGCAGCGTTCTGGACCTGTCGAAGATCCGGGCCACCGGATTTGACCCGGTTCCAGCGCCCGTGCGCCTGGCGGAGTTTTTGGAGGGTTTGGAACCCTAGCGGCGTCCGGAAAAAGGGCCTACAGTGGCCGTACGGCAGCCCGCCTGAGGCAGGCCGGGAGACAACTCAAGTTAACGCGTTGGAGGGGCAGCCTTGGCTGTCCGCGGCGATCCAGGCAGTGCAGCAGCATGGATCGCCGGCTTAATTGTTGTGTCCTGAGCTGGCCCCTGAAGCCTGGAGAGCCGAGAATGCTGCTGCCGAAGATCGCGCCCCGACAAGGCGCACTCCCCCACCCCTCATCCGGCCTGGACGTAAACAGCAGCGCATTGCTGCTGACTCCCCACGGGCGCCGGTCCAAAGGCTGGTCCAGCCCAGGGCGGGCCAGCGCAGAGCAGTCGGTGAATCTGGGCGGCGCCCCGGTGAACCTGATGGACTTCGAACGGGCTGTGGAGCTCATCATGGACCGTGCACAGTCCGGCGGCGCGAAGCCTTTGGGCGTCTGTTCCGCCAATCTGGACCACCTCCGTCATTTCGGTTCAGGGAGCCGGTGGCACGGAACGCTGGACCAACCGACACCGGTGGAATGGCTGACTTTGCTGGACGGCGCACCGTTGGTGGCCGAAGCGGCGAGGGTCACGGGCCACGCCTGGCCACGGCTGGCCGGCAGTGATGTGGTGGAGCCCTTGCTGGATGAGGCCGAGCGCCGGGGTCTTCGCGTGGGTTTCCTGGGTGGAAGCCCGCAGGCGCAGGAACTGATCCGGAAGAGGTTTGCCCGGGAACGTTCCGGTTTGACGGTGGCGGGTTGGTGGGCTCCTGAGCGTCCCGTCCTCGCCGACGTGAATGCATCCAGGCTTTTGGCGGCGGACATCGCTGACGCTGGCGTGGACGTCCTGGTGGTGGGTTTGGGAAAGCCCCGGCAGGAGCTCTGGATTTGTGAATATGGGCAGCTGACGGGGGCAAAGGTCCTGCTGGCTTTCGGAGCGGTTGTTGATTTCCTCGCCGGCAGGATCAGGCGCGCTCCGGTGTGGGTGAGCACCCATGGACTGGAATGGGGGTGGCGGCTGATGCTGGAACCGCGACGGCTGGCCCGCCGGTACCTGGTGGACGGCCCGGGGGCCTACCTGACGCTGCGGATGTCCAGTAGTAGTACCGTCCAGCCTGCACCTGTGGCCCCGGCTGCGGGCGTCCTGTCCCCTGCCGTTTCCAGCACCCCGGAGGACGGGCCCAGCCGTGCTCCGGGGCAGTTCGTCCCGGCAGGGGCCAGGGCCGACGTCGCAGTGCTGGTGGTGACGTACAACAATGCCGAGGACGTTACGGCGTTGGTTGCCAGCCTGCGGGAAGAAACGGCGGAGCAGTCCCTCAAGGTTGTGGTGGCGGACAACTCTCCCGATGAGCGCACCATGGCCGAGCTGCTGAGGCATCCCGACATCATTCCCGTGCGCACCGGTGGGAACCTCGGCTATGCCGGCGGTATTAATGCCGCAATGCGTGTGGCCGGAGACGCGGACGCGTATCTCATCCTGAATCCTGACCTGCGGGTGGAGACTGGCGCGGTAGCTGCGCTGCGTCGAAGGATGGCACTGTCCGGCGCGGGGATGGTGGTTCCTGTCCTGCTGGATGACGACGGCAGTGTGTACCCTTCGCTGCGGCGGGAGCCAAGTGTTCTGCGAGCGCTGGGAGACGCGGCTTTGGGGTCCCGGGTGAAGGGCAGGCCGGGGTGGTTGTCTGAGATGGACTTTGATCCGGAGAGTTACCTCCATGCGCACCGTGTTGATTGGGCCACCGGTGCCGCGCTGTTGATCAGTGCCGATACCGCCAGGGACGTCGGCGGGTGGGATGAGCAGTTCTTCCTGTATTCGGAGGAAACGGACTATTGCCGGAGGGTGCGTGATTCGGGCCGTTCGATCTGGTGTGAGCCGTTGGCCCGGATGTGGCATGAACGTGGGGGTTCGGGTACTTCGCCGCAGTTGAATGCGTTGATGTCCGTGAATCGTGTCCGGTACGCGGAGAAGTACTGCGGCCCGGTCAGGGTGACGGCGTTCAGGGCTGTGGTGTTGGTTTCGGAGCTGGCCCGGCTCCATAAGCCCGGGCATCGTGAGGCTGCTGTGGCTGTGGTGGACCGCAGGCGGTGGAAGGGGTTGCCTCACGCTTCCCTCGGTGGACGGTCCCCAGCGCAAATGTCCCCAGCGCAAGGGGTGGCGCCACCATCCGGTGCGGTGATCATCCCTGCCCATAATGAAGCCTCCGTCATCGCGAGGACCCTTCAATCGCTGGAGGGCGTGATTGCTTGGGGCACCGTGGAGGTCATTGTGGCGTGCAACGGGTGCACGGATGGGACGGAGGCTGTGGCGTCCGGGTTCCATGGGGTGCGGGTCCTCCAGGTGGAGGCGGCGTCGAAGGCCGCTGCGTTGAACGCAGCTGATCAGGTGGTGGAGCGTTGGCCCCGCCTTTACCTCGACGCGGACATCGAGGTCACTACGGAGGCGGTCCACGCTGTCCTGACCTCACTGGGTGACGGTCCGCTGTTGGCGGCCCGTCCGGCTTTCCGATATGACACGGAGGGCGCTTCGGTCCTGGTGCGGTCCTACTATCGGGCGCGGGCCAGGATCCCGTCCAACGCCCAAGGGCTGTGGGGTGCGGGTGCGTACGCCCTGGGCAGGGCTGGTCATGATCGTCTGGGTGGGTTTCCGATCCTGACCGGTGATGACTATTACGTGGATCGCCTTTTCAGTGGGGTGGAGAAGGCTGTGCTTCCCACCGGACCTGTGGTGGTGCGGACGCCACGGACGAGGTCAGCCCTGCTGGCTGTGCTTCGCCGCTCCTACCGTGGCAATGCGGAACAGGACGGGCAGGAAGCTGGGGCTACGACGTCCCGGACGGTACGGGAGCTTCTGGCCTCCGTCAGGGGGCCGTTGTCGGCGGTTGACGCCGTAGTTTACGTGGCCTTCGCCGTGGTCGGCCGCCGTCGTCCGCTGTTGGGGCGTTCGGTGGCAACCGGCTGGGAGCGGGACGACAGCAGCCGTTAGTCAGAAGCCGCAGCTCCCGCCGCCTTCGATGCGGTAGAGATGGACTGCGTTTCCGTCAGCGAACGTGTCGGTGAAGGTGCCGTCCACCACCGGGATGGTCCGGTCTTCGTCAATCACGACGGCGGTGCTGCCGCCGCACTGGACGCGGAAGCTTGCCTTCCCACCGGCGTTCTTGTTCGCCCCGGCGAAAACATGGACCTTTCCGTTGTGGAGTTTGGTGGTGAAATCCACGGGTCCTGTGGCAGTGGTGGCGCCGTCGAGGAACGGGGCATTGAGGACTGGGGCGAGGGCGGTGATTTGGCGGTTGAGCGCAGTGACTGTGGGGCGGACCTGTACCCCGCAGTCGCGGAGGACGTGCTGGGAGATGCAGTCGCCACCGAAGTTGTGGTTGAAATAGATCACTCCCCTGGCGCCGTGGATCAGGCTGCTCCATACTGCTGCCCGGATCTGGGGCGCTGTGATGGTGGTGGCGTTGGCCGAATCCTTGAAGGGGTGCCCTGCTTCGACGAAGGCCCAAATGGGTGTGGCAGGGCCGCCGGCCTGCAGTGTCCGGACCCGCTCGATGGTCCACCCGTAGTTGGCCGCCAACCGGCATTCATCCTGTGTCAGGTCCCGGGCGTAGTCAACAAGCGCACCGCCTTCACCCTTGGCACAGATGCCGGGGTCGGTGAACCAGTAGGTGTCTGCGGACACGACGTCCTGGATTCCTTTGAAGAATTCCACGGACTCTTCGTCGGAGAGCCAAAAGGCGACACCTTTGCCGTAGTTGGAGTACAGCATGGCCCCCGGGGGTGCTGCTGCGCGCCGCTCGCTTTGGACTGTGTACCCGCATTTGCTGTTCTCCGGTACGCACAGGGGCCCTTCGCCGGGGTACTTTCCTGTCCAGGGCGCATTGCCGGGCCCGGCCCACATGTCTACTTCGTCGCTGAGGGCGAAGCCGGAGGCGTCCGGGGACTCGAAGGTAGGTATGGCGTACATGCCCGACGCCTTCACCAGGTTCAGGTCGGAGTTGGCGGTCAGCTCCACGTAGGTGTTGAGCCCGGCTTCGGTGTCCAGGGCAATGTTTCCCTTATCCAGGACACTTTCGAACCAGACCGCGATGGGGAAGAACCCGGGATCGCCGGGGAGGCCGCCTTTGAATCGTGCGTAGTAGTCCGCGCCACCGTCAATGGGGCGCAGCGTCACACCGTCATTGCCTGCTGCCACCGTTGCTGAGGGGGCGGCAGGCCCTGGACCGGGCGTGCCCGCGCCGGCGAAGGGCACTACTCCGCTGGCTGCAGCAACAGCAACCGCAACGGCAAGGCCGGCGAGAACAGTCCCGCTGAGGACCCCGGCTGTCCTTGGTTTCACGGGCTACCTTTCAGGCAGATGTTTCCTTGACGGGAGACTTCCCGTTGCTGGTGGACCGCAGGGGTTCACTCAGCGGGCCGTTTGCTGCGAAAGGCCGCTCTGCCCTGCGGCCTGCCTGGGCGGGTGTCAGAATCTCCTGGATAGTGAGCTCGTCAAGGCCGGGACCTCCTGCAGCCGGCCCGTTCGGGTCAGGGTCTTGATGGTCTTTGCGGCGGGACGTCTTGTTCCGCTCCCCCGCCGGGGACGCCGCCCGGGCCCGCACCCGCGATGTTTCAAGGCCCCGGGCTATGGACACTGCCCCAAAGGTGAGCACGATTCCGGCCACCAGGACAACGATCAGTGAGCGGAGGCGGCTGGAGAACTGCTCGGTGGCGTTGTCCGGCGCAGCAACCATCAGGGAAGTGTACAAGAAACGCTCATGTGCGCCGTTGATGGACTGGATGGCCAGCAGGTCAGCTTCCAGACGGGACCCCAGGGCTTTGACCGTGGCAACGGCCTTATCCTTGCTGTCAGAAGCTGCGGCAATCTCGATCAGGAAAGAAGCCGGCGGACGTTGGACCGTAAAGTCCGTGCTCAGCCCCTCCCTCTGGAGGGCATCCCCGGTGGTGTCATCGTTCAGCCTGGTACCCACTACCTGGGCAATCAGCGAGGAGTCCGCTGATCGAAGATAAGGGTTGTCCGAGTTGAGCAGGTTCAGGGCCGGGTTCTTCTCCAACTCGAGCGCGGTGGGTATTTTTGGATTGACAATCGCGTACGTTGCCTTGGCTTCGTAGGAGCGTGGGGCAAAGGAGTACACGTAGACGGCTGCGAGCACCGTCACCAGCAGGACAGGCAACACGACGAATTTGTGATGCCACAATGTCTTGATGACTGCTACCGGGTCCATGTGATCGCCTCGACATTCGGAGTTGATGGGTTGCGGAGGTGTCCGTCCTGGGGCGGACCGTTCTTGAACAAGTCAGGAGCTGTGGTTTCCCTGAGCTCGATTTCACGGCGGATCATGATCCAAGCGCCTCCTCCGAGGCCGATGACGAAGGGGTACACCAGGGCAAACACGGGGAAAGCCATCGAATCGAAAGTCAGCGAGCAGCCTGCTGCCACGGCGCCGGCAGCCGCTGCCGCTCCTGCCAGGCAGCGCAGGGCGGGGATACGGGATGCACGGGCGGCGATGAAGGATGACACGGCGGGCAGGATCAGGTATGCCACCATGCCAATGAAGCCGACCAGGCCCAGGGTGACCAGCGAATTGAGGTATTGGTTGTCCAGGATGTAAAGGGCGTTCTCCGGCATGTAGTTTCCGGGTCCCAGCCCCAGGAAGGGCAGTTCACCGAACATCTCGGCCACGCGGGGGTAGTTGTTGGTGCGGGTTGTGAGCGAGGGGTCGGAGTCTCCTGCGGTGAAGGAGGAGGTCAGTGTCCCCACCAGTCCGGGGATGGCTAGGAACAGTGCGGCCATAGCTGCCGGTGCAGCCACCACCGCCCAGCGTCGGGCTGAGCGTGGGAGGAAGGGAATGAACACCAGCATTCCCAGGAACAGCCCGAGGACACCGGACCGGGACACTGTGGAGGCGATGGCGACGATCAGCAAGGCTGTACCCGTCCAGTGCAACCACTTGTAGCCTGTTCGGTCATAGATGGCCCGCCAGATGGACAAAGGCAGGAGCATGGCGCAGACAACGGCCAGTTCAATGGAATGGAATGTACTTCCCGCAACCCGGGTCATGAGCCCGCGCACTTGAAAGGCGGTGTTTCCTCCGTTGTCGGTGAATCCCGGCATGGCCTCCTGGATCCAGAGCATCGGGTTGACCCGGAAGAGGAACTGGACCAGGGCCACCAGGCAGCAGAAGAAGGCGCCGGCAAGGATGGCCCGGACCAGCGACATGGCGTTGTCCAGGGTACGGACGGCTTCGCTCGCCACCAGTGCGATCCCGCCGCAGGCCAGGATCAGGATCAGCCAACGGTCGGCCGCAGCTTGGGCCGAAACGTTGGTATTGCCAGTGAAGCCGGAGAACAGTGCCACATAGGAGGCGCACGTTCCCACCCACAGCAGTCCCAGCCCCAGCCGTCCCGGATGCCGGGTCCGCAGTGGATGGTGCAGGCCGAAGAATGCCGAGCAGAGCCAAAAAGCCAGCAGCAGGAGGGCCAGCATGATGGGAACCGTCCCCACGGCTCCGATGGGTTTGACCACCATGTTGGAAGGGAAGAAAAACACGGCAAAGGCCGTGAATTTGAGCAGGAGGCCCACGTGGCCCGCGGTGCCCGACGTTCCTTCCAGATCACCTGCCTCGATTTCGCGTGCCGGAGGGAAAGTGAGGATCTTCTTCATACGCTTCATGCGTGGCCTCCACGCAAGGAATCTTCCAGGGTCTCTTGTGGGAGCCTGGCACAGGAGGCTTCCACGAAGTGGGCGAATGCCGCGCGGGAATCTGCCCAATCCAGCCGTTTCCTGCCGGCAACGGCTGTGGCGCGGTCCTCGATGTCCGGTGCATTGACAACGTCCGCGAGCGCAGCGGCCAAGCCGGCGGGAGTTCCCAGTGCCCACACGGCGTCGGGGTCGTTGAGCAGTCCCGAAGCGAAGGGCGCTCGATTCATGACGGGGATGTTCCCCGCTGCGAGGAGTTCGCCGGGGACCAGCGAAATGTTGGTGAAGGAAAGGGCCAGCCCGGCGATCGTTCGATGGTACAGGCTGTTCAGTTCCGCCGGGGTGAGGTTGCCGTGGTTGGTGACGGGGATGTTCCACCCGGTGACGTTGTCTCCGTAGATATGGATTTCCTGCTCAGGCTGGAGGGCATGGAAACGCTGCAGGGCCAGTTTGGCCAGGAGGTATCCGCGTCGGTCTACCTTCTTCTTGGCGTAGTAGACCACGCCGGACCGCGGAGGTTGCTCAGCGGACGCGGGAAGCCTGTACATGCCGGTATCGCATCCGAAGGGGACAACGGCTTGGGGCCTTTCGCCGAGTTCTTCCTGCATGACGTCGGCGATCATGCCGCCCAGCGCCACGTTGGCCAGCCCCAGGCGGTAGCTGTCCTCTGCCAGTGCGTAGAGGAATCCGCGGGGGTAGAAGTACGGCTCGTAGTCCTGGATGAAATAGAAGAGGTGGACGCTGCCAGGTGCCCGTCCCGCGGCAACGTGTGCCGTGGGCCAGGAACTGGCAATAAGTGCATCCACCCCTTCCATCCCATATGTGGCGCTGCGAACCCCGGCACGCAGCGCCGGCCAGTGGCTGTGGATAGTCTCTTCGTGACGGCTGGTGTCGTCGTCGTTGGTGTCGTAGAGGAACAAAGTGCACTGATGGCCTCGCTCTTCCATCTCCTCCACCATCCGGAAGAAGGTGGTGTGCCCTCCCGAGCCGGGCGCAGGCGGCGTGCAGAGCCAGCCGATCCTCAGGTGTCCGGTAGTGACGGGCGCGGCGGCGGGACGGGCAATACACCTGGGGTCCATGATGTCTTCCTCCCGCAGGGGAAGCCCCGGTTCTGCCAGATGCCAAGCATCCACAGCGGAGGTGACCAGCTTTGCCGCCACTACCCGGGCAACAGGCCGCCAGCCATCCCGGCGGACACGCTGGGCTGCGAGGCGGGCGGTAGACAGTGATATCGGTTTCATGGTTGGACCGTGCCTCCGGGAATGCCGGTTGGGGAGGGTTCGGACGCCGTGGCCCTGGCCCTGAGCAGCCCGCGGATCTCAGCCACGAGTTCTTTGCCTTGGCGGAAGGTCAGAAGGCCATACAGGACCGAACCGAGCAGTAGGCCGCAAACCATGGCCACGGCAGGGTTGGCTATCCCTTGGGTGGCCAACCAAACACAAGCCCCTGCCACGGCGGCAGCCGCAAGGGGGCGGACACTTCCGCGCAGGAGCTGCCAGGCGCTGGTGTGCAGGACCGACGTCAAGGACGTGACGTAGAGGGGAATGACCACCAGGCAGGCCACTGCAGCATGCGCGATTCCCGCCCCGGCAATCCCCCACCACGTGATGCCGGCGAAAAGTGCCGGCGTCAGGGCGGCAAGCCAGGCTACCTGGACCCAAAAGAGCCATCCGGTCCTGCCTGCACCCACGCTCAGGTCAGCGAAGAGCTCCACCAGGATCCGTGTGGCGCCGAAGACCCCCAGCGTGGCCAGTGCAATGCCCGCCGGCGCCCATGCCCCGCCATAGGCGGTGACGATCAAGGGATGTGCCAGCGCAATCACCATGGCGGAGATCGGAAATGCGCCATAGGAAACCCCGGTCACGAACCGGGCGGCCAGCACCCCTAAGGTTCCTTCGGAGAAGAGCCTGCCAAAGGTGGGCACCGCAGTGGCCCGGATGACCGCAGTGATCACCGAACTTGGCAGCCCGGCCAGGTTGAACGCCAGGAGGTACAAGCCCAATGCCGTCGGATCAAGCATCCGGCCTATCAGGAGATAGTCCACGTTCAGGGTCACGAAGACCACCAGGTTTGCCATGGCCAACGGCATACCCAGGCGCAGGATCTCCGCGGCCACTGCACGGTCAAAGCCCGGGGCGTACCGCTTGGGAGTGATGATCCAATAACCCGCCAAGGCCACCAGCTGTCCACCCACCCTGGACCAGGCGAGCGCCATCGCTCCCCAGCCGTCCAATGCCATCGGCACCACCAGTACCAGCACGGTGACCAGGCTGCAAAGGTCGACGACGACCCGCGGCTTTTGCAGGAACTCCCGCCACACCATGGTGGAAGGGACGGCACCAGCCCCTTGGAGGAGGATGGTGAGCGAGAGCACCTGGATCACGGGCGTCGCGGCGGGGTCATCAAACGCTGCTGCCAAGGCAGGTGCCAGGGCGATTGCACCCGCCGTCATGACGCCGCTGGTGACCAGAGCAATGGAGAAGACGGTAGGGCGATCTTGTCCGGATCCCCGGTGCCTCGTGCCAAGGCTGCGGTCGCACCGAGCTCGGCCATGTTGGTGGCGATGGTCTGCACCACAATGGCTACCGCGAGCGCACCGAAGTGCTCCGGGGCTATCATCCTGGCCACGATAATGGTGGTGGCAAACTGCACGATCCTGCCCAAGGCCATGTTGACACCGCCCCAGAGCGTGGCGCTCGCAGCCCGGTTGCCCAGTGTGCGGTCCTGGCCGCTGACGGTGGTCACGAGATTCCCGTCAGGGCCCATACCCGCCAACGCACCCGGTCCAGCTGGCTCCGCACAAAACCAACGGCGAACCTCCCTGCCCTTGGTTTCCGGCCGCGGGCTGCCCGGGCGATCCTGGCATGCAACGCGTTGGCCCGGTGGATATTTCCGGGAACCTCGTGAAGGCCCTCGATGAACTTCCGGAGCTCGACTGCGGCCTCCACCGATCCGCCCTGGTTGATTTCCCTGAAGCCCAATTGGGCGGCTTCCCTGCTGAGCGCACACTTGGCACGCTGCACCTGCCGTGCACGATTCCTCGGATTGCCCGGAAACCGGGAGTCTTCAAGGACCCGGAAGGCCTCCAAGCGGTGCTTGAGATCCACGGCGGCCGCTGCGAACTCTGTCTGATGCATGTTGGCCCCATGGACCCGGTAGAACGCCTGCACCGGCCCGTTGATCCTGCCCACATCCCAGGAGCCAGCGGCCCGCAGCCAGTATTCCAGGTCCCCGGAGTGCGGCAGCGAGGGACTGTAAGCACCTACGCTGAGCACAGCCGCGGTCCTCATGACCACTTCGGGCGAAAGGATGAAGTTCCTCCCGCGGGCGCACGCCAGGGAAATCCATGCCCGGCCTTCCCACACAGTCCACGTACTGCGGTCATGTGAGGAAGGGGCCGGAGGCTTGTCAGTGAAGTCCCGGGGAAGGCCGTACACCATTCCCACCCGGGGGTTGGCTTCCATCAGCGCGGCAGCCCGGGCCAGCGCACCGGGGGCTATGACGTCATCTGCGGAGAGAAGCGTTACGTAGCGGCCCCGCGCCCTGGAGAGTCCGTCGTTGTACGTGGCAATGTGCCCTTTGTTGCTGTCGTGGAGGACAACGCTGATGCGCTGGTCCTCGGAGGCCAGCCGCCAGGCCACGGCGGCGCTGCCATCCGTGGACGCGTCATCGACCACGATGACCTCGACGTCCACGCCCTCCTGCTCCAAAGCACTGGCAACAGCCTCAGGCAGGAAGTGTCCGTAGTTGTAGCACGGCACCACCACCGAAACACTCACCGGGTGCCGCAGGGGAACGGGACGCATCAGCTTCATTGGATGCCCTCCAGTGCAGGGGAATTTCCCCGCCTGATCACCCGCGCCGGCACCCCGGCCCAGGTTTCCTCCGCCGGTACGTCGGTGAGAACCGCCGCGCCCATCCCGATCGTTGCATTCGCGCCGATGGACGTGCGCTCGCGGACACTGGCATTCATCCCGACATAGGCGGCACGCCCGATGTGGACGTTGCCCCCAAGCGACACCCCTGAGGCGAAGGTCGCAAAATCGCTGATGTCGTCGTCGTGGGTGAAGGTCACTCCGGGCATGGCTACTACGTGGTTGCCGATCGTCACGGACGCCGTCATGCTCACGTGGGCAAGGAGGATGCTGCCCTTGCCGATCATGCAGCCTTCGGGTATCTGCACGGAGGGGTCTATGGCCGTGGCATATCGCCCTTCATCCAGTCCCAGGGTCCTGAGCCGCATCACAACGGCTTCCCGCCCTGATCCGGATCCGATGCACACCAGCAAAAATGCATGGGGGAAATTCAGGGCGTCCCGGATGGGGCCAAGGACGTGGGCGCCGTCCACCACCCGCCCGAGTTTGTCTTCGTCGTCGTCGAGGATCCCGATCACGTCAAAGGGCCCGTTGCTGCGGACCATGGCCAGGACCTCCCTGGCCAGGCCGCTGGCTGCTATGAGGAGAAGTTCACTCATGTCAGTCGACCTGCTGCCCGAAGCACGGAATCGATGACCCGGACCTGATCGTGCAGGGAAAGCTGATGGTACAGGGGCAGGATGAGCGTGTGGTCAGTCAGCCATTCGGTGGCATCCAAGCCTGCCTTCCCGGTGTCTTTGCCCGCGTAGGCCGGTTGGCGGTGGGCTGCCATGATGCCGCGTCGCGCCGAGATTCCATCCTCGGCCAAAGCAGTCATCAACCCGTCGCGTCCCAGGGGGAACCCTGGCCCGACTTCAAGCCAGCAGGACTGGAAGTTGCTGATTCCATAGTCCGGGTCGCTGACAAGGCGTAGACCCTCGATTCCTGCGAAAGCGTTGGCGTACGTGGCTGCCAGTTCCCGCCGCCGCTGGATGACTTCCCGGAGCCGCCCCAGTTGGACGATTCCGACGGCGGCCTGAAGATCGGTCATGCGGTAGTTGAACCCAATGTCGAGGTACTCCTCCGGGGGCGCGAGAATGCTGGCGTGCCGGTCGGCAGCAGAGACGCTCATGGCGTGTTCACGGAGGCGCCTTGATGTATCAGCAAAGTCTTGCCGCGAAGTGGAGAGCATGCCGCCCTCCCCGGTGGTGAGGACCTTACGTGGGTGGAAGGACCAGGCGGCGACTTCCGCTCCGGCCCCCACGGCCCTGCCGTGGTAGCGGGAACCGATGGCGCAGGCAGCATCTTCCACCACAGTGATGCCCAGCGGATCGCACATCGCACGGATGGGAGCCAGATCAACGGGCACTCCGCCTTGGTCCACGGCGATGACTGCCTTGGTGGCTGGAGTCAGGGCGGCACGCAGTGTCTCTGCAGTGACACAACCGGTTGTGACGTCAACGTCGGCGAACACCGGACGAGCCCCCACGTACGTTGCCGCGTTGGCTGTGGCAATGAACGAGAACGACGGGACCACTACGTCATCGCCCGGGCCCACGCCGGCCACCACAAGGGCCAGATGCAGGGCTGTAGTGCAATTGGAGGTCGCGACGGCGAAGCCTGCCTGTTGCAGCAGACAGAACGCTTCTTCGAACTGGCGGACTTTGGGACCTTGTGCCACCCATCCGGAGGCGATCACCTCGGCCACTGCCTGGGCCTCGTCCTCGCCCAGCCACGGCTTCATGACGTCGATGCGTGCCAGGTGGAGACCGGAGGCGGTCATCTTGCACCAGCTACCGGAGCGTCAGGGCGGTTGGTGGTCCGTGCTGCGGCAATCTCTTCGCGCAGTGGCCGCCACCAGGCAACCAGCGAGCGCAGTCCGTCCTCCAAGCCAACGGCGGCCTCGAACCCGAGGTCCACCCGTGCGGCCGAGGTATCGGCCAGGCGGCGCGCCACGCCGTTGACGGCCCTTTCCGGTCCGTGCTCAAGGTGCAGCGGTGACTCCATGACCCCCAGCAGCGTTTGGGCCAGCCCGGCGAGGCTGGTTTCGGTCCCGCTGGCCACGTTGTAGACACCGTCGGTGACGTCACTGACTGCTGCCAGGACGTTGGCCCGGGCCACGTCGGCGGTGTGGATGAAATCCATGGTCTGCTGACCGCTGCCGAAGATCAGGGGCGGACGGCCATCGACGATCCGCTCCATCCAACGGACCAGCACCTCGGTGTACAGCCCGTGGACGTCCATCCGTGGGCCATACACGTTGAAGTACCTCAAAGCCACGTAGTTCAGGCCGGTCATCGCCCGGAAGCTCCTCGCCATCCCCTCGTTGAAGGACTTGGCTGCGCCGTAGAACGTGTCGTTGTTGTGATGGTGGTGGCGTTCAGTGGTGGGAAATTCTTCGGCCATGCCGTAGACAGAAGCACTGGAGGCCAGGATGAGCTTGTCAACGGAGTGTTGGGCGGCGGCCTCGATCACGTTGAACGTTCCGTCCACCAGCACTTCAAGTGCCAGCCGTGGTTCCTCGGCACATTGGGTGATGCGGATGGCGGCTTGGTGGAACACCAGGTCCTTGCCCCGGGTGAGGTCATGCACCAGGTCGCGGTCCCGCAGGTCACCTTCCACCAGGTCCACCCGTTCACTGGCCAAGGCGGCGTCCAGGTTTGCGAGGCGTCCCCGCACCAGGTTGTCCAGGACGTCCACGTGCGCCGCACCGGCGTCGAGCAATTGGTCAACCAGCGTGGACCCTATGGTTCCGGCGCCACCGGTGACCAGGACGTTGGCGCCCAGGAGCCTTTTCACCGCGCAACCTGGAGATTGACCTCGTTGCCGGCCACCACGGTGGACTGCCCGTCGGTGCTCAGGCTTTGGGTGACGGCCTCCAGGACAGACAGGACGCGGAGCCCGGATTCACCACTGGTACGGGGCATGGTGTGGTTCCGGATGGAAGCAGCGAGCTCGGCCACCACCTGGCCCAGGGGCTCGCGTTCCTGCAGCGCAGGTGACCACGTGTCGCCGAGGCGGTAGGAAATGGCGGAGGTCCGTTTATCTGCGGCGGACCGGGGCTGGTGTTCCAGACTGACCCCACGATCGTAGACGCTGAGGCGTTGCTGCGGGTTCAGGTCATCCCACACGAGGGTCCTCTTCGATCCCCCGATGATCATCTGCCGGATCTTGGTGGGGCTGAGCCAGTTCACGTGGATGTGCACCATGGCGTCGTTGGGAAGGCCGAACGTCAAATGTCCCACGCAGTCACGGCCGGTACCCAGCGGATCTGCCCCATGGGCCGCGATCTCTGTGGGATGCAAGCCGCCCGGCAGGACGAAGTCCAGGATGGAAAGGTCATGGGGAGCCAGGTCCCAGAAGACGTTGACGTCCGGTTGGACCAGGCCCAGGTTGATGCGGACCGAATCCACGTAGAGAATATCGCCCAACGCGCCGGTTGCTACGAGCTCCTGGATTTTCAAGACTGCGGGGGTGAAGCAGTAGGTATGGTCTGCCATCAGCACCAAACCCCGGGCTTTGGCTTCTTCCACCATTTCCAAGCCTTTTGCCCGGCTGTCCGCCAAGGGCTTTTCCACCAGCACATGTTTCCCGGCGCGCAGCGCCGTCATCACCACTCCGTGATGGGTATGTGCCGGTGTCGCCACCGCAACGGCGTCGAGGTTGTACGTGTCCAGCAGTTCGTCCAAGGACTCGACGACGGCCACGCCACCTACCGTTTCGGCGAGCCTGAGCCCGCGTTCTACGTCCAGGTCGCAAATGGCCACCAGGTCCCAGTCAGGGCTGGCTTTCAAGTTCCTGGCGAGATTGGGACCCCAATAGCCTGCCCCGACCACTGCAATCTGAAGCTTGGGCCGGACTGTGTGGCCCTTCAGTTGTCCCGATGGAATTGTTCGTATGCTCATTTCCCACTCGACTTCTGTGTTGAAAGCGCGGTTCTTATCAGGTACTGCGTGACGTTCACTAATAGGCGCCGGATGGCCGGATCATTGCCCGGAAGGTCCGCCACATGATCATGAGGTCCCCCGCTATTGACCAGTTCTCCACGTAGTAGAGATCCAGCCGGACTGCCTCGTCCCACGGAAGATCCGAGCGTCCGTTGATTTGCCACAACCCCGTGATTCCGGGTTTGATCAACAGCCGGCGGTGAGTGTGGCGCTCGTAGCCGCTGACTTCCCGTGACAGTGGCGGCCTTGGCCCCACAAGGCTCATGCTTCCCACCAGGACATTCCAGAACTGCGGCAGCTCGTCCAGGGAGTACTTGCGCATCCACCGGCCGCACCGGGTAACGCGGGGATCTCCGCGGATCTTGAACAGGACGCCGGCGCCCTCGTCCTGGCTGCTCAGGGCTTCCAGGTGTGCTTCGGCATCCACCACCATGGAACGGAACTTCAGCATCTGGAAGGTAGTGCCCCGCTTTCCGATCCTTTCCTGCTTGAACAGGACAGGCCCGGGGCTGTCGGCCCGGACGATCGCGGCCAGCAGGAGAAGGGCGGGGGCCAGGACGAGCAAAGCCGCTGCAGAGACTGTGATGTCCATCAACCGCTTGAGCGTGTGCTTGCCGCCGGAGTAGTGCGGAATGTCAACGTGCATCAAAGGGAGGCCCTCAACGGGCCGCCAATGGATGCGCGGACCTGCCACGTTGGTCAAGGTCGCGGCCAGAACCAACTCAGCGGCATTTTCCTCCAGCCGCCATCCAAGTTCCTGGATGAACTGGTTTCCACCAGGAACCGGGCCTGCCACGATCACCGCGTTGGCGCCGGTCTGCCGGACAGTATGCGCCACACCGTAGATGGAGGACAGGACCGGTACGCGCAGGTGGTCCACGGCCAGGACAGTACCGCGGCGGGCACCTGGGAGGCAGGCGCCCAGGATGTCGTAGGCGGCACCGGACTTTCGGTTGATCTGTTTGATGACGTACCTGACGTCCTGGGGTTCGCCCACAACGATCGCGCGGGAAAGGCAGCGGCCCCTGGACTTTTCGTGGCTCAACCATCGGCGGAAGCCCCATCTGCTTCCGGTCAGGGCCACCAGGCCCAGCGGCAAGGAGACAAGGACAAAGGAACTGACAGCCTCCAGACGGAAGACCACCGCAACGATGCCCAGGAATCCGAAAACACGGAAGCTGGCAGAAAGTACCCGTTTGTACTCCTCCGGGCCTACTCCGAGGACTTTGGGATCGCGGGTCCTGTACACCTCCAGGGCCGCCAACCAGACCACTCCGAGGATCAACCCCATGGACAGGTGCTGGGCCTGTGCCGGGCTTCCGGGTGATACGCCCATTCCATCGGGGCTCAGCGCTGTACCGGCCAGGACAGCTCCGGCAACCAATGCAGTGTCAGCCAGCCGGAGGCTGGTGGTCAGGAAGCGCGTCCACGTCAAACGGTCTTTGAGCGGTGCCGTGATCCGTGCGTGGCGGTGGGTGACTGGCGGCGTCACGGGGTCCAGGGTGACATCCGACCTCAGCGCCGCCAGTCCCGCCTTTTCAGTCCGCTGTGCAGCAGCGGGCTTGCCAATCCAGGGAGACGCCGGCGGATTGACGTTGGCGGCGGCAGAGCCGGTTCGGAAGGCTGACCCCGCGGAGGCATGAGCCGCACCCTGGGGTGCCGCTGCCTTGCCTGATCGCAAGACTGGAACTCTCACCATGTCAGCCCTCTTTGCAGACCTGCCGTTGCCTACCTCCCAGTGAAGCCGCGGCGCTCCGAAGGCGCACCAGTAGTCGATACTCAACTTTGCGCAGGATTACCTATAACCCCTACGTGCAAGTACCTAGCCGGGGGTGCCGGGACTACGTGCCCTGACTGCAGAAAACCCCGTGAATCCGGGCGTAAAGGGCTACAAACATGACGACAAGGCACAAAAAACCGGCCGCCCCATGGCGGCCGGTTTGTGAGGTGCCTAGTCCTCGACGATTTCGAGGTCTTCGTCGAGCACCTCGTCGTCTTCGTCTTCCTCATCATCGAACACCTGGAGCGGAGTAACCTCGGAATACGCCTCGTAGAGTGCGTCCTCATACACTTCGAAAGCGTCGGCAACAGCGAAGAACGCGGCCTCGACGGTGGGGTCTCCCTCACCGCGGCGGGCGGAGGCCGCAGCCAGGTGCTCTTCAAGGGCGGCGGTCAATGATTGAAGCGCGACACGCGGATCGATGCTCATGCCTTCACGTTAGCCGGAAAAGGACGAAAATGGAGAGGGATGAGAGAACAATTTCCGGGTAGCTCCGTAGAGCGCCAACGAGACTATGCACGTCAGTACGAGTACCTCGTCCTGACGGTGGGACCTGACGATTCTCTGCCCGACGCCCGGCGCCGGCTCGCGGAGCATTCCGAATACGGCAAGTGGGAGCTCGAACGCAGCGTGCTCTACCTTGGGGGTGGTCGCCGTTTTTGGCTGCGCCGCAAAGTGTATTCGGTGCAGCGGACCGTCTAGGCTCCTAATTGTCCAGCGGTCCCAACCAGGCGTTGGCCACCGTGTTGTGCGCAGATTCGTCGTTGGACGGGTGGAAGATTCCCGCCAGGACGTCCCGGTAGAGGCGCTCCATCTCAGAGCCTCTGAAATAACTGGAGCCTCCCGTGACCCGAATGGCTAGATCCACCACGTAGCGCGCGTTTTCCGTCGCCCTGGATTTGAGTCCCACGAGACGGGGGAACCACTGGGCTCCGTGGTCCACCAGGTTGTCAACGTCCCGGGCAACGCTGGATATTTGTGGCGCAATGCCATCCATGGCCAGTGCGGCGTCGGCCACCTTCCACCGGATATCAGGGTCCTGGGCGAAGCTGCGCCCACCGTGCTTGGCCGACACCCGGCGTTTGACGTTCTCTACTCCCAGAGTGAAAGCACGCTGGGCCACCCCCGTATAGACCGCGGCGAGAAGCGTTTCGAAGCACGCGAAAATGGCGAAGATCAGAAGGTCCTTGTTGGGTCCTACCGGGAGCTTGCGGAAGATCCGCTCAGCCGGGACCACCGCGCCATGCAGGAGCGTGGTGTTTGAAGCGCTGGCCCGCATGCCCAGTGTGTCCCAGTCGCTGAGGGTTTCGTGTCCGGGCTCGTCGCGGCGCAGAAAACCGAAAACCAGTTCCCCCTCACCGGCCCTGGCGTCGGAGTCTTTTCCGAAAGTGCCCAGCCGGGTCCAGCCCCGGGAAAGGCTGGTGAAGATCTTCCGGCCGGTGAACTTGTAACTTCCATCGGGCAGCGGCTCGGCAACGGTGCCCGAGTCGAACAACATGGAGTCGTTGCCCGCTTCGGAAATACCGAAAGCAAAAACTTCCCCCTGCCCCGCTTCCTTGAGGACGAAGTCCAACGAGTTGTCGCCGCGGGCAGCCATGACCTGCGCGACGCCGGTCCACACCAGGTGCATGTTGACGGCCAGCGCTGTGGCAGGGGCCGCCGTGGCGAGCCGTTGCTGCAAGGCAGCTACCGCTTCAAGACCGAGCCCGAATCCGCCGTCGGACTCCGGTACGAAAAGCTTCAAGTAGCCGGCCGCGGCCAGCTCCTCCAGGTCCTCATGGAAGAACCCGTTGTTTTGGTCGTAGCCGGCAGCGCGGCCGCGCAGCCGCTCAAGCAGGGCGTCGGGGAGGATTTCCTCGGGAGCCATGACCAGGCCCCTTTCTCGTTGAGTACGGTCTAGTAGTTGCTCAGCAGCCTGTTCAGGACGCGGGCGCCGAATTGGAGGGACTCAGCCGGGACGCGCTCATCGACGCCGTGGAACATGCCGGTGAAGTCAAGTTCGTCAGGAAGCATCAACGGTGCGAAACCGTACCCGGTGATGCCGATCTTGCTCAAGGACTTGTTGTCTGTTCCGCCGGAGAGCGTGTAGGGAAGCACCTTGGCGCCGGGATCCTCGGAATGCAGGGCGTCGATCATGGAATCCACCAGGTTGCCGGCAAACGGCACTTCCAGTGACACATCCTTGTTGACGTAGCTGATGTCGATGCCCTCGCCCGCAAGCTCCTTGATGGTCTCGAACACCAGTTCCTGCTGGCCGGGCAACGTCCGGCAGTCCACGAATGCCTCGGCCGACTCCGGGATGACGTTGTGCTTGTATCCCGAACGCAGCAGCGTGGGGTTGGAGGTGTTCTGCAGCGTCGCCCCCACAAAGCGCGCTACTGTGCCCAGTTCCTTCAGGATGATGTCCGGGTTGTCGGCATCGAACTCGACGCCGGTCAGTTCGGTGACACCGTCCAGGAACTGGCGGGTGGTAGGGGTCAGCTCCACCGGCCATGTGTATTCGCCGATCCTGGTGACGGCGGCGGCCAAACGGGTAACGGCATTATCGGTGTTGATCTGCGATCCGTGGCCCGCGCGGCCATGTGCCACCAGCCGGAGCCAGGAGAGGCCCTTCTCGGCTGTCTGGAGCAGGTAGGTCCGCTGGCCGCCGATGGTGGCGGAGAAGCCACCCACTTCGGAGATTGCCTCGGTGGCGCCATCAAAAAGCTCGCGCCGGTGTTCGATCGCATAGCGGGCGCCGTAGGTGCCGCCGGCTTCCTCATCGGCGAAGAACGCGAAAATGATGTCGCGCTTGGGTTTGCGGCCGGTCCTGGCGAAGTCGCGCATGACCGAAAGGATCATGGCGTCCATGTCCTTCATATCCACGGCGCCACGGCCCCACACCAGCCCGTCTTTCAACTCGCCGCTGAACGGATCAACGCTCCACTGGTCCTTCAGGGCAGGAACGACATCCAGATGTCCATGAACCACCAAGGCGTCGGCAGACGGGTCCTCGCCCGCCATCCGGGTTACGACGTTGGCGCGGCCGGGGGCGGACTCGAAGATCTCTGCCTCGAGCCCGACTTCAGTAATGAGGCCGGCCGTGTATTCGGCAGCCGCGCGCTCCCCCGGTCCGGTGTCGTCGCCGAAGTTGGAGGAGTCAATACGGATCAGCTCCTGGCAGATCCGGACAACTTCATCTTCGGGGCGGATGACAGACATGGAAACTCTCCTTGCGTGGCTGGGCTGCAGGTTTCGGCGAAGTGCACTGCGGCTTCCGCAACGTGAACGTCCCCTATCCCCTCAGCCTACTCACCGGACGCGGCCCCCGTCAGGAATGCATGGCGCCGAAAGTCTCCGGGTGTCCCTCCGTGCTTGCCTGACCAGTGCCGATTTTTTCGCCACCGGAAACCGTGTTAGAGTTTTTCTCGCTGCTTCGGAGGAAAGTGAAGCACCGGAAGGTGCAAAACGGCTCCACCGAACACCACCTGCGCGGGTGGCGGAATGGCAGACGCGCTAGCTTGAGGTGCTAGTCCTCGAAAGGGGGTGGGGGTTCAAGTCCCCCTCCGCGCACAATCGCAAGGCCTGGAATCCACGGATTCCGGGCCTTGTTTTGTTTGCGTCCCTAGTTGTGCTGCCCTGGTGCCGCATAATCCGCCCCTGCGGTTCCAGGGCAGCAGATACGGATTAACGACGACGGCGGTCACCTCATGGTGACCGCCGCTCTTCGGTTTATCGACGGGGCCTTACTCAGCCCAACGCAGCCACAGCGCCAGTGAAATGACGCCGGCCGCTGCGGGCATTCCACGCTGCATAATCCGAACGTTCCCAACTCCCTGAACCCGAATGAACCGTGGAAATATCCACGGCGACCCGGGCAGGGAGGAACACCGGAGCCTCAAAGGCAACGTCCCAAGTAAACGAGTCGGCTTTGACGGCCCCCACGTCAGCCAGCGCGCGGGAGGCAAGGTACATTCCGTGGGCAATGGACCCACGCAAGCCCAGTGCCTTGGCAGAAAGGACGCTGAGGTGGATCGGGTTGAAGTCGCCGGAGACCGTTGCGTAGCTTCGCCCGGTGTCCAAGCCGAGTTGCCACAGCGCGGTGGGGTTCGGAGGAGAAAAGTCGCTGGGTGCTGATGCTCCGTTCGCGCTTCCGGGTTTGTCGATGCCCGGCAGGAAGATGCCCTTGGCCAAGTACGTGGAGACGCCCCGCCAGAGCAGTTCGTCACTGGAAGCCGAACGGACCTCCGCCACAACATCCACTTGGGTTCCGGCTTTGTGGCCCGCGATGTTCTCAGCCCAGGACCGGATGTCCAAGGCCTCGGAGAAGGCAATGGGAACCCGTTGCTCCACATGGTTCTTCAGGTGGATCATGCCCAGGAGCGGCAACGGGAAATCATCCCGGTTCATGACGCTCAAGGACACCGGGAACGCCAATGCATGGACATATCCGGCCGGCAAGGTGTCGCTGGCCGTCTCCCCCACCAAGTGTTGGTACGCGGTCAGGTTTCCCACGTCTGCCTTGACGTTCCTCACTTCGTGGCTGACTGAGGGCAAGGTGTGCTGGCCTGTTGCCGCGCCCAACACCCGGCGGCGGGCAGCCGTTGTTGCCGCGTTGACGTAGAGCTTGGAAAGTGAGGGCAGCTCTCCGAGGATCACTGGCTGGGGGTTGGTCATGCTCCCACCAATTGCTGACCGCAGACCCGCAGGACCTGGCCGGAAATTCCACCAGCGGCGTCACTGGCCAGGAAGGAAATGGTCTCGGCAACGTCCCGGGGCTGTCCGCCCTGCTTGAGCGAGTTGAGCCTGCGGGCAGCCTCGCGGATGGCAAAGGGCATCCGGGCAGTCATTTCGGTTTCAATGAACCCAGGGGCCACTGCGTTGATGGTTCCATCGAAGGGTTCCATCAGCAGGGCCGTGGCCCTCACCATGCCGATCACGCCGCCCTTGGAGGCGCCGTAATTGGTTTGTCCCCTGTTGCCTGCGATGCCACTGGTGGAAGCCACCGACACGATGCGCGGTGCGTCCTTAAAGTGTTCGGACGCCAGAAGGACCTCGTTGATGCTCAGTTGGGCTGCGATGTTGACGGCGATCACCGACTGCCAACGGCTTTCGTCCATGTTCGCCAGCAGCCTGTCGCGGGTGATTCCGGCGTTGTGGACCACGATGTCGAGCCGGCCGTGGCGTTCCACTGCGTGCTCGATGATCCGGTGACCGGCGTCGTCACGACTGATATCGAGCTGAAGAGCGGTGCCCCGTACCTCGTTGGCCACGGCAGCCAGGTGATCCCCGGCCGCTGGGATGTCCACTGCAACCACTGTGGCGCCGTCGCGGTGCAGCGTCCGGGCAATGGCAGCACCAATACCCCGGGCCGCCCCGGTGACTACTGCGACCTTGCCGGCCAGCGGTTTGTCCGGGTCGCTGGGCAAGCTGCCCGACGTCGAGCTGACCGTCAGGAACTGTCCGTCCACGTAGGCAGAACGCCCGGAGAGGAAGAACCTGAGTGCGCCCAATGCCGAGGGGCTGGTGGTGGCGAGGTCGTCGTCGAGCAGTATGCCGTTGGCGGTGGAGCCTGCACGGAGTTCCTTGGCCAGGGACCGCACCAACCCGTCAATCCCCTGGCGCGCTGCAGCCCCGGCAGGGTTTTGGGCTGACTGGGATGTCCGGGAGATAGTGACTACCCGTGCGTTGGTGCCAAGATCGCGGAGCGACGTGCCTGCGGTCAGTACGGGCTTGGCGAGGTCTTCGGGGTGCTGGATAGCATCGAGGACCACAATGATGGCGCCCAGTTTTTCCTTGGGCAATGCGTTCCGACGGACGTCAAGCCCCCATCCGAGGAGTGTGGTGGCAATATCATCCGCACCTGGACTGTCTCCGTTGACCAGGACCGGGCCGGTGACCAGCGGGCTGCCGGGTTGGTAGCGGCGTAGCTCCACCGGCTGCGGCAGTCCGAGCCGTTTGGCGACGTCCCTTCCCAGTCCGTGGCTCACCAGTTGTGTGTATTTGTCCGTCATGGAGTTCCCCCTATGCTGCTTCCAGAAGGGCAACGACGCCCTGGCCGCCTGCGGCGCAAACGGAGATCAGGCCGCGGGCCGGACGCCCGTCCACGGAGCCCTTCTCATGCAGCATTTTCGCAAGGGATGCCACAATCCTGCCACCGGTAGCGGCGAACGGGTGCCCGGCAGCCAACGATGATCCGTTGACGTTGAGCTTGGCCCGGTCTACCTTTCCGAGCGCTCCATCGAGTCCAAGCCTGGTACGGCCAAAGTCTTCGTCCTCCCAGGCAGCGAGTGTGCTCAGGACCGTGCCGGCGAATGCTTCGTGGATTTCGAAGAAATCGATGTCCTCGAACGTCAAACCGTGACGGGCCAGCAGGCGCGGGACCGCGAAAACGGGCGCCATGAGGAGACCGTCCTTGCCGTGCACGAAGTCCACTGCCGCGGCTTCGCCGTCCAGGACCGTCGCGAGCTTGGGCAGGCCGTGGGCGTCAGCCCACTCACCCGTTGCGAGCAGCACGGTGGATGCGCCGTCAGTGAGCGGTGTCGAGTTGCCCGCCGTCATGGTCGCTTCCGCGCCGAGGTTCTTGCCGAAGACCGGCTTCAGTGATCCGAGTTTCTCCAAGGTGGTATCCGCGCGCAGATTGGAGTCGCGGTTGAGACCGCGGTACGGAGTGATGAGGTCATCGAAGAAGCCGCGATCATAAGCTGCAGAGAGATTGCGGTGGCTGTTGAAGGCAAGTTCATCCTGGGCCTCGCGGGTGATCTTCCACTGCGCCGTGGTGAGTGCCTGGTGCTCCCCCATGGACAGGCCGGTGCGTGGCTCACCCGTGTTCGGTGCGTCCGGGGCCAGGTCCTTGGGGCGGATGCGGCCGATGATCTTAAGCTTCTGGACAGGGGTTTTGGCGCGGTTGAGGTCCAGCAGGATCTCACGCAGTCCCTCGCTCACGGCAATGGGGGCGTCGGATGCCGAATCCACTCCGCCGGCAATGGCTGACTCGATTTGCCCCAGCTTGATCTTGTTGGACAAACCGATCACTGTTTCGAGCCCGGTTGCGCATGCTTGCTGCAGATCATATGCGGGGGTTTCCGGTGACAGCGCTGAGCCGAGGACGGCTTCCCGGGTGAGGTTGAAATCCCTCGAATGCTTGAGCACGGCTCCGGCCGCTACCTCGCCAATGCGTTCGTCCTGCAGCCCGAACCTAGCGATCAAGCCTTCCAGCGCCGCGGTGAGCATGTCCTGGTTGGAGGACTTGACGTACGCGCCTCCGGTGCGGGCAAAGGGGATGCGGTTGCCGCCCACGATGACCGCCTTGCGTGGTGCTTGGGGGGTGGAACCCGGTTCGTGGGTCCCACCTGTGGTGACGTCTGCTGCAGCCATGCTGGTCTCCTTCGATCAATGCCAGTTACTGATACCCAGCGTACCTGATACGCTGGGTATCGTGAACAGTCGCCACGAAGAATTCGCCAGTGCCGCAGCGGATGCGCAGAATACCGCCGTCGACGGCCGGGCTGCCCGTTGGCAGTCCCACCGCGAGGAGCGGCGTGGCGAGCTCATCCGGCAAGCGCGCAAGGCCGTTCACAGGCTCGGTAGTGACGCGTCCATGGAGGACATAGCGGGAGCCGCCGGTACGTCGAAGTCTGTCTTCTACCGCTATTTCGGTGACAAAGCCGGACTTCAGCAAGCCATGGGCGAGGTAGTGCTGGGGCAGATGCAGCGCCGCATGCAGGAAGCCGCCCAGCTGGCCCAGACTCCCCGCGAAGGGTTGTTCGCCATGGTCTCCGCCTACCTGCAGATGGCCGAATCCAGCCCCCACGTGTATGCGTTCATTACCCGGCTCACGCCCGGCGAAGCGTCAGCGCAGGACGCCATTGCCGCGTCCGGAGCGCTGGGAAACTTCTTTGAGCAAATCACCGAAATGATCGCCACCCCCATGCGGGAGTACCTGGGCGAAGAGAAGGAAGCGGTGCTTGTGTATTGGCCCACCGCCGCCATCGGCCTCGTCAGGAACGCCGGAGAGATGTGGCTGGGGAGCCCGGCAGGCGGCGCCAAGCCGGACCAGGAAACCATGGCAGCTCAAATTACCGACTGGCTGTGCCTCGGCATTGCTCCAGCGCTCAAGACATCCACCTGACACCAGCAATGACTCATCAGTTGTCGGAACCAAAGAAGGAAGCAACATGACTGAAGTAGTGGACCGGACCACATCCGCCCAGCACCCCACAGGCAGCAAGGATGCCGCCACTGGCGCCGAGCCTGCGGTGGACGTCGCCGCGCTTGGAGAGCAACTCCTCGGCAAGTGGGCGCACATCCGCCACGAGGCCCGCAAGGTGGCAGGCAATCCAGTGGTACAAAAGATCGAAGGGTTGCACCATACCGAGCATCGCGCCCGCGTGTTCGAACAATTGAAGTTCCTGGTGGACAACAACACCGTCCATCGTGCCTTCCCCACCCGCTTGGGTGGCTCCGACGATCACGGCGGCAACATCGCCGGATTCGAAGAGATCGTCACCGCCGATCCGTCACTTCAGATCAAGGCCGGCGTCCAGTGGGGCCTGTTCGGCTCTGCCGTGATGCACCTCGGCACGGTGGAACATCAGGACAAGTGGCTCCCCGGCATCATGAGCCTGGAGATTCCCGGCTGCTTCGCCATGACGGAAACCGGCCACGGCTCAGACGTTGCCAGCATCGCCACCACGGCGACGTATGACGAAACCAGCCAGGAATTCGTCATCAATACACCTTTCCGGGCAGCGTGGAAGGACTACATCGGCAATGCTGCCAACGACGGCCTCGCCGCTGTGGTGTTCGCCCAACTGATCACCAGGAACGTCAATCACGGCGTCCATGCTTTCTACGTGGAACTCCGGGATCCAGCCACCAAGGAGTTCCTTCCGGGCATCGGCGGCGAAGACGACGGCATTAAGGGCGGTCTCAACGGCATCGACAACGGCCGGTTGCACTTCACCGATGTACGGATCCCGCGCACCAACCTGCTGAACCGCTACGGCGATGTGGCTGTGGACGGCACCTATTCCTCCAGCATCGAGAGCCCGGGGCGCCGTTTCTTCACTATGCTGGGCACCCTCGTCCAAGGACGTGTTTCCCTGGATGGAGCAGCGGTTGCTGCCAGCAAGGTGGCATTGAAGACTGCCATCCAGTACGCCACTGAACGCCGTCAGTTCAACGCCTCCTCGGCAACCGATGAGGAAGTCCTCCTGGACTACCAGCGACACCAGCGCCGGCTGTTCACCCGGCTGGCCACTACTTATGCGGCCAGCTTCGCGCATGAGCAACTCCTGCAGAAATTCGACGACGTCTTCTCCGGCGCACACGACACCGACGCCGACCGCCAGGACCTGGAAACGTTGGCCGCCGCACTCAAGCCGCTGAGCACGTGGCATGCCCTGGACACGCTGCAGGAATGCCGCGAAGCCTGCGGTGGCGCCGGATTCCTGATCGAAAACCGCTTTGCTTCCCTCCGCGCAGACCTTGACGTGTACGTCACCTTCGAAGGCGACAACACTGTGCTGCTGCAGTTGGTGGCCAAGCGGCTCCTGGCCGACTACGCCAAGGAATTCCGCAGCGCTGATTTTGGTGTCCTTGCCCGCTACGTGGTGGACCAGGCTGCCGGTGTGGCCCTCCACCGGACGGGCCTTCGCCAGGTAGCCCAGTTTGTGGCCGATACCGGATCGGTCCAGAAGGCGGCTTTGGCTTTGCGGGACGAGGAAGGCCAGCGCACCCTCCTGGCTGACCGCGTGCAGTCCATGGTCGCCGAGGTCGGTTCTGCACTGAAGGGAGCCAATAAACTCCCCCAGCACCAGGCCGCAGCCCTGTTCAACCAGCACCAACACGAACTCATTGAAGCGGCCCTGGCACACGCTGAACTGCTCCAGTGGGAAGCCTTCACCGAAGCCCTGACCCACGTCACGGATGAAGGAACCAAGCGCGTGCTGACCTGGTTGCGCGATCTGTTCGGGCTGTCCCTGATTGAGAAGCACCTTTCGTGGTACTTGATGAACGGCAGGCTCTCGATGCAGCGTGGCCGTACGGTGGGCACGTACATCAACCGGTTGCTCGTCAAGATCCGCCCGCACGCTGTGGACCTCGTTGATGCTTTCGGCTACGGTCCTGAGCACCTGCGGGCCTCGATTGCAACCGGCGCGGAATCCACCCGCCAGGACGAGGCACGGAAGCATTTCCGTGAGCAGCGGGCCAGCGGCAGTGCCCCCGCCGACGAGAAAACCCTTCTTGCCCTGAAAGCGTCCAAAACCCGCTAGCAGAGCCAAGCAGCCACGCGGTTAACACTTGCGGAACTGTTGAAAAGCACGACGGCGCCGTCCCCACCAAAGGGGGCGGCGCCGTCGTGCTTTCCATCTTCTGCTGTTGGAGCGCTGCTGGTTTAGCGCAGGACCGACCGGTAGACCTCAAGCGTCGTTTCAGTGATGGATTCCCAGGAGAAGTGCTCTTCCGCGCGGCGACGCCCCGCAATGCCCATTTCACGTGCACGTGCAGGATCTGCCACCACCTCGTTCAAGGCAGCCGCGAAGTCGCTGACGAATTTCTCCGGGTCCAGCGGCGTCCCGGTTCCATCGGTGACTTGCTCCAACTGCACCAGCAGCCCGGTTTCGCCGTGCTGGACCACCTCCGGAATGCCGCCCGTGGCACTGGCCACTACCGCCGCACCGCATGCCATGGCTTCGAGGTTCACGATGCCCAGGGGCTCGTAGATCGACGGGCAGGCGAACGCCGTGGCATGGCTGAGCACCTGGATGAGTTCCTTCCGGGGCAGCATCCGCTCGATAAGGACGACCCCTTGGCGCTTGGTCTGCAGTTCCTCGATGAGGCGTGCAGTTTCGGCGGCAAGCTCGGGAGTGTCGGCGGCTCCGAGGCACAGCACCAACTGGACGTCGTCAGGAAGGCTGGACGCCGCGCGAAGCAGGTACGGCACCCCCTTCTGGCGGGTGTTTCGCCCCACGAAGACCACGCTGGGCTTGGCGGGATCGATGCCCAGCGCGCGGATGGCGTCATCCTCTTCATCACGTTCCCAGAGGGAAACATCGATGCCGTTGTGGACGACGCGGACCTTATCCGGATCCACGTCGGGGTAGCTGCGCAGGATGTCCTGGCGCATGCCGTCGGAGACTGCGATGATCGCGGCCGCTGCCTCATAGGCCGTTTTCTCCACCCAGGAGGACAACGCGTAGCCGCCCCCCAGCTGCTCAGCCTTCCACGGGCGCAGGGGCTCGAGGCTGTGGGCGCTGAGCACGTGGGGAATTCCGTGCAGCAGCGAGGCCAGGTGGCCCGCCATGTTGGCATACCAGGTGTGCGAGTGGACCACGTCCGCTCCCGCAATGTCCGGAACGATCCTCAGGTCCACGCCCAGGGTTTGGAGGGCGGCGTTGGCATCGCCGAGGTCTTCAGGCGTGGCGTACGACGCCACCGAAGCCCCGTGGTAGTCGGCTTCACGCGGCGCGCCGAAGGCCCGGACGTGAAGGTCGACGTGCTTTGCCAGCACCCGGCTGAGCTCGGCAACGTGGACACCGGCACCGCCATAAATTTCCGGAGGGAATTCTTTAGTCACAATGTCTATTCGCACGCTAACCAACGTAGTCGTTCCGGCGTATGTGTTCTAGTGTGAAAGAGTCCGGAAAATCGGACTTTTGGGGGATACGAAGACGTACGGGGAGCTGTGACCATGGCGTTGAAGAAAGTTCTGGCAATCGTATTGGCAGGCGGAGAAGGCAACCGACTCATGCCGCTGACGGCGGATCGGGCCAAGCCCGCGGTTCCGTTCGCAGGCGGCTACAGGTTAATTGACTTTGCACTATCCAATCTCGTTAATTCGGGATATTTGAAAATCGTCGTACTGACGCAGTACAAATCGCACAGCCTTGACAGGCACATCTCGGAGACTTGGCGTATGTCTACGCAACTGGGCCGGTATGTA
This sequence comes from Arthrobacter sp. YN, assembly GCF_002224285.1. Taxonomy (GTDB): domain Bacteria; phylum Actinomycetota; class Actinomycetes; order Actinomycetales; family Micrococcaceae; genus Arthrobacter. The sequence continues at coordinate 2,757,558 of NZ_CP022436.1, read as the reverse complement.
GCATCTGTGCCCGCGCAGCAACGCGTGGGCAAGAGCTGGTTCCTTGGCAGTGCCAACGCAATCTACCAATCGCTGAACCTCATCCATGACGACGCCCCGGACATCGTGGTTGTGGTCGGCGCTGACCACGTATACCGCATGGACTTCTCCCAAATGGTGGAGCAGCACATTGCCAGTGGCGCGAAAGCGACGGTTGCTGCAGTGCGGCAGCCCCTGAACATGGCCAACCAGTTCGGCGTGATCGAGGTAGACCAGAACGATCCCCAGAAAATCGCCGCGTTCGTGGAAAAGCCGGCCAGCACCCCCGGGCTGGCAGCAGATCCCACGCAGTTCCTTGCGTCCATGGGCAACTACGTCTTCAACGCGGACGCCCTCGTTGAAGCACTTCATGTGGATGCAGAACGACTCGATACCAAGCACGACATGGGCGGGGACATCATTCCGTATTTCGTGGACCAGGGCGAAGCCGGCGTGTACGACTTCACGCTCAATGACATCCCGGGCGCCACGGATCGGGACCGGACTTACTGGCGCGATGTCGGTACCATCGACTCGTTCTATGACGCCCACATGGACCTCATCTCCCCCGTGCCGATCTTCAACCTCTATAACTCCGAGTGGCCGATCTATACCCGCCAGAGCATCTCGCCCCCGGCAAAGTTTGTCCGTGGCGAAAACAACACAGTGGGTACTGCGCTCGATTCCATTGTTGCCAGCGGCGTGGTGGTTTCCGGTGGCATCGTTGAAGGTTCCGTGATTTCCAACGACGCCTATGTGGCTGCCGGCAGCCGTGTCCAGGACTCCGTCCTCATGGACAAGGTCCGGGTAGGCGAAGGTGCCGTGATTAAGCGGGCCATCCTGGACAAGAACGTGAAGGTTCCTGCAGGGGCGGCCATCGGCCTGGACCCCGCCCTGGATAAGGCGCGGGGATACAAGGTGACGGAGTCGGGCATCACGGTGCTGGCAAAGGGCCAGGTTGTGCCCGAGCCCGGCGAGGCCGAGCTCGCGCTGTCCGCGCAACACCGCCGTGGACTGCCGGAGGCTGTCAAGGCCGCCACTCATGATGATCCGGACATCCGCGACTCTGCCGAAAAGGTAGCAGCAGGAATCCAGTCACGTGTCGCGGACGCCGCAGCGCAGGGTGCCTCGCACTAAGCGCTGGGCGCCCGGCTGACGGCGACAGAACCCGAGGCAGGCCACTGGCTCCCAAGGCTGTAAAATCAGGTCAATGAGCTCCACCGATCTGACGCCTGAAGAGATCCAGGCCTGCCTCAAGGTTCTGACCACGATCCACGTCTATGACGAGGAGCACCCGGACTACGTTGCAGTCCGCCGTGCCACCGGCAAGATGTTCAAAGCCGTCAAACGCCACCGCCGGGTCACCAAGCGTGACTCCATCGCCGAGGCTGACCGGGCCGTCATCGCCCTGACGGCCACCGCCGCCCCGGACCGCATTGACGACGAAACCCGCGGCAATAAGCTTGCACCCTCCGCCACCGGCGAGGTGGCCGGCCACCTCATCCGCTCGCGTCCCTGCTACATCTGCAAGAAGCACTACACGCAGGTTGATGCCTTCTACCACCAGCTCTGCCCTGAATGCGCTGCCTTCAGCCACAGCAAGCGCGATGCCCGCACCGACCTCACGGGACGCAGGGCCTTATTGACCGGCGGACGCGCCAAGATCGGCATGTACATCGCGCTGCGCCTGCTCAGGGATGGCGCCCACACCACCATCACCACCCGCTTCCCCAAGGACGCGGCCCGTCGTTTTGCCGCCATGGAAGACAGCAGCGAGTGGCTGCACCGGCTGCGGATCGTGGGCATTGACCTCCGTGACCCGGCACAGGTCATGGCTCTGACGGACTCCCTCAACGAGGCTGGCCCGCTGGACATCATCATCAACAACGCAGCCCAGACCGTTCGGCGCTCCGGCAATGCGTACAAGCCCTTGGTTGACGCAGAGGACGAGCCGTTGCCTGCCGCCCTGGACGCTGCCAACGGTGGCCCCGAGTTGGTCACGTTCGGCCATGCCCATGACAAACACCCCTTGGCCCTGGCCAGCAGCGTTACCGAGCACCCCGTCCTGGCCGGCGATGCGATCACCTCCCTGGCACTCTCCACCGGGTCCGCGTCTCTGGAACGGATCGAGTCGGGAACGGCGATCGATGCCGGCGGCTTGGTCCCGGACCTCGCCTCAATCAACAGCTGGACCCAGGTGGTGGACGAGGTGGATCCCTTGGAGATGCTTGAAGTCCAGCTGTGCAACGTCACGGCACCCTTCCTGCTGGTGAGCCGCCTTCGGGAAGCCATGAAGCGGTCAACGGCCCACAGGAAGTACATCGTCAACGTCTCGGCCATGGAGGGGCAGTTCTCCCGCGCCTACAAGGGCCCCGGACACCCCCACACCAACATGGCCAAGGCCGCCTTGAACATGATGACCCGGACCAGCGCCCAGGAAATGCTGGACTCCGATGGCATCCTTATGACCGCCGTGGATACAGGCTGGATCACCGACGAACGTCCGCATTACACCAAGGTCCGGCTCATGGAAGAAGGCTTCCACGCACCGTTGGATCTGGTGGATGGCGCCGCTAGAGTTTACGACCCCATCGTGATGGGCGAAAAGGGCGAGGACCAGTACGGTGTCTTCCTGAAGGATTACAAGCCCTCGCCCTGGTAGAAAATCCTGGAGTTTTTGTACAGATAAGGCCCTTAAGAGCAGCTCTTAAGGGCCTTATCTGTACAAAAACTCCTACGCGAGGCGCGTGATCTCCACCGAAACGGAGAGTCCCGAGCCGCCGCCACCGGACAGGATGCCCTTCAGCGGGGGAACATCGCGGTAGTCACGGCCCCGCGCCACCGTGACGTGGTAATCGCCTGCCGGCTTGTGGTTGGTGGGGTCCCAACTGCGCCATTCCCCATCCCACCATTCCAGCCACGCATGTGACTGGCCCGCAACGGTTTCGCCAATGTCGGCCGAGGACCTCGGGTGGATGTACCCCGAAACGTAGCGGGCAGGGATGCCGCTGCAGCGCAATGCCCCGATGGCCAAGTGTGCCAGGTCCTGGCACACGCCCTGGCGCTGGGACCACGCCTGTTCGGCATTCGTGGTCACCCCGGTGGTGCCCTTCATATAGGTCATTTCACCGGCCATCCAGGCGAACACCGCCAAGGCTGCCTCGTGGGGATTCTTCCCTTCGACGACACCGGGAACAATGCCCAGGACTTCCTCGCCCGGGCCACTGAGCCTGGACTGGGGCAACCAGTCGCTGAACTCGTCCTGGACCTTGTCCGAAGCAATGACGTCCCACCCGACGATGTCGTCCTCGACTGCCACGCGTTCGGTGCGGTGCACTTCCACGGTGGCCGTGGCGAGGACCTCAAGGCTCTCATGCGGCATTTGCATATCGAATGCCGTGACCCTGGTACCCCAGTAGTCCCGGTAGGTGCTGACGGACGCTTGGTTGGGTGAGACCTTCAGGGAGGACTCGAGGACCACCTGCTGGCCGTCGGTGAGGGGCGTCATCCGGGCCTCGTTGTAGGACAACGTCACGCGGCGGTTGTACTTGTAAGCCGTCTTGTGGACGATGCTCAGCCGGGTCATGAAACTTCTCCCACCCAGGCGTGCTCATCAGCCTGATTGAAGTACTTACGGGAAATCGCATCGGACGCCTGCGTCACGGCCTTCTGCACACGTTCCATGTGCTCGGGCAGCTCGGACATGAGGTCGTCTGTGCGGTGGAACTCGAGGAACGTTCGGGCCTGGCCAACAATGCGCCGGGCATCGTTGATGAAGCCCACACGCTGGGCTGACGGGTCCAGTTTCGCGAGGCAATCATCGGCATCGCGCAGGGCGTAGACGATGGACCGCGGGAACAAGCGGTCCAGCAGCAGGAACTCCGCGGCGTGCTGGTCGCCGAAGGCAGCCCTGCGCGTACGGATGAACGACTCATAGGCGCCGGCGCACCGGAGCATGTTGACCCACGACATTCCTGCAGACTGGACATCGCGCGTTGAGAGCATGCGGGCAGTCATGTCCGCCCGCTCCAGGGAACGGCCCAACACCATGAACAACCAGCTCTCGTCATGGCTGACGGTGGTGTCCGCAAGACCGCGAACCATTGCTGTCCGTTCCAGGACCCAGTTGCAGAAACGGTAGGTTCCCACCACGTCCTTGCGATGCTGGTTGAGGCCGTAATAGGTGGTGTTGAGGCTTTCCCAGAGGGACTGCGAGACAGTTTCCCGGGCACGCCGCGCATTCTCGCGTGCAGCCCCCAGGGAACCGGCAATGGAAGACGCGCTCTGCTTGTCATACGCCAGGGCATGCAGGAGTTCAGGAAGTCCGAAGTCCTCGCTCTGGGGCTTGGCACCCATCACGGCAAGGAGTTCCCGGGCTACGCTCCGCTGCTCCTCGAGGGGCAGGTGGTTCAGTCGTTCGAGGTGAACGTCCAGGATTCTGGACGTGCCATCGGCGCGTTCTACGTAGCGTCCGATCCAAAAGAGAGACTCAGCAATACGGCTCAGCATGGAACTGCCTCCTTCGAGTGGTGCAGGTCGAAGTTCAAGTGGTGGTGGAGCGGGGTCACTGTTGCTGCTCCGTTTGGCGGTCACGCCAATTGCTTTCCACGGGCCACACAGATACCTGTTCACGGACGGTGACGGACTGGCGTGGGATGACCTCGGCGGGGAGCTTCGGCGAGTCGGCCAATACCCAGGTGTCCTTGGAACCGCCGCCCTGGCTGGAGTTCACTATCAAGGAACCTTCCTTGAGTGCCACCCTGGTCAGTCCACCGGGGAGGACCCAGACGTCGTCGCCGTCGTTGACTGCGAAGGGCCGGAGGTCAACGTGGCGGGGTCCGAATTTGTCCCCGGAAAGCGTCGGCACGGTTGACAGCTGCAGGACAGGCTGGGCGATCCATCCGCGGGGATCGGCAATAACCCGCTTGCGCAGGGCATCGAGCTCGTCCTTCGTGGCATCAGGTCCAATGACCAGTCCCTTGCCCCCTGAGCCGTCCACGGGCTTCACCACCAGTTCGTCAAGGCGGTCCAGCACATGCTCCCTGGCTTCCTTTTCCTCAAGCCGGAAAGTGTCAACGTTGGCGATGATCGGCTCTTCGTGAAGGTAGTACCGGATCAAGTCAGGCACGTAACTGTACACGAGCTTGTCATCAGCTACGCCGTTGCCTACGGCGTTGGCTATCGTCACTCCCCCGGCGCGTGCGGCATTGACCAGGCCCGGGCAACCCAGCATGGAATCGGAACGGAATTGGAGCGGATCCAGGAAGTCGTCATCGATGCGCTTGTAGATGACGTCCACGCGCTGTTCGCCCGCAGTGGTCCGCATGTAGACGCGGTTGCCGCGGCAAATGAGGTCGCGGCCTTCCACCAGTTCCACGCCCATGAGGCCGGCAAGGAGCGTGTGCTCAAAGTAGGCGCTGTTGAACACGCCCGGCGTCAGGACAACTACCGTGGGATCGTCCACGCCCGCCGGAGCAGTCTTACGGAGTGCTGAAAGAAGCCGCCGGGGATATTCCTCCACGGGACGGATGTGTTGCTGGCCAAAAGCCTCTGGAAGGCCCTTGGCCATGGCCCGGCGATTCTCCAGAACGTAGCTGACGCCGGAGGGAACACGGACGTTGTCCTCAAGCACCCTGAAGGTCCCGGCAGCGTCACGGACGACGTCGATGCCCGAGACGTGGACACGCACACCGCCGGATGGTTCGAATCCATGGACTGCCCGGTGGAAGTGGGCGCTGGTGGTGACGAGCTGCCGGGGGATCACGCCATCGGTGACTACCGCCATCCGTCCGTAGACGTCGTTGAGGAAAGCCTCCAGTGCTTTGACCCGCTGCGCTACCCCGCGTTCCAGGACATTCCATTCGTCGGCAGGGATAACGCGGGGAACGATGTCCAGCGGGAACGGGCGCTCCTCCCCCGCGTAGTCGAAGGTGACGCCGCGGTCCAGGAACGTGCGCGCCATGGAGTCGGCCCGGGCTGTCACATCGGCCAGGGACAGCTCCCGCAAGGCGCCGGAAACCTGACCGTAGGATTTTCTGGCAACGTGGCCGGGGGCAAACATCTCGTCATAGGCGCCGCTGCGCGCAGCGGCCTCGGAGTAATCCTGGAATAGGTCAGACATGGGAATTAGACAATCACCTTTTTGAGTCGAGCGCATTACGCACTGATTGTGTCGCGGTTTCCGGATGATCCCGGTTCGCCTTTCCGTGCCCCCATCCGGCAGGGTTATGGCATGCCCTTCAACAGTCTTGCGCCCCAGCTGTCCCGGCTGGGGCCCGGGTTGGTCCTGAGCATCGCCGCTACGGGTCTTGCCTTCGCAATCCACGCCGTGTTTCCGGCAGTTCCGGCCATGACGCTCGCTGTTGCCTTGGGCTTGCTCTCAGCAAATATACCGGGGACGGCTGTCCTGACGGCGGGGCGCGCCCGTCCGGGGCTCGACTTCGCGGGGAAACACCTCATGCGTGCAGGCATCGTCCTGCTGGGACTCAAGGTCAGCATGGGCGATGTCCTTGGACTTGGTTGGGTGGCACTGCTGCTGATCGCCGGGGTGGTCCTGGTGAGCTTCGCAGGAACGTATGGCCTGGCCCGCTTGTTGCGTCTCCCTCGCGAGGCGGCGCTGTTGATTGCCACAGGCTTTTCCATCTGTGGTGCTTCGGCGATCGGGGCCATGGCTGCAGTGCGGCGGATCAGGCACCAAGACACTGTCCTGCCAGTAGCGCTGGTAACCCTCTGCGGCACGTTGGCCATTGGCGTGCTTCCACTGCTCATGCACCCCCTGGGCCTCAGCCCTGAGCAGTTCGGTGCATGGACAGGCGCCTCCGTCCATGACGTTGGCCAGGTGGTGGCCACCGCCCAAACCGCCGGGGCCTCGGCGTTGGCGATCGCCGTCGTCGTGAAATTGACCAGGGTTGTCCTGCTGGCGCCGATAGCGGCCACCGCGGGGCTTCATCAGCGGATCCTCCATGTCCGGGAACGCGCCACTGGAGCGGCCGGAATGGAGAGCAGGTTTCCGCCGATTGTCCCTCTGTTCGTGGTGGGCTTCCTCGCGTTGGTGGCCGTACGGTCCTTGGGCTGGGCGCCGCCAGTGGCCTTGGAGATCGCGGCAGCGGTCCAGGACATTCTGCTGGCGACGGCGCTCTTCGGATTGGGCTCGGCCGTGCGCATAAGGACCCTGATCCACACCGGAGGGCGCGCTGTTCTGGTGGCCCTGGGCTCCTGGCTGCTCATCGCATCGCTGGGCCTGGGCGCCGCGTTGATCATGATTAGATAGCTGTGTGTCGAATCACAATCTATCGCGCGATGAAGCCGCTACCCGTTCAGCCCTGATCACCACCCACAGCTACGATGTCACCCTCGATGTCCGCGACGCGGAAGATCCCGCCGTCTCCGGTTACCCGAGTATCAGCACCATCACCTTTTCCGCTGAGCCAGGCTCTGCCACCTTCCTGGATTTCATCCATGGCGGCGTGCAGTCCGTGGTGCTGAACGGCCAGGAATTGGATGTCGGATCGGTGGTGGACCGCGACAGGATCATCCTGGAGGGGCTTGCGGCCGACAACACGGTCACGGTAACCGGGACAGGGCTTTACAGCCGCTCCGGCGAGGGCATGCACCGCTTTGTTGATCCTGCCGATGGCCAGTGCTACCTCTACACCCAGTACGAACCTGCGGACAGCCGCCGCGTCTTCGCCAACTTCGAACAGCCGGACCTCAAAGCCGAGTTTACGTTCCACGTGATCGCTCCGGCAGGCTGGGAAGTCGCGTCCAATGGAGTGGAGGAACTGCGGACACCGGAGGCCGGTGACACCCGCGCCGCGCGCTGGGATTTCGCCACCACCCAACGCATGTCCACGTACATCACCACCGTGCTGGCGGGGCCCTACTTCAAGGCAACGGATCACTGGGGAACAACGCTCGACGACGACACCCGCCTTGACGTGCCGCTGGCACTATTCTGCCGGGCCTCCTTGGCGGACTCCTTCGATGCCGATGAACTGTTCCGGTTGACCAAGAGCGGGCTGGCCTTCTTCAACGACCTGTTCGACTACCCCTACCCGTGGGGTAAGTATGACCAGGCCTTCGTGCCCGAATACAACCTCGGAGCCATGGAAAATCCCGGGCTGGTCACTTTCACGGAAAAGTATGTGTACGCCTCCCGCGCCACCGATGCCCAGTACCAGGCCCGCGCCAACACCTTGATGCACGAGATGGCCCACATGTGGTTCGGCGACCTCGTGACCATGAACTGGTGGGACGACCTCTGGCTCAAGGAGTCGTTCGCCGACTATATGGGGACACTTGGCGTGGACCGTGCCACCGATTGGGACACCGCATGGGTGAACTTCGCCAACAAGCGTAAAGCCTGGGCTTATGTCCAGGACCAACTGCCCACCACGCACCCGATTGTGGCCGACATCCCGGACCTTGAAGCAGCCAAGCAGAACTTTGACGGGATCACCTATGCCAAGGGAGCCTCGGTCCTGAAGCAACTGGTGGCCTACGTTGGCTTTGATGCTTTCATCGCCGGCTCCCGTCAGTACTTCCGGGACCATGCGTTCGGCAATACCTCCCTCCAGGATCTCCTCCGCGCACTCAGTACCGCTTCAGGAAGGGACCTTGGAGACTGGGCCCGTCAATGGCTTCAGACGTCCGGCATCTCCACCATTTCGGCGGAGATCGTGGACGACGGCGGCGTTCTTGGCGCCGTGACGCTCCGGCAGGATGCCATCGACCCCATCACGGGACATCAGGAACTCCGCCCGCACCGGTTGCGGTTGGGTCTGTACGACGCTGATGCTTCGGGCCGGCTCGTCCGGTCCGAAAGCCATGAGGTGGATGTGACAGGGCCCAGCACCTTGGTGCCCGAGCTGAACGGCAAGCGCCGTCCTGCCTTGCTGCTGGTCAACGACGACGACCTGAGCTACGCCAAGGTCCGCCTGGATCCAGGTTCCGAACACACTGTCCGGACGTCGCTCGATAAAATCACCGATCCCATGGCCCGCGCCCTGTGCTGGACCGCATTGTGGGATTCTGCCCGGGACGGTGTGACGCCCGCCGTGCGCTACGTGGCCGCCGTGGAGCAGTTTGCGTCCTCGGAGACCGGCATTGGGGTCCTGTTGAACGTGCTTGGCAATGCCTCCGGCGCCATTGAACGCTATGTTCCGGCGGCAGCCCGTGAAGGGGTACGCAAAGATTTCCTCGCAGTAGTGTCGGCCAGGATGAAGGCAGCGGCCCCCGGCTCCGACCAGCAGCTGGCATGGGCCAGGACCTTGGCTGACGTGTCCCGGCATGGGGACGCTGAACTTCCTTTGCTGCGTGGAATCTTGGAAGGCAGCATTGTCATTGACGGACTTGCGGTCGACGCAGAACTGCGGTGGAGCTTTTGGCAAGCCCTGTCCGCCCAAGGCCAGGCGTCACGTGCCGAATTGGACCGGGAACTGCAGGCCGATAAGACAGCGTCCGGCAGGGAGGGCCATGCCCTGGCTTCGGCCGCCGCGCCGGATGCCTCAGTCAAGGCAGCTGCGTGGGACTCCACGGTTAACAGCACCGGACTGTCCAACGAGATTCTGGGCGCAACAATCACGGGCTTCGCCACGGCTCCGGGGTTCTTGCTGGAGCCGTATGTGGAACGCTACTTCGACTGCCTCGAGCAGGTATGGGCGGAACGCAGCATCGAGATCGCCGGCAGGATTGTGCGCGGTTTGTTCCCGGGCGCCCAGGACCTGACTGAGGGCATGCAGCCCGCCCACCACCCGGTGGTGGTGCGGACAGATGATTGGCTGAAGACGCACGCTGACGCTCCCCGCGCACTGCGCCGGATAGTCGTCGAGCAGCGAAGCCACTTGATGCGGTCACTTACGGCACAAGCCGCCGTGGCGTAGTTCCCGCCGGCAGGCTACGGAACCCGGTTCAACCATTCGTCGGTGCCGAACTTGGCCTCCACGCGTTTCTTCGCCTCACCGAGCTCGGCCTCGGTGAGGCGGGACTCCTCAGCGCCATAGCGTTCCACGAAGACCTCTTGCATGGCCGCGAGGATGGCCGCACGGGCGAGGCCCGTCTGGCGTCGCAGCGGATCAACACGCTTCTTGGCGCTCCGTGTCCCCTTGTCCGAGAGTTTTTCCTTGCCGATGCGGAGAACATCCACCATCTTGTCGGCATCGATGTCGTAGCTCATGGTGACGTGGTGCAGCATGCCACCGTTCGCGAGGCGCTTCTGTGCTGCGCCCCCGATCTTGCCTTGTTCGGTTGCGATGTCATTGAGGGGAACGTAGAAAGCCGTGATACCCAGTTTCTCCAAGGCTGCCATCACCCAGGCATCCAGAAACGCGTAGGAGTCGGCAAAACTGATGCCGTCCACCAAGGTCTGTGGCAGGTAGAGCGAATAGGTGATGCAATTGCCGGCTTCCATGAACATGGCGCCGCCACCGCTGATGCGTCGCACCACCGTGATGCCGTGGCGGGCTACACCCTCCGGGTCCACCTCGTTGCGTACCGACTGGAAGCTGCCGATCACCACGGATGGTTCCTCCCAATCCCAGAAGCGCAGCGTAGGATTGCGCAGTCCTGCACCTACCTCCTCCGTGAGGACCTCGTCCAGGGCGACGTTCACCTGGGTGGGCAGGACGGACGGTGGGATGACTTCCCATTGGTGGTCGGCCCAGCTTGTGGCTTTGGCCAGCGCACGGCGGACGGTGACAGCTACGGCTTCTGTGGAGAACCCGAACAGAACGGTATCCCTGGGCAGCCCCGCGGTGACGGCTGCGGCGATGTCTGCTGCCGTTGAGCTGTCCGGAAGTCCGGTGAGTGCCGTGTTGATGGCCTGCAGGGCCTCGTCCGGTTCCAGGAAGAAGTCACCGCTCAGGGAGACGTTGGCGAACCTTCCTGCCACGACGTCCAGGTCGACCACCACCAGTTTGCCGCCGGGTACTTTATATTCGCCGTGAAGGCGGTTGTCGGCGTCGTTGATGGGGGGTGGCTGCTCAGGGCTGGAAGTCATGCTGTCCATCTTGCCGGAAAACGCAAAAGCCCGCATTGCCGGGGATCCGGCAATGCGGGCTTTGAAAGCCTTGGGGTGAAGTGGGTTACTTCGTGCCGCCGAAGCCCTTGAAGCGGGCGTTGAAGCGCTCGACGCGGCCAGCGGAGTCCATGATGCGCTGCTTGCCCGTGTAGAACGGGTGGGACTCCGAAGAGATTTCGACGTCGATAACCGGGTAGGTGTTTCCGTCTTCCCACTCGATGGTCTTCGAGGAAGACACGGTGGACTTGGTCAGGAACTGCGTACCGGAAGCCAGGTCGTTGAAAACAACAGCTTCGTACTTCGGGTGGATATCAGACTTCATAATGGGACCTTTTGTTCACGCAACTGGATTTTGCCAGCTGCCAGGTATGAATGGAGGTGGTCCGGTTGTTGCAGGACGAATAATCCAGCTGCCGGGCCAACAACCAATCATAGCGGAAAGCGCGCCGCCAGACGAACCGCGGTCAGTCCCGTGGGCGGAGTTCCCAGAAGGCCACCGCCGAGGCAGCGGCGACGTTGAGTGAGTCAACGCCGGCACGCATGGGGATCTTGACCGCGAGGTCAGCAGCGGCCAACGTGTCCTGGCTCATGCCTGGACCTTCTGTACCGAGCACCAAGGCCAGTTTGGGGTACTGCTTTGCCGCAAGATCGTCCAGATCCAGCGCGTCCTCGGTCAACTCCATTGCTGCCACGGTGAAGCCTTGCTCCTTGAGGCGGAACAAGTCGTCAGGCCAGCTTTCCAGGCGCGCCCAGGGAACCTGGAAGACCGTGCCCATGCTGACCCGGACACTGCGCCTGTAGAGCGGATCTCCACAGCGTGGAGAGACCAGGACGGCGTCGACGCCAAGTGCAGCAGCGGACCTGAAGATGGCTCCCACGTTGGTGTGGTCAACGATGTCCTCGAGCACGGCCACGCGCCTCGCGTTGGCCAGCAGCACGTCCAGCGGAACTGGGTCCGGTCGCTGCATGGCTGCCATCGCTCCGCGGTGCAGGTGGAACCCCGTGATCTCTTCCAGCAAGGACGCCTTGCCGATGAACACCGGAACGTCGGGGTAGGCCAGGAAAACGTCGTCGAGGTCTTCCAGCCACTTCTCCGCCAGGAAAAAGGAGCGGGGCTGGTGCCCCGCCGCAAGTGCCCTGCGCAGGACCCTGGAAGATTCGGCGATGTACATGCCCTCTTCCGGCTCGCGCAACTTCCGCAGGTGCACATCGGTGAGGGTGGTGTAGTCCGTCACGCGGGGATCATCCGCGGACTCAAGGTGGTGGAATGTCACCGGGTGATTATTTCAGCAGGTTGGCGATCATGAAGCCAAGGGCCACGATGCCAAGAGTGAAGATGACGGCCCTGAGGACGCGCGGGGACAACTTCCGGCCAACCTTTGATCCCACCAAACCGCCGATGGTGGAGCTCACGGCAATGAGGAGGACCACCAGCCATTCGATGCGGTCGAAAGCAAAGATCAGGTAGGAGATGGCTGCCACCATATTGACGCCGAGCACCAGAAAGTTCTTCATGGCGTTGGCATTTTGCATGGTTCCCGTGAGGAACACGCCGAGGATGCCTACCAACAAGATCCCCTGCGCCGCCACGAAATAGCCACCGTAGACACCGGCGAGGTAGACCAGAACCACCAAGAGGATCCCGTGGCTGCGGTCCCGGATGGCGTGTTCGGGGTTTTGTTCCCTGCTGCGAACCCAAGCCTGCAGCTTGGGCTGGAACAGCACCATCAACAGGGCCATCACCAGCAAGACGGGAGCAACGTAGTGGAAGACCTTCTCCGGTAAGTGCAGCAGGAGCCACGCGCCGGTAATGCCGCCCAGTAACGAGGCTGGCAGCAGCTTCATCAGCTGCCGTCCCCTGCCGGCCAACTCGCGGCGATAACCCCAGGCTCCCGCCGCTGTGCCTGCCACGAGTCCCATGGCATTGCTCATGGACGCAACCACGGGAGTGATGCCAATGGCTATGAGGACGGGAAAAGTCACCAGCGTGCCGGAACCAACTACCGCGTTGATGGTGCCGGCCCACAAGCCCGCGAAAAAGACCAGGATGCTGCTAAGAATGTCCATTGTTGAGTATCAGCCGGTCTAGCGGCGGGCCGTGGCGGTGTAGCGCCCGGCGTTTTCTGAAACGTCCAGCGGCAGGCCGAAGGTGTTGCTGAGGTGTACGTCGGTCAGGACGTCCTTGATGGGTCCTGCGGCAACCACGCCGCCTTCGCGGAGCAGCATGGCATGGGTGAATCCCGGCGGTACTTCCTCCAGGTGGTGGGTGACCAAGACCATCGCAGGAGCCGCTTCATCGCTGGCGAGCTCGCCGAGCTTGTGGACCAGTTCCTCCCGGCCGCCGAGATCCAAGCCCGCAGCCGGTTCATCCAGGAGCAACAGTTCGGGGTCCGTCATGAGGGCGCGGGCAATCTGCACACGCTTGCGCTCCCCTTCGGACAACGTGGCGAAGGTCCGGTTGAGCAGCGGGCCCATCCCCCAGTCGTTCAGCAGGCCAAAGGCGCGTCGTTCGTCGTCTCGCTCGTAGCCTTCACGCCACCGTCCCGTAACACCGTAGGCGGCGGTGACCACCACGTTCAGGACGTTCTCGTGCTCCGGAATCTGGGTAGCAAGCGCAGCCGAGGAAAGTCCGATCCGGGGGCGGAGTTCAAAGACGTCAACGCGGCCCAGGACCTCATCCAGGATCCCGGCCGTTCCGCTGCTGGGGTGGAGCCGGGCTGCGGCAATTTGGAGAAGGGTGGTCTTGCCGGCGCCGTTCGGTCCCAGGATGACCCAGCGCTCCCCTTCGTTGACCTCCCAGTCAACCTTGTCCAGCAGGGTTTTCTTGCCTCGGACAACGCTGACGGAAGCCAATTCCAGAACATCACTCATAGCAGTAGACACTAGGACAAAAATCCATATGACTGATAACCGGTCACGTGGCAGTGTTTGCCAGTCGAAACGAATTCGGGCGGATAGGCACCGCTCAGTAGGATTGAGGCCATGACTTCGAACTTGACTGCGGTCAGCTATGGCGTGCATCTGTCCCCCGAATCCCTCGTTGGCCTTCGGAAGGCACTTGCTGACGCCGGCGTCGAAGTGTCATCGGAATCACAGGGTGGCGACCAGCGCTTCAGTGTCATGACGTCCGGTCTTGCTGCTGGTACGGAATCGTTGGCGGATCTTGCCACCGTTCGGCGACACGTTGCTGCGGCAGCCAGTACCGGTTTTGATACCGCCATTGTTCCCGAAGGCCTGCGCCAGGCCCCCCGGAAGCTCCTCATCATGGATGTCGATTCCACGCTGATCCAGCAGGAAGTCATTGAATTGCTGGCAGCCCACGCAGGCAAGCGCGAGGAAGTTGCCGCTGTGACCGAGGCAGCGATGCGTGGCGAGTTGGACTTCGCCCAGAGTCTCCATGCCCGGGTTGCCGTGCTTGCCGGGCTGCCCGTGGACGTCGTCGAGTCCGTCCGCAAAGAGGTGCGCCTCAGTCTTGGTGCTGCAGAACTCGTGGCGGCCTTTAAGGAAGCGGGCCATGTTGTGGCGGTGGTGTCCGGCGGCTTCAACCAGATCCTCCGTCCCATTGCCATGGAACTTGGGCTGGACCATTGGATCGCCAATGAGCTCGAAATCGTCGACGGCGTGTTGACCGGCAAGGTGCTCGGCGCTGTCATCGACCGGGCGGCCAAAGAGAAGTATTTGCGTGAGTGGGCGGCCGCGGAGAGCATCAGCCTTGAGCACACCATCGCCGTGGGCGACGGCGCCAATGACCTGGACATGCTTAGTGCGGCAGGAATTGGTATTGCGTTCAATGCCAAGCCGGCTGTTCGTGCGGCAGCGGACGCTGCCATCAACATGCCCTACCTTGACGCCGTCCGGCACATCGCCAACGTCTGACTCCTGCTTTGCCCACGCCGCTGTGACCCGCGGCCAGCCCGCGCATTGCTGCGGGTCGCTTTGGCACGCCCAAAAATATCTGATGCAGAATCTGCACTGACCTGCTGTCTGGGGAGTGAAACAGCAATGCGCATTTCGTGACGCGATTATTCTGACTATTTATCAAATCGTCATTAATGGCGCATTCTTTGCGGTGGATTTCCCGGGAAGTTGATGCTCTTTCCGTTTGCCCGTAATTGATGTGTAGAGTGAAAAACTCGACGAAGAAATCCGTAGAACATGCGGCAGTCTGAATGACGGAAGTGCAGGGTCAGTTAGTGAACCGTTCGGAGCGTACGTGGAAATGGTGGAAACGCAGCGAAGGATTTGAACCCCTTCCAACACCTCTCCACGAGATCATTCGCGAGCGGCACCCTGACGCGGTGGCAACGGGAATGGTTCCCAACCAATGGGATTCCGGCCCTGGTGTGCCCGCCTACCTGGAAGTTCCGTCCGTCTATTTCATGGCTGCCAGTGATGAAACCACAGAACAGGAAGAACTGATCATGAGCACACTAGACGAAGCTACGAAGCAACTGCTCTCCATCGAAGGCGCCACGGGTGCAGCCATTGTTGACTACACCAGCGGAATGGCGCTGGCGCAGGGCGGCAACCCAGGCTTCGATCTGGGAGTCGCTGCTGCTGGAAACTCCAATGTTGTCAGCTCCAAGCTCCGAACCATGGCCGACCTTGGACTGGACAGCTCCATTGAAGACGTCCTCATCACTCTGGATTCGCAGTACCACCTCATCAACGTCCTGAACTCGGCGGGGTCAAAGGGGCTCTTTGTCTACCTCGTGCTGGACCGGACCTATGCCAACCTGGCGCTGGCACGGCACAAGCTCAATAACATCGCCAAGGCCATCGCCATCTGATCCCGGTCTTAATCGTGAGGGGCGGCTGCGAGTATCGCAGCCGCCCCTCATTCGTCGGTGATGCAGGAAGCGTCAGACTTTCGCGCGCCGGGCTTCGCTTCCGCCCGATTCGAACTTAACGCCCAGCATATGGTGCACCAGAACATCCTCATTGGTATTGGCATTGGCCTCAATGCTGACAAGTTCCCCGTCCCGCATGACACCAATCCGGTGGCACCAGTTGACCATCTCCGAGAGGTCTGAGGACAGGAGAATGATGGCGACGCCGGTCTTGCTGAGCTGCGTCAGCATCTTGTACACAATCTCTTTGGCCCCAATGTCAATCCCGCGACTGGGATGACTGAGGATCAGGACATCACAGTCGGTGGAGATCCATCGGGCCAGTTCCACCTTCTGGCGGTCGCCGCCGGAAAGAGTGGAGAGCGCGCCCTGGATGTTGGTGGTGTTGATGCGCATGCGGTGCACTACGTCAGCCACACCCCTGAGGTGGGTGATCTCATCCCGCAGGCTTTCAGCGCCCGCCCCGGCGCCCTGGTGAAGCCCTTCCGCGATGCTGGTCCCCGGCCCAAAGGTATCGGCCGCATCCGGCGAGTAACCGATCTTCAACCGCTGTGCATCCTGGGGCCCACGGATTTGGACGTGGGTTCCGTTCACGTAGATCTTTCCCGAGGTGCAGGGGCGGAAACCCGCCAGCGCTGATATCAGTTGATAGACGCCCGATCTGTGGGTTCCCACCAGGCCGAAGATTTCGCCTTTGGCCACACCAAAGCTAACATCACGGACTTTTTCCTCCACGTTGAGGTTGGAGATCCGCAGGGCCTCTCCCCCGGCCGCCGGGCCGGCAGGCCGGGAAATCCGCTCCAGTTCCTGCTGCAGCAGGAGGAAGGCAAGTTCGTCGACGTCGGTCTTGCTGGCCTCCACGACCTTGTGCACCTTGCCGTCGCGCATGACCGCGATGTTGTGGGCTATGGAACGGACCTCATCAAGGCGGTGGGTGATGTAGATGATGGCCCGACCCTGACGTGTCAGCATTCTCAGCACCTGATGCAAAACTGCGACATCGTGGTCCGGAAGTGACGCTGCCACTTCGTCCATGATCACCAGTTGGGCTTCCTCAGCCACCATTCGGAGGACCTCCACCAAGGCCTGCTCGGCTCGAATCAGCGTTCCGACCTTCGCGTCAGGGTCCATGGTGATGCCAATGTCCCGGATCAGCTTGCCCGCTTGATCGCGGAGTTCCGCGTGTGACCGGCCCGACTGGAAGGTCCCGCGGAAGATGGCCTCGGTGATGGTCAGTTCCGGGTCCAGGTGGAAGTTCTGGGGAATAAGCCCCACTCCGCAAGCCTGCGCTTCAGCCATGGAATCCGGCATGTACTTTTCACCGGCCAGGGTGATCCGTCCAAGGTCGTGCTTGACGGATCCGGCCAGGACGCCCATCAGGGTGCTCTTGCCGGCGCCGTTGGTCCCAATCAACCCCAGGATCTCGCCGCGATGCAACGAAAGCTCAACACCTTTGAGGATGCGCCGTTGATCGTACGATGCGTGAATATCATCAGCATGTAATAACAGGTCCAAAGAAGCTCCTAAGGCATGCATAAACCCTCCCATTGTGGTTTATGCAACGTGCTGACAACTACGTGCGAGGCTGCCTTGGAGAGTCAACCAGAAGGATTCTCATAATGCAAAGCCAATTTTGCGAAACAATTATCTCCATTTCGTGACGCGAGAATCTGGATAATTTATCAAACTGATACTTCAAAGCGTGGATGACTGTTCCGTCACTGTGGCGTTAAACAGCTGTGGCCCGGAACAGGGTCCCGGGCCACAGCTGTGGTGTTATTTGCTACTCGCCAGTCTTACCGAAGTAATCGGCTCCGCCAACGTATTCCGTGTGTCCGGATTCGACGTCCGCGGTGACCATCTTGGCAACCTCGGCAGCGAACTCCTCCACGGAGTAAAGCTTGCCGGCCTCGGCACGGCGCGCTTCGATGGCTCCTGGGTTGGACCGATCCAGCAGGGTCGCGGTTACTGTGCCCTCGATCATGTCACCGGAGACCACCACCAGCGAGATGCCCTTGTCCGCGAGGTGGGGAATCAGTTCACGCAGTGCGTCCTCCCCGGCGCGCTTGCTCTTCGCGACGGGCTCGTACTCGGGCATGGTGGGAACAGTCTCCACAAAATGCGCCTGGTGGCTGGTCACGAAAACGACGCGCGAACCCTCAGGCATGAGCGGAACGGCTGCGTTGAGTATGTTGACCTGGGCATCGCGGTTCAGCTTGAGTGCGTAGCCCTCTTCCATGCCCGATTCCATGCCGCCCGACGCGTTCAGCACCAGGACATCAAGGGAACCGAACTCCTCCATGGCTTTACTGGCAAGGGCGTGCACGCCTTCATCCGTGGTGAGGTCTGCGCCCACAGCAGCCGCACGGCCGCCTGCCTCCTGGATCCCAGCCACTACCTTGTTGGCGCGGGGCGCCTTCTGCCGGTAATTAACGACGACGGCGGCACCCTCGCCTGCGAGGATCTTGGCAACTTCGGCGCCAATTCCGCGGGAAGATCCCGTGACGATGGCGGTCTTGTTATCCAGCGTTCCCATTCATGCTCCTTTTGTTCACTTCATCCAAATTCCGTGGCCTCGCCTTCCATCATGCCAGCGGCATAGACGAAATCGCTTGTGGGCCCCGGACAAAAAACAGCGGCCCAGGCTAGTGGCCCATACCCAGCCCACCATCCACCGGGATCACGGCACCTGAGATGTACGCAGCTTCGTCGCTGGCAACCCAGCGCACCACGTCAGCCACTTCGGAGGCTTCGGCAAACCGACCTGCCGGAACGTTGGCCAGATAGGCCTTCTGGGTGTCCTCGGGCAGTTCGGCCGTCATGTCAGTGTTGATGAAGCCGGGCGCCACCACGTTGGCCGTGATGCCCCGGCTGCCGAGCTCGCGGGTCAGGGAACGTGCAATGCCTACCATGCCCGCCTTGGACGCGGAATAGTTGATCTGCCCGGGTGCGCCATAGAGGCCGGAGACGGAAGAGATGAGGACTACACGGCCCTTCCGGAGCCGGATCATTCCCTTGGACGCCCGCTTGATCACACGGAATGCGCCGGTGAGGTTGGTGTCGAGGACCGAGGTGAAGTCGTCTTCGCTCATGCGGAGCAAGAGCGTGTCCTTGGTGATGCCGGCATTGGCAACCAGTACTTCAACGGGTCCATGGGCTTCTTCGACGATCTTGAACGCAGCGTCAATGGAGGCCTCGTCCGTGACGTCGGCCTGAACGCCCAGGATGCCTTCAGGCAGCTTTGTTTCACTTCGGTAGGTCACCGCCACCTTGTCGCCGTTGGCGAGGAACGATTCCGCAATGGCCAGGCCAATGCCGCGGTTGCCGCCGGTGATCAAGACGCTGCGGCCGGTTGTGACTGCTTCAGACATGCTGTGGCTCCAGGTTCCGCGGCATCGACGTGCCGCATTGAAAGGGGATTTTCCTGTGACGATCTTATCCGCCGCCCATCCCAACCCGTGGGTAACCAGCAACCTGCGCGGTTTGGGCGGTTAGGGCCTTGGTGAGAGAATTGGGAGAGGCCTTTGGAGCGTGATGATTCAGTTGTGACACGAGAAAACAGTCCCCTGCAGCAAGTGCCCGGGGAACCGGACGCTTTTTCCGGCGACCCCGAAGTCCACAGCATCACGGATGCCGCCGCTGCCCACTCCGAGGACATGCGTGAGCGCATGATCAAGTACGCGGTGGCCATGGGTATCCGCATGGTCTGCATCGTCCTGATTTTCGTGGTTGATGGATGGTTCAAGATCATTGCGATCGCCGGCGCTGTTTTCCTCCCATGGATCGCGGTCGTCATCGCCAACGGCAATGACAAAGCTGAAGACCACAGCGAGTCATTGCTGGACTACGTGGCTGTCCCCGAAATCGAGCGCTCCTCCCAGCCGGAAGAAGCCACTGCCGATGGACCCACGGTGCTCCAGGGCGAGCTGGTGGATGACGAACCAACAAGCAATCCAGGCGGCCCTTCGAGGGGACCTGCAAGCGAGGCCGGACACCCCGGCGACGAACGGGCGGCTTCATGAACATCTTTAACCTTGGCGGCCCAGGTGCGGCCGGCCAGGACTCCGAACGCGCCACGGCTCCGGCGGTGTGCTCCCGGAAAGGGTGCCGGTCCGGTGCCCAGTGGCAACTCCTGTGGAACAACCCGCGTATCCACACTCCGGAACGGCGCAAGGTATGGCTTTCCTGCGGAGACCACCGGGAGTGGTTGGAGGAGTATCTGACCACCCGGGGACTGTGGAAAGAAACGATCGTCTTCACGGCGGGCGAAGCTGCAGTGAACGAGGCCGGCTGAATGTACCGCTTCCTCTTCTCCAGCAAGTGGCTGGGGTACTTTGTCCTGGCTGTCATTTTTGCCACCGCGTGTGTATTCCTGGGCCGCTGGCAGATGGACCGCCGCGCCGAGACGTTGGCGGAAATCAACCGCGTGGTGAGCAACTACTCGGCCACGCCTATCCCCTACGCGGAAATCAAGGACCAGTTCAACACCCTGGATCCTGAACGGGAATGGACCCAGGTCCAGCTGCGCGGCAGCTACGACCTGGAGGGCCAGCGGGTTGTCCGAAACCGCCCGCTGAACGGCCAGCCAGGTTACGACGTCGTGGTTCCCTTCCGGCTGGCCACCGGCGAAGCGGTGGTCATTGACCGTGGGTGGCTGCCCATAGGCAACAACACTCCCGGCCGTCCCGATGTTGTACCCGCCCCACCAACGGGCCAAGTTACGGTGGTAGCGCGCCTCAAGCCAGCTGAACCCAAGCTGGACCGTGGAGCGGTGGACGGGCAGTTGGCCTCCATTGACCTGGCAAGTTTCGCCAGCGAGCTTCCCTACCCCATCGCTACTGGGGCCTACGGCCAGCTGGCCAGTGAAGATCCTGTAGTACAGCCGATGCCGACACCCTTCCCTAAGCCGGCAACCGAGGAGGGGACGCACCTCTCCTACTCCCTGCAATGGTTTGCCTTTGGTGTCCTGATGTTTATCGGGTTCGGCTACGCAGCACGGCAACAGGCCCGCAACGCGGCCATCGACGCCGAAGAGGAAGAGGACGAGCACATCATCGCTGCCGGCGGCACGCCGAAGAAGCGTACTCCGGCTCCCCGGAAGAACAAGCGCGCTACGTCCGAAGAAGAGGAAGACGCCATCCTGGATGCGCAAGGGTACTGAATGATTCCGGATCCCGTACTCAACGTAAAGTCGGCCCTGACCGCCGCCGGCGCCCAGGACACGGTTCGGATCTTCGAGGACAAGGTCCCGACGGCGGCCGCCGCCGCGTTAGTCCTGGGATGCGGGGTGGCGGCCATCACCAACAGCCTGATCTTTGAGTTGGACGGCCAACCCTTGCTGATTCTCGCCAGCGGTGCAGCCAAGGTTGATACAGCATTGGTCGCAGCACAGTTGGGAACAGGAAAGATCCGCCGTGCAACGCCGGACTTCGTGCTGGAGCACACCGGTCAGGAAGTAGGCGGAGTGGCGCCAGTGGGCCACCCCAAGAAACTACGGACCATCCTGGACACGTCCCTGCAGGAACACCCTGTCCTCTGGGCCGGAGCCGGAGACCACAACTCCATGTTCTCCATCGCCTACGAAGAACTGGCACGAATCACGAGCGCGGAACCCCTGCAGGTTCGATAAATCGCATGGGGTGACCTGGCCACCAGCGGAGCGACGCGGTTGATCTGCGTAGCGTGCGTCCAAGCGAGGAACGAGCGAGCCCGCGGCACATCAAGCGCGCCGCGCAGCGGACGCAACAACAAGGCGCAACGGACCGCCATGCAGGCTTACGCCAGCGTGATCAGGTCCAGGTAGTCCTCGTTCCAGTGATCCTCCACGCCATCCGGGAGCAACACGACACGCTCAGGGTTCAGCGCGGATACAGCGCCTTCGTCGTGGCTGACCATGACGACGGCGCCGCTGTAGTTCTTGAGCGCGCCCAGGATTTCCGCGCGGCTGGCGGGGTCCAGGTTGTTGGTGGGCTCATCGAGGAGGAGGACGTTGGCGCTGGAAGCCACGATGGTGGCGAGGGCCAAGCGGGTCTTCTCACCACCGGAGAGAACACCTGCAGGCTTGTCGACGTCGTCACCGGAGAAGAGGAACGAACCCAGGATGCCCCGGACTTCAGCGTCTTTCATGTCCGGCGCGGACGAGCGCATGTTCTCCAGGACGGTGCGGTCGACGTCGAGCGTCTCATGCTCCTGGGCGTAATAGCCCACTTTAAGGCCATGACCGGGGATGATGTCGCCCGTATCCGGCTTGTCGACACCTGCCAGCATGCGCAGCAGGGTGGTCTTGCCGGCACCGTTGAGACCCAGGATGACCACCTTGGAACCGCGGTCGATGGCGAGGTCCACGTCCGTGAAGATTTCCAGCGAACCATAGGACTTGCTGAGGCCTTCGGCGGTGAGCGGAGTCTTGCCGCAGGGTGAGGGATCCGGGAAGCGCAGTGCGGCCACGCGGTCGTTCTCGCGTACAGCCTCCAGTCCGCTCAGGAGCCGCTCGGCACGCTTGGCCATGTTTTGGGCGGCGACAGCCTTGGTGGCCTTGGCGCGCATCTTGTTGGCCTGGTCAATCAGGACCTGGGCCTTCTTTTCAGCGTTGGCACGTTCGCGCTTCCTGGCGCGCTCGTCCGTTTCGCGCTGGAGCAGGTAGCGCTTCCAGTCCATGTTGTAGTAATCGATCTGGGCGCGGTTGGCGTCCAGCAGGTAGACCTTGTTGACCGTTGCTTCCAGCAGTTCGGTGTCGTGGCTTATCACGATCAGGCCACCCTGGTGGTTCTTCAGGAAGTCGCGCAACCACGTGATGGAGTCGGCGTCGAGGTGGTTGGTGGGTTCGTCGAGGAGCAAGGTCTCGGCGTCCGAATACAGGATGCGCGCCAATTCCACGCGGCGGCGCTGGCCACCGGAAAGGGTCTTCAGCGGCTGGTTGAGGAGACGGTCCGGCAACGCGAGGTTGGAGGAGATCGCGGCGGCTTCAGCCTCGGCAGCGTAACCGCCACCGGCCAGGAATTCAGCTTCCAGACGGTCGTAGCGGTTCATTGCTTTGCGCTGGACGGATGCGTCGTCGCTTGCCATGTCATCGTGGGCCTTTTTGAGCTTTCCCACCACCACGTCCAAGCCACGCGCGGAGAGGATGCGGTCGCGGGCGAGCTGCTCCATGTCCGGGGTCCGTGGGTCCTGCGGAAGGTAGCCGATTTCACCGGTGCGGGTGACCTTGCCGCCTGCGGGAAGGCCTTCGCCGGCGAGAACCCGGGTGAGGGTGGTCTTGCCGGCACCGTTACGTCCGACGAGTCCAATCTTGTCCCCTTTGTCCACCCTGAAGTTGACCTGGTCCATGAGCAGGCGTGCGCCGGCGCGGAGTTCGAGGTCCTGGACGGTAATCAATTCGGGTGATGCCTTTCAATGGGGAACGCTCGCGGGGACCGGTGGGTCCGATAAGTGCGGCGGGGTGCGGCTGTGAGAACAGCCTGTCCAAGTCTACCGGTACCCCGGCCGCGGGCTGACATCGGGTCCCGCGGGGGGAAACTGTGCCAACGGCCAAACAATTCCTGGCTGGCTTTGTGGGAAGGCTCCAAATTTCCATGTCCGCACCATCCGTATTCTCAAGGACAGGGGAGAAAGCTCCGCATTCATCGCATCGCATCACACCTGATTGGACCCGTCATGAGCCAGACCAACACTGCCACTGTGCAGCACAAGCCAACGTCCCGCAAGCGGTGGACCGCCACCGATCTCGGCCTCATCGCGGTTTTCGCAGCCCTCGTGGCAGCCTCCGCGATCGTTCCCGGCATCCCGGTAGGCGCCCTTGGCGTGCCCATCACCCTGGTGACCCTGACGGTGATGCTCAGCGGTTTGGTGCTGGGCGCCGGGCGCGGTTTCGCCGCCGTCGGGCTTTATGTGCTGTTGGGTTTGGCGGGGCTGCCGATCTTCAGCGGCGGCCGCAGCGGATTGGGTATCCTGGCGACTCCCTCCGCCGGTTACATCATTGCGTTCCCCTTGGCTGCAGCAGCCACCGGCTACCTCGCGGCCATTGTCATCCGTCGGACCGTTAAGTTCAGGGCCCTCTGGTTGTTCGCCGCCACCATGGTGAGCAGCATCGTGGTCATTCATGCTCTGGGTGTTGTGGGCATGATGGTCAACGCAAAGTTGGACTTCGCCAAGGCCTTCTTCGCCGACCTTCCCTTTGTCCCCGGAGATATCCTTAAGAACGTCCTGGCCGTGATCATCGCCATGGCAATCCACAAAGCCTTCCCGGACGTCCTGGTGCGTCGGGTCAAGTAAAGCGGGAACAATCACTCCATGAATTCCATCAGTTTCAGCAGGGTTTCGGTGCGTGTCGCCGTCGATGACAGCGACACGCCCAAGACCCTGCTGCACGACTTTTCCCTTGACCTGACCGAACGCCGGATCGGAGTGATCGGCGCCAACGGATCCGGGAAGTCCACTCTGCTGCGGCTCGTGAATGGCTTGGTTGAGCCGACCCAAGGCAGCGTAGTGGTCCACGGGGACAACACTGTTGGCGCCGTGCGCCGCGTCCGGGGCAACGTGGGTTTTGTTTTCACCGATCCTTTGTCGCAACTGGTCATGCCCACAGGGCGCGAAGACGTTGAGCTTTCCTTGCGCCGTTCCATCAAGAACTCCAAAGAGCGGGCGGCCCGGGCAGAAACAGTCCTGGATCGTTTCGGCCTGCTGCACTTGGCCGATCAGAGCATCTACGAACTGTCCGGTGGTGAACGGCAGTTGCTGGCCTTGGCCGCAGTCCTGGCCGTCGATCCCACAGTGCTGGTGCTCGACGAACCGTCCACGCTCCTGGACCTGAGAAATCGTGAACTCCTGCGGCGTACCGTCGCCGGCCTCGACCAACAGGTGATCATGTCCACGCATGACCTGGACCTTGCGCTCGACATGGACAGGGTCCTGGTGGTGGAGTCCGGACGCATCGTGTTCGACGGCGGTGCTGCCGAAGGCGTTACCCGTTACCGTGCGCTGTGCGCAACTCCCCTGCCCAGTGCCCGCTTGGGTGACGTGTCCAGGTGAGGGGCCATGGCTTCCTGATCGCCAACTATGTTCGCGGCAACTCGATCATCCACCGCACTCCCCTGTGGCTGAAGTTCCTGGTGGTGGCGGCCTGTGGAGCGGCGTCGTTCCTCATAGTCGACTGGGCCGTTTCGCTGGCCATCTTTGCCGTCATGTGTGGTTTGTTCATGCTGACCGGAGCCGGGTTACGTCGCCTCGTGCGGGCTATCTGGATGGTGATGCCCATCCTCTTGGTCATCGGCCTCTTCCAGTGGTGGCAACTCGGCGCGCCCACTGCTGCCCGCATCGTGTTGAACGTGCTGGTGTGTGTGGTGGCAGCTTCAGTGTTGACAGCCTCCACCCCTGTGCAGGACCTGTTGGACGGTGTGGTGGCACTGGCAAAGCCCTTCCGGCGCGTCGGTGCCGACCCTGAGCGCTTCGCTTTGACCATCGCGGTGATGTTGAGGAGCATTCCCTTTATTGCCGGCGCATTCTCGGATGTCCGTGACTCAGCGCGGGCACGCGGACTTGAACGCAATCCCAGGGCGCTGGTTCTTCCGGTCTTCATCACCACTGTGGCGTATGCCCGGCAAACCGGTGATGCTCTGGCAGCCCGCGGATTGGGCGAAGGGGACTGACCAGGGCAGGGACTAGAGCTTTGAGTACCGCAGGAGCGCTGCGGTTCCCATCCCGCCTGCGCTGCTGATCATGGCCAACCCCAGCGGGCTCTGTCCTTTGGCGGAATACATGCTGCGTGCCTGAGCCAACAAGCGGGTCACCAGGACAGCCCCGGAGGCACCATAGCCGTGGCCCAGTGCCAAGGCGCCGCCCTGGAGGTTGGCCCTCGCCGGATCGATGCCCACGTACTCCAGGCATGCAATGGTTTGGGATGCGAAGGCCTCGTTGAATTCCACAAGGTCAATGTCACCTGCGTCTACAGCGTGGCTGTCCAAGAGACGTCCGGCCGCATGCGCCGCGCCGATACCGAGGTACTGCGGATCGACACCGGTGGTGTCGCACCCCAGCAGCACCAATCCGTCGGTGGCCCCCAACGTACGGGCACGCTTCAGTGACGTGACTACGACGGCGGATGCTGCGTCCGCGTCAAAGCAAGAGTTACCTGCCGTGACCGTTCCGCCGGGCACGAATGCCGCCGGGAACCTGGCCATCAGCGGTGCCCGCAAGGACGCCCGGGGGCCGTCGTCGGAATCCACCATTTTGTCGCGCAACGTCAGCGGGACTATTTCCGCAGAGAAACAGCCTGTCCTGGCCGCTTCAACGGCACGGCGATGGCTCCGGAGTGCGTACTCATCCTGGCGCTCACGCGTAACGCCAAACCCCCGGGCAACGTTCTCGGCCGCCACGCCCATGTCAGGGTCGCCAAACTGTGGTGGCACAAAGCTGGCCCTGGAGTAGAAGTCGAGTTCGCCGTCGTCGTTCCTGTTAGCCCTTGCGGGGCGGTACTGATGCTTTCAACGCCGCCCGCCAGGAACAGCGGATCACCGCCGGCCGCCACCAGACGGGATGCCAGTGCAATGGCGTCCAGGCCCGAACCGCATTGCCGGTCAACGGTGATCCCGGGAACGGTGATGGGCAGGCCCGCCTGGAGCGCTGCGAAGCGCGCCACGTTCCCGCCGCCGCCCACGGCGTTGCCCATGATGACGTCGTCAACGTCCGCCGGGTCCACACCTGCTGTTTCCACCAGGGCAGCCAGCACAGGTGCCAGGAGGTCCGGGGCACGGAGATGCTTCAGCTGGCCGTTGGCGCGACAAACCGGAGATCGAAGCGCGGCTATGATGACGGGTTGCCGGGACTCGTCGGTTTCTCTGGCGGAGTCGTAGCCGCTATCCAAGAAGCTGCGCCCGGGGGTCATGGTTCTTGATCCAGTCCAGGAGAACTTTTCTGCTGACTTTGCCCCGGTCGGTCAGGGGCAACTCCGCCAACAAGTAGTACTGAAGGGGCCATTTATCCCGTGCCAGCAGACCATCCAGTCCCGTGCGGAGCTGGGTGGCTGTGACCGCACCGCAGGCAGGCACGACGCCGGCGATCACCCTTTGGCCGCGGACATCGTCGGGCGCTCCGGCCGCAACAGCACCGTCCACGCCAGGCACGGAGGCGACGGCAAGCTCCACCTCGTGCGGGTAGACGTTCTTCCCCGAGGTAATGATCATGTCCGAGCGGCGGCCCAGAATGTGAAGGGTGCCCTTCTCAAGGAACCCCTGATCCCCTACGGTGTACCAACCGTCGAGGCACCTCAGGGCTTGGCCATCGTCTCCCCACAGGTAGCCGTTGCTGACCATTCCGCTGCGAACGCTGATGTTTCCGTGCCTGCCGTCCGGCAGTGGCTTGCCGGCGTCGTCGAGGATGTTCAGTTCAACACCCGGGAAAGGCGAGCCAATGCCGGTACCACCGGCGTCCATTGGTTCCCCGGCGGCAAGGCGGGTGCCCGATACAAAGCTCAGCTCTGAAGCGCCGTAATACTCGTAGATTGCCGCTCGGGGCGCCCACCGCCGGGCCGCCTCCAAGGTCCGGGCGTCCAACTTGGAACCAGCACAGATGATGCTGCGGATTCCTGAGGCGTCCACGTCCCCTGCCAGTCCCCGTTCGCTGAGCAATCGCAGCGCGGTGGGTGCAAGGACCAAGCGGGTGATGCCGTCGTGGCTGATGGCAGCGTGGGCGTCTCCGACGTCGAACGATTCGAGCGTATGAAACGCGGCACCCGCGTACAGGCATTCCGAGAGCGCGTACAGATTAAGGCTGGCTGACAGAGGGCCGGGCGCCAGTGTCCGGTCGTCCTGTGAGAGGCCGAAGAACTCGATGGATGCCTCGAAGGACACCTGCCAGGAACGGCGGGACCTGGTGAAGGCTTTGGGGACGGAGGTAGTGCCCGAGGTAAGGCCGATGAGGAACGTACTGGACGGGTCCCCGTCCAACAACCCGGTCTCGACCGGCCTGGTGGTCCCGCCAATGCGCGATGTGACTTCTTCGATCATCGGAATCGGCCATTCGGGGTCGAGCACCGCGCAGCTCCGCTCCCCCGCCACCGCTGCCGTGTAGCGCTCCACGAAGCGAACGGAATTGGGCTCGGCAAGAACAGTAGTGGTGGTCGCATCGTTCAGCAGCCCTGCTGCGGCGTCGCGGAGTCCCGCCCAGGTGAGCCGGCTGCTGCCCACAACGACCGCGGTGTCGTGGGGGCGCTCATCGGCCCAGAGCTGAAGTTTGTCCAGGAAAGGCATCCAGACGATTTTACGGCAGTGTCAGCCGCCGGGCACCAATAGTGACGTCTATTCTGACTGTATGAGTTTCAATGACGGCGCACAGCTTGACCCCTCCCAAGTGGAGGACCGACGTGGCAGTGGAATGGGCCGCGGGACCAAGATCGGCGGTGGCATTGGTGGCGGGATCGTGGTGCTGCTGCTGGCTCTCTTCGGCATAAACCCCAACATCCTGGGCGACCTGACAGGCAGCGGAACCCAGCCGCCCGCCGTCGAAAGTGGCGGCGCCGGAGGTGTCCAGGAATGCCAGACAGGTGCTGACGCGGACAAACGCTTGGACTGCCGGATCACCGGAACGGTGAACAGCCTGAACGCTTTCTGGCCTGACTACCTTGCCGACTACAACGTCCAGTACCCACGGCCCAAGACTGTCATCTTCAGTGCGGCCACCAATACCGGCTGCGGTGCAGCTACCAGCGCTGTGGGTCCGTTCTATTGCCCTGCAGACACCACCGCATATTTTGACCCTGGCTTTTTCGACGAACTGGTGACCCGCTTTGGTTCCTCCGGAGGACCGCTGGCACAGGAGTATGTAGTGGCCCACGAGTTCGGACACCATGTACAAAATGTCCTCGGAAGCCTGGACCAGGCTCAGCAGGATCCCCAAGGTCCGCAGTCGGGTGCCGTCAGGGTGGAACTGCAGGCTGACTGCTATGCGGGTTTGTGGGTCAGGCATGCAACGACGCAAACGGACGCCAGCGGCAAACCCTTCCTTGATCCCCTGACGCAGCAGGATCTGCAGGATGCGCTCTCCGCTGCTTCCGCGGTGGGCGATGACCGCATCCAGGAGGCTGCTACGGGCCGCGTCTCTCCTGAGTCATGGACCCACGGCTCCAGTGAGCAGCGGCAGAAATGGTTCTATCAGGGGTACACCACGGGCGACATCAACAAGTGCGACACGTTTGGTGTAGCTGCGCCTTAGTGCAGCGGGCTAACGACAAAGGAAGGGTTCCGGGCCAGTGGCCCGGAACCCTTCCTTTTACCCGCTGCAAGCGAGCGTAAAACTGCTGATCAGATGTTGAAGCCGAGGGCCCGCATCTGGTCCTTGCCGTCATCGGTGATCCGCTCAGGACCCCATGGCGGCATCCATACCCAGTTCAGGCGCCAATCATCAACCACGCCGTCAAGGGACTTGCCTACCTGCTCTTCAAGCACGTCCGTCAGCGGGCAAGCCGCAGTGGTCAGTGTCATGTCGATCAGGAGAGCGCCGTCGTCGTCGGAATACTTCAGTCCGTAAAGAAGGCCCAAGTCCACAATGTTGACGCCGAGTTCGGGGTCAATCACGTCCTTGAGCGCTTCCTCGACGTCCTCGAGGCTGGTGCGCGCCGTGTTGATTTCGGTCATGGAACGATCCTAACTAGGCCTGCACGGCAGGAGCAACGGCAACGCCGGCGCCTGGGGCGTAGCGGTCGTAGCCCTCGTCTTCAAGACGGTCGGCGAGCTCGGGGCCGCCCTCTTCAACAACCTTGCCGTCAACGAACACGTGAACGAAGTCCGGCTTGATGTAGCGCAGGATGCGGGTGTAGTGGGTGATGAGCAAGGTGCCCATGTTGCCCTCTTCATGAGCGCGGTTAACGCCCTCGGAGACAACCTTCAGGGCGTCAACGTCAAGGCCGGAGTCGGTCTCGTCAAGAATGGCGAACTTCGGCTTGAAGAGTTCAAGCTGAAGGATCTCAACGCGCTTCTTCTCACCGCCGGAGAAGCCCTCGTTGACATTGCGCTGTGCGAAGTCGGCGTCGATACGGAGCTGCTGCATGGCAGCCTTGACGTCCTTGGTCCACGTGCGCAGGGCCGGTGCTTCGCCGTCGATTGCGGTCTTGGCGGTCCGCAGGAAGTTGGTCATGGTGACGCCGGGAACCTCTACCGGGTACTGCATGGCCAGGAAGACGCCTGCGCGGGCGCGCTCGTCGACACTCATTTCCAGCACATTTTCGCCATCCAGCGTAATGGTGCCGCTGGTGACGTTGTAGCGCGGGTGCCCGGCGATGGTGGAGGCCAGAGTGGACTTGCCCGAGCCGTTGGGGCCCATGATGGCGTGCGTCTCACCGGTCTTAATGGTGAGGCTGACGCCCTTCAGGATCTCCTTGGTGCCCTGCTCCGTCTCGATGCTGACGTGCAGGTCCTTGATTTCAAGAGTTGACATGCTCTTCTTTCTTTCCGTTCGTAAGTCTGGCGGTACTGGGCGCTCAGTAGTGATCTACCGAGGCGCCGTTCACAACATTGGTCACGTCCACATACACGTCGTCTCCGTCGATGGTGACGGCGAAAACAGGGACGGGGTCATAAGCAGGCAGCTGGAGCGGCTGTCCGCTGCGGAGGTCAAACTGGGAACCGTGGCCCCAGCACTCGATCGCGCAGCCTTCAACCTCACCCTCGGACAACGAGATGTCCGCGTGCGAGCAAGTATCGGCGATGGCGTGGATCTCGCCCATCGAGTCCTTGACGATGGCTACGGGGTAGTCATCAATCAGGACGCGCAGCGCTTGCTTGACCTGGATGTCATTGGCGTTGCATACCAGCTCGCCCTTGGTTTCTTCACTCATTGTTGCTCTGCCTGGCCTGTCTTAGTTGTCGGTCGCGGCGAGTTCGCGCTCAACAGCTGCGGTCAGGCGATCTTCGATTGCCGGGACCTTGATCTGCTGGATGATCTCGTTGAGGAAGCCTCGGACCACCAGGCGGCGGGCAACCTTCTCGGGGATGCCGCGGGCCATGAGGTAGAACAGGTGTTCGTCGTCGAACCGGCCCGTGGCACTGGCGTGGCCGGCACCCTCGATCAACCCGGTTTCGATTTCGAGGTTGGGTACGGAGTCGGCGCGGGCACCGTCCGTGAGGACCAGGTTGCGGTTGGCCTCGTAAGTGTCCGTGCCTTCTGCTTCCTTGCGGATCAGGACGTCGCCAACCCACACGCTGTGGGCGTTGCGGCCCTGGAGGGCGCCCTTGTAGAGAACGCGCGACTTGCAGTTGGCCACTGCGTGGTCAACGAACAGGCGCTGCTCAAGGTGCTGTCCGGCGTCGGCGAAGTACAGGCCGAACATTTCGACGTCGGCACCGGGAGCCGTGAAGCGCGTGGACGGCGTGACACGAACGAGGTCGCCGCCAAGGCTGACCACAATGTGCTTGAACTTGGCATCGCGGCCGATCTTTGCCTGCTGCGATGACGCGTGCACAGCGTTGTCTGCCCATTCCTGCAAGGAGACAACGGTCAGTTCAGCACCGTCTTCAACGATGATTTCCACGTTCTCGGAGACAACTGCGGTGCCCTGGTGGTCCAGGACCACAACAGCCTTGGAGAAACGTTCTGCCACAATCACGATGTGCTGGGCAGACGGTGCCTCGCCGGCGCCGGTGATCAGGACCGAAACTTCACTCCCGGCCTGCAGCTCGGCGGGCACGGTGATGACCGTGGCCTCGGCGAAGTTCTCCCAGGCGTTGGCGGACACAAGGTCCTCCGGGATGGCTGCCTGGCCGATGCGCTGGTCATCGCGGCCAACGGTTTCAACAACGACGCCGACGGGTGCGGTGACGCTGACAGCCGGGGCTGCGCCGTTGAGGACGTCGGTGTGAAGGCCACGAAGCCGCTTCAGCGGGGTGAAGCGCCAGTCTTCCTCAAGTCCGTTCAGCGGCTTGAAGTCTGCCAGCTTGTAGGACGTGAGGCGGCCGGCACGCGAGCCGTCCGGGATGCCTACGCCGCCACCATGCGAGTGGCTCTTGGCCGAAGCGCCGGCCAGCGGACCAGCGGAAGGCTGCTCCGACGTCGTGCTGGTGTTCGTACCGGTGTTCACAGGCGAAAGGTTCTCGCCTTCCTCGGTGAAGCCGTTGATAAACGGGTGGGCCGAGGGCGCGCCGATGCGCGCCTTTTCAGTAGTGATATCAGTCATTGTTAACCGACGGACCCTTCCATCTGCAGTTCAATCAAGCGGTTCAGCTCAAGGGCGTATTCCATGGGCAGTTCACGGGCAATCGGCTCAATGAAGCCGCGCACGATCATGGCCATGGCCTCGTCTTCAGGCATGCCGCGGGACATCAGATAGAAGAGCTGCTCTTCGCTGACGCGGGAAACGGTGGCCTCGTGGCCCATGACAACGTCATCCTCACGGATGTCGATGTACGGGTACGTGTCCGAGCGGGAAATCGTGTCCACCAGGAGCGCGTCACAACGGACCGTGTTGGCCGAGTGCTTGGCGCCCTCGCGGACCTGGACCAATCCGCGGTATGCAGCACGGCCACCGCCGCGGGCCACGGACTTGGAAATGATGGAGCTCTTGGTATTCGGTGCGATGTGCACCATCTTGGAGCCGGTGTCCTGGTGCTGGCCTTCGCCGGCGAAAGCGATGGAGAGGGTTTCACCCTTGGCATGCTCGCCCACAAGGTACACGGCCGGGTACTTCATGGTCACCTTGGACCCGATGTTGCCATCGATCCACTCCATGGTGGCGCCCTCTTCGCAGATGGCGCGCTTGGTGACGAGGTTGTACACGTTGGTGGACCAGTTCTGGATGGTCGTGTAGCGGACGCGGGCGCCCTTCTTCACGATGATCTCCACAACGGCCGAGTGCAGGGAATCCGAGGTGTAGATCGGAGCCGTGCAGCCTTCGATGTAGTGAACGTAGGAGTCCTCATCGGCGATGATCAGCGTGCGCTCGAACTGGCCCATGTTTTCCGTGTTGATACGGAAGTAGGCCTGCAGCGGAATGTCCACGTGGACACCCTTGGGTACGTACACGAAGGAACCGCCGGACCAGACAGCCGTGTTCAGCGATGCGAACTTGTTGTCGCCCACCGGAATGATGGTGCCGAAGTATTCCTGGAAGATCTCCGGGTGCTCACGCAATGCGGTGTCAGTGTCGAGGAAGATGACGCCCTGGGCTTCAAGGTCCTCACGGATCTGGTGGTAGACCACCTCGGACTCGTACTGGGCAGCGACGCCCGAGACGAGGCGGCTGCGCTCAGCTTCCGGGATGCCCAGCTTCTCGTAGGTGTTCCGGATGTCTTCCGGAAGGTCTTCCCACGTTGCCGCCTGCTTTTCGGTGGAACGCACAAAATACTTGATGTTGTCGAAGTCGATGCCGGAGAGGTCTGCACCCCAGGTAGGCATGGGCTTGCGGTCGAAGTACTTGAGGCCCTTGAGCCGCAGATCGAGCATCCATTGGGGCTCGTTCTTCTTCGAGGAGATGTCGCGGACGACCTCCTCGTTGAGGCCACGACGGGCGTTTGCGCCTACGTCGTTCTTGTCGGCCCAGCCGTACTCGTAGTTTCCGATACCGTGCAGTTCGGGATTCTTCTCCAGAATCTCCGAGATCACAGTGCCGTCAGCTACCGCTTTCTCTGCTATTTGGTCCGTCATCACGGCCTTTCTTGCTGGTTGTTTGATTCCTGGTACGGGTTCCCGGACTGCTCTGCGACATCTGGGGATGCCGTGGCAGCCGGGCGCCCGGTAGGTATGTGGGTGGTGCAGACGTGGCCGCCCTGCGCGAGTGTGGAGAGGCGTCGGACATCGACGCCCACCAATCGCGAGAAGACCTTGGTCTCGGTATCGCAAAACACCGGAAATTCCGCGGCGAGCCGCTGGATGGGGCAATGGCCCTGGCACAGCTGAACGCTGGACAGCGCAGCAGGCAACGGGGCCTTGGCCTCAATGGAGTGTGCTGAAGCCACGAAGCGGTCGCGGCTGAGGGCCTTGGAGAGTGCCATGGCCCGGGCAGTGATGTCATCTCCGGCGGCGTCGACTTCGGGGGCGTAGCGCCGTTCCATGTCCGAGAAGCGTTCCTCCGCGTATTCACGGACTGCGTCTTCGCCGGCGAGTTCCTGGAGGCGGCGGAGCGCCGAACTGGCGATGTTCAGGTAGTCGTCGCCCAGAGTGGACTGCCCCTGGGAGCTCAGGACGTAGCGGCGAGCGGGACGTCCCGCCCCGGAACCGGCCTTGGCCACCCGCTTGACCTCTATGACGCCGCTTCGCTCCAAATGGTCAAGGTGCCGGCGGACGGCAGCCGGTGTGAAGCCGAGGAGGTCGCCGAGTTCCGCGGCGCTCACCGGACCGTTCTCAAGAACTGCGCTCAGCACCCGGTCCCTCGTGCGGTCATCCGCGTCCGGCAGCGCAGGCGGGGCAGCGAATGCCCCTGCCGCTGCAGCATGCCGTGGTGAGGGCATGGAAGTTGGACTGCTCATGGAATACACAACACAATCATGTCGTAATTTGTTTCATGCATCCAGTAAGGCAAGACTGACCTCAGCCGCCCGCCAAGTGTGACCGTACTACTTCACGTAGAATACTCTGGTGCGCTCACCCGAATCCCCTGTCCTCACCATTGACGGACTCATTAAGGATGTAGGCCCCCTGGCCTCCCTTGACGGCAAAATGCTCCGGGTGGTCAGCGGACTGTCCCTTGTTGCGGAGCGCGGCCAAGTGACCGCCCTCCTCGGCGCCAATGGTGCCGGGAAGACCACCACCCTTGAATGTGCGCAAGGTCTGCAGAAACGGACCGGAGGGAGTATCTCGCTCCTTGGTGCGGACCCTGACGCGGCAGGCGCCGACTTGAGGTCCCGCGTAGGCGTCATGCTCCAGGACGGCGGGTTGCCGCCGTCGGCCCGTCCCATCCCGCTGTTGCGGCACGTTGCCGGCATGTACCAAAACCCCATGGATGTTGACGCGCTGGTGGAACGGCTGGGAATCGGCCAATTCAGCAGGACCAGCGTGCGTCGGCTGTCCGGCGGCCAAAAGCAGCGCCTCGCCCTGGCAGCTGCCTTGGTGGGAAGCCCGGAGATCCTGTTCCTCGATGAGCCCAGTGCGGGGCTGGATCCGCAATCGCGCCAGATGGTTTTTGACCTGATCGCCGAACTTCGCGACGCCGGCATGGGGATTGTCCTGACCACCCACCTGATGGACGACGCCGAGCGCCTGGCCGACTACGTCTACATCATCGACGGCGGCCACAACGTGGTGGAGGGAACCGTCGCGGAACTGCTTCGACATGACCACGTCACGGATTCTGCCATCACGGACCGGACGCTCTACTTCGATGCGCCGGGCGGACTCGACTTTGCCGGTGCCCTCGGGCCGGGCCTTCAACTGACCGAGACACGCTCGGGAAGCTACTCCATCACGGGTGCGATCACACCGAAAGACCTTGCAGCGCTGACTGCCTGGTGGGCGGAACGAAACATCATGCCGGCTTCGCTCCGTCTGGAAGCCCGTAGCCTTGAAGACGTGTTCCTGGACATTTCCGGAAGGGACCTCCGATGAGCAAGCTCCTCTCCGCCAACGCGGGACCCGCATCGCTGCCGCGTCGCATCATGCAGCAGGGGCGCTATGAGACCATCACCATGCTGCGGAACGGCGAACAGCTGATCCTTGCCATCGTCCTGCCCTTGATGGCTTTGGTGGGACTCGTTGTGACTCCTCTCCTGGATGGCCTCGGGGGATCACGTGTGGACGTTGCCACACCGGGCATCCTGGCTCTTTGCGCGATGTCCACGGCCTTCACCGGGCAAGGTATTGCCACCGGCTTCGACCGTCGCTATGGAGTCCTCCGATTCCTGTCCACCACACCGCTGGGCAGGGGTGGGCTCATTGCCGGCAAGATCCTTGCCGTGCTGGTGGTCCTTTTCCTGCAGGTAGTGGTGGTGGGCACCATTGCCGCCTTCCTGGGGTGGCAGCCCCGGCCCGAAGCCTGGCTGCCCGGGCTCGGACTGCTGGTTCTTGGCGCCGCCGCCTTCACTGCCCTGGGACTGCTGGTTGCGGGCACGGTCCGCCCGGAGGCAACGCTGGCCATCACCAACCTGCTGTGGATCCTGCTGGGCGCCTTGGGCGGCATTGTGGTGCCGGCCGATCGATTGCCCTCTGTGCTTCAAGGCATCGTCCACTTCCTTCCGTCCGGCGCCCTGGGCCAGGCGCTCCGCGATGCTTTCCTCGCAGGCGCCGTACCATTTCCCGCCGTCCTTGTCCTTCTGCTGTGGACGGTACTCGCCGGCGCCGCAGCCATCCGCTGGTTCAAGTGGAACTAATTCAACCGGGCACCTACCAACAATGCAGAACTGAGAAGTGAGAAAACTGTGAGCACGGCATCGCGCCTTCCCAAAACCATTCAGCGGTTCACGTCCAAGTTGCCTACCGAGGTAAACAGGGCCGTCCGTCGCTTGGCTTTGCTGTCACTCATCGGGCAGACAGTCCTCGTGGTGACCGGAGGTGCCGTCCGCCTTACCGCTTCCGGGCTGGGCTGCCCCACGTGGCCGCGATGCACCAATGACTCGCTGGTAAATACACCGGAAATGGGTATCCACGGGTTCATCGAATTCGGTAACCGACTGCTGACCTTCGCCCTCGCAGCCGTTGCCGCGCTCATGCTGGTGTACTTGTGGAACCTCCGCAAAGAACGCCGCGACCTGTTCATCCTTGCCCTGGGCCTGCTGGCAAGCATCCCGGCCCAGGCAATCATCGGCGGCATCACTGTTTTGTCCGGCCTCAACCCATGGGTGGTGGGCCTGCACTTCCTGGTTTCCATGGCTTTGGTGGTCTTCGCCACGCTGCTGGTCAACCGGGCCTACGGCCGTACCGGTGGCTACATGAACCGGATCCTGCCGGCGCTCCCCGCCATGGCTCGCCCTGTGATGCTGGCCGTTGCTGTTTTCTCGGCAGTATCGGTGATGCTGGGTGTCGTGGTCACTGGTGCCGGCCCCCATGCTGGAGACGCTGACGCACCCCGGAACGACCTCGACTGGGACCTCTTCTCCCACATCCACGCCGTCCCCGCTTACCTGATCACGGCCGGAACGCTGTTCGCGGTGTACCTGGTGGTCCGTCACAAGATCACCGGTCCCTTCCGGACAGCGACATACCTGCTGCTCGGTGTGACGCTGCTGCAGGCTGTTATCGGCTTCACCCAGTACTACAACGGAATTCCGGCTCTCCTGGTCGGTGCGCACATGTTCGGGGCAGCCGTCCTCATGAGTGCCGCCACCAATGCCGCCGACCTTGCGAAGCACAGCCCGGTCCGATAACCGTTCTCCTGCGCCTCTCCTACGCCCGGATCAGGTGCGCCGGGTTGGACCGCATGGCCAGCATTGCCGGATATACGGCCGACAGGGTACCGCTGGCAAGTCCAGCCCCCATGCCCCACATCGATGCGTACCAAGGAATCACTGCAGCCCAGCCTTCACTGGATGCGTAAGCCAGGACGGCGCCCATTCCGGCGGCTGCGCCTGCTGCCCCGCCCAATGCTCCCACCACGGCACCTTCGGTGAGGAACATCGAGGCCAGCACTCCTCGTCGCATGCCCAGGGCCAGTCGCAGTGCAATCTCGCTTGATCTAGCCAGCACGCCCAAGTACATGGTGGTTCCGGCGCTGAGGCAGGCCATGGCGAGCAGGATGACGGAGACAATGGCCACCAGCCTGCCGAGGTCCGTATTGATCCCTTGTTTGAGCTCCCGGAGGTCGGCCACCGTCTGTACTTCCACGGTCCCGGGTTCAGCAGGGTTGAGTGCTTTTGGCAAGGCCTCTGCTATGGCTGCCGGCATCCCCGGACTCGTACGAAGGACCAGGCTGGCTGCCACGTTGCCGGTCAAAGCGTAAGAACCAACACCCACCATCACCGCTGATGGCAGTACTGGGTCACGGCCCGGCTCGTCAATGATCCCCACCACCGGGACCGCCTGGCCATACAGCCACACCACGACGCCGGGACCTGGCTT
The DNA here is from genome assembly GCF_002224285.1 of Arthrobacter sp. YN. Taxonomy (GTDB): domain Bacteria; phylum Actinomycetota; class Actinomycetes; order Actinomycetales; family Micrococcaceae; genus Arthrobacter. The sequence goes on along the minus strand of NZ_CP022436.1, from coordinate 2,719,707 downwards.
GGCGATTCCCAACTCTTGGGCGGCATCCTGGCCCAGGATGGCGACAGGCCCTCCAAATGAGTGATCCAGCAAGGCAGCGTCACCATAGGACACGGTTGCCCCTTGGAGTCGAAGGTACGCTGAGTCGATGATCCGGACGGCTCCGTTGAAGGCGGGTTGTTCAGGAAAGGATGCGGGCCGGAAGGTTGATGGCTGCACCACCGACGACGAGAGCTCGGCGACGACTCCGGCATCGTGCACGCCAGAGAGTCTCACGGATGCCTTGAGATCCCTTGTGACGGCTTCCCATGATGAATAACCAGCCTCGCGTGTCACCCTGACTTCATCGCTGGCGGCTGCGTCGATCCGGGCGGACACCTTCACGGAAGCGCTCTCGCTCAGTCCGATGGCCGCTACCAACCCTCCACTGCCAAGGAGGAATGCCATGATCAGCAAAAGGGCCTTGGACGGACGAACCGTCAGCGCAGACAGCGCGTCGGCAACGACGTCAATGGCTTCGTGGCGCCGGCGCCGAACGAAGGTGGGTTCATTGCTTCCCGGACCTGCAACTGATGTTCCGGGAAGGGTATCGGCTCCCCCGCTGTGGCCTGAGTCCTTGACGATCGCTCCGTCGCGCATCGTGATAATCCGGTCCGCGGCGGCCGCAATGTCCGGATCGTGGGTCACCATGGCCACCGTGGTGCCGGCATCACTCAGTCCACGCAGATGGCGGATGACGATTTTGCCATTCTCTGTGTCCAGGCTGCCTGTGGGCTCGTCCGCGAGGACTACCTTCGGTGCTCCGATCACTGCCCTGGCGATGGCCAGGCGTTGCCGTTCACCCCCGGACAAGAGTGACGCCGGGGTTGCTGCCCTATGCCCAAGCCCAAACTTGTGAAGAGCAGGCATGGCCAGTTGTTTTTGAATCGCAAACCCGATGCCTCGTGCACGAAGCCCCAACACAGCGTTGCGGGCGGCGGCGTCCCGGCCCACCATATGTGATTCCTGGAAGACGAAGCCAAACACTTCGGCCCGCCGATCTGCCCGCTGCCTCTCGTCAAACTCGGCGACGTCCGTACCCCTGATGCGATATGTGCCTGATGTTGGTGTGTCCAGCAGGCCCAGGACGTTGAGGAGCGTGGACTTCCCCGAACCGGAGGGACCCACTATCGCGACGAACTCCCCCTCGCGAATATCGAGATCCACGTCCACCAGTGCCTTCGTTCCGGGAAATCCCCGGTTTACGCCTCGCAGGCTAAGGACAGGCAGGGGCAGTTCAGGCCCTGCTGATTCGTGGGTGTGCACCAGTACGCTCATTGGAGCTTCACCTGATCCCCAACAACCAGGCCGTCCACATCAGCGATCGCCGCCCAACCATCCGCCTGTGCAGTGACCTTCACCTCAAGGCGGCGGGGCTCGTCGTTCCCCTCAATCAAGAGGTACGGTGTCCCACGATCCTGGCGAATCGCTATCAGGGGAACGGCGAGGGACTCTGCAGTTGCGCTGCCTGCAGTTACAGTGACTGATTGGTCCGCGGGGAATCCCGGTGACCCTGGGGGGATTGCCACCGTGATGTCTTTTCCAGGGATTTCGTTCGTGCTTGAGTCACCCTCCAGGAAGCCGCTGATATTCGCCACTGTGGTGTCCAGGACCGTAGAGCCGGCCCTGACCTTAACGGGCGTGCCCACCGCAAAACTCTCGGACTGGACAACGTCGGCCCGCGCAACTATCGAATCGTCGGCAACTCTTATGCGGGCTACGATCCCATCCTCTGCCAGCAGGGCCCCTGGGCCAGCCAGGGATGCAATTGTCCCGGTGTCGCCGGGGACCTGCACGAATTCCCGCCAACGAAACATGACGTCGGACGAGGCAGCCTTTGGTGCTGCCTTTCCAGCGTCCTCCTGAGGCAGTTGAGCGGGCGCGGTGGGGGCTTTGAACCCTGTGGCTTTGTACCACGATTCCAGTGCCTGTTGAGTATCCAGGTCAAAGGTTCCTGTTGTGGTGCATGCAAAACCAAACGTCGCCAAAGCCGCTTGAAGGGCTATGACGTCAGGTCCCGACTCCCCATGGATGATGTCACGGTACAAGGGCACACTGCTGGGCAGTATCAGCAGGGGCCTGCCGGAGACGACCGCCAGCAGTTCACCGGGCACGACGATGCTCCCAGCCTCTTTGGCCACCGCCGTCACTACCAGCCTGTCCACACCTTCGGCCGGGCTTGCCTGCAGTGCGGACTGGGCTCCTGCTATGACTTTTCCTGAAAGAACCACCTGTTTGGCCACCGCGCGGCGCTCCACCGTTGCCGAAACAGGAACCACCCCGGGCGCGGGTGGCACTGGCTCCATCCCGGCCGTGCTGGAAGCCCCGGCCCAATAGGTTATGCCCAAACCTCCAAGGACAATGAGCACGGCGACAGGCATCAGCCACCATCGCGGAACACGCCGCATGCCGCGGCGAATCAGCATTGACTCAGAGTCTTGCATCAGCCACGCCATGGTCCCGCAGTATTTGTTTGGCTCGCTCCACGGCGGCCGTCTTCTCTTCTGCCAAGGCGTTCAGCTCGGCTTGGTGGTCCTTCATCTGTGCTGCCTGGTACTCAGCGAGAATGTCATAGGGTTTCCTGGCCCCGCCGCTGGCCTCTTTACAATCAAGGTCCAGCAAGGCGACTCGGATCTCGTCTTCCTTGGAGCCGCTCGATGACAGATTCCAGGAACCCTCCTCCGCGACCTTCAGGCCCTTGCCGGCCACACAGTCCTCCCAGCTCTTCCGGAAAGCAACGTAGTCGGAATCGTGCTCCGTCAGCGCCACGGCGTTACGGGTGATCCGGTGTGGGAGGGATGTGTCTCCGGCCAGCCCCTCCAGGAGTTCGGGCAAGCCTGCCCGCCCCACAGAGTTGGTGCACTTCACTTCCTGCGCTTGGTGCCTGGCGCTGAGGGGCGGGCGCTCCGGTTGCTCGTCGAGCACCCCTGGCACCTCACGTATCTCCGGCATGGCACCGTTCCTGGCTGCTAAAGCACGGGACCATTGACCGAACCTGTAGTCCTGCAGGGCCTTGCCTCCGCCGCCCCACGGCGCCACCGTGAACCCGGCGTCTTCCACACAGTCGTAGATGAGGAAGGCGACCGCCGAATTTACGATCACGTTCTCACGGTCCGAGTACCAGTAGGCACTCATGGGAAGAATCACCTCGCCGTTCGCTTCGTTGAGGGACGCCTTGGCCCCGGTGCCGGCAGAGCGATCGATGGCGGGCAGGCTAGTGGCCATGGATTCAACGGGCGACGATGCCGGCGGGCCGGAACAGGCCGCGCCGGCCATCGCGATCCCTGCAAGCAACGCGGCGACCTTCACGGTGGACCGAAGAACGGGAGATCGCAAGGCTAACCCCAAATGCTTGAGATCTCGTCGTCCCAGTTCACACCGGCATACATTGACACACCCCGAAGATCGTTAACTGCGTTGCCACCACGGAAGATCACTGCATGCCCGGAGTAATTGAGGTCCCTGTAGAGATACACGTACGGCGATTGAACGTTCGCAGCCGGGCCTATGACGATGGAGCTGGCTTTATCGTTTGCCGCGTCGCCCACGTACGATGCGACCCAGTTGTAGGTCCGCTGCGTTCCGGTGAACCAGTAGTTGTCGTAGAGGCAGACCCTGGCTGTGGAGCAGGCCGGCGCTGCTTGCGCGGCTGTCACTCCGGTCAAAACTGAAGCCGACGCGATGGTCACGATTCCTGCAGTACGGAGGAGCGCTTTCATTGTTTTCCCCAATGCTCGTGCGGTGTGGAACGGCTCTGTTCCATCTCGAACACTAGGGTGCGCACGGCACCACCTAGACGACTTTTCCGCAAACTAGGTGGCATTTGGGCAAGAAATAGGTGCCCGGAAGGGCGAAACTAGGTGCTGCCATGAGAACTCTAGGTATAGAAGCGCGTCAAAGCCCTCCGCTGCCGCGTCCGACATACTTGTCCTATGCAGGCGACAACTGTGTTGGTCGAGGGTGAAAGCGACAGGTCGGCCGTAGAAGCCCTGGCCTTTCGATGTGACCACGACTTGGCCGCAGAACGTGTGCAAATCATCCCGATGGGTGGCGCCACGAGTATCGTCCACTACCTCGAGCGCTACGGCCCGAAAGGAGCCGACCACCGATTACTTGGGCTTTGTGATGCAGGCGAGTCCAAAGTCATTGCCAGGGCACTCCTGCATGCTGGTGTGGGATCCGGGCCGTTGGAAGAGCGCGGGTTCCAGGTTTGTAACACCGATCTGGAGGATGAACTTATCCGATGCCTGGGAATCGACGCAGTGCTCGACGTCATCAGGGCTCAAGGCGAGCTGGCCTCGTTTAAGCTCCTCCAACGCCAGCCCTCACTGCGGCACCGGTCCGTGGAAGTCCAATTACGGCGGTTCTTCGGGGGCCGGAGTGGCAACAAGATTCGCTACGCTCCCCTGCTGGTCTCTGCGCTGCCCGCTGGCAAGGCACCTCCCCCGCTGGCCCACTTGGTTGCGTCTTTTGGGACGTGAGCGAGCGTTGGGATCAAGCGCTTGGGACGTGAGCGAGCGTCAGGTGGTGTGAGGGAAAAGCGCGACGCCGGCACTCTGGCGGGCACCGGCGTCGAACGTTGTTTCTTGACGAAGTGCGGAACTTAGCCGCCGACGATCGCTGAGCCAATGAACGGGTCAACGGCCAGTGCGATGAAGAGAAGCGTCAGGTAGCTGATGGAGCCGTGGAAGACCTTCATGGCGCCCTTGTTGGAGACGTCGCCACCCTGTGCACGCTTGTACAGTGCGTGGCTCTCGTAGAGGAACCAAGCACCGGCGGCAACGGCGACGATCGTGTAAACCCAGCCGGCACCGCCAACGGGCACCATCAAGAGTGAACAGGCAACCATGGCCCAGGCGTAGAGGACAACCTGTACCGATACCACCTTGGCTCCGGCGATGGCACCGAGCATGGGCACCTTGGCGTTGCGGTAATCCTCGCCGTAGCGCATGGACAGGGGCCAGTAGTGCGGGGGCGTCCACAGGAAGATCACCATGAAGAGCACGATTGCCGGCCACTCCACCGTGTTGGTGACAGCGGCCCAGGCGATCAGCACGGGGAAGCACCCGGCTGCTCCGCCCCACACAATATTCTGGGCCGTGCGGCGCTTCAGGATCATGGTGTAAATGACCACATAGAAGACGATGGCGCCGAGCCCAAGCCATGCGGACAGAGGATTGGCGCCGAACCACAGGATGGCGATCGACGCTGCACCAAGGATCCAGGCGAAGACCAGGGCCTCGCGCGGCGTCACTTCACCCGTGACCAAGGGACGCTTCTCGGTGCGGTGCATCAGTTTGTCGATGTCGCGGTCGATGTAGCAGTTGAAGACGCCGGCGCTGCCGGCTGCAAACGCTCCGCCGACGAGGGTGGCCAGGATCAGGCCGATGGAGGGGAAGCCACGCTGGGCGAAGATCATGGTGGGCAGGGTGCTGACCAGGAGGAGTTCGATGACCCGGGGTTTGGTGAGTGCCAGATACGCCTTGAACTTACGGGAAATTCCGATGCTTCCCCGGGCCGGGGACGCGTTGAGGGGCGTATCAGTTGTGCTCACGGCGGCAGTCACTCTGTTCTATGCTCTGGGGTTCTCGCAACGGCTGCCGTCCCGGTCTTCGAAAGCTGACACGGGCGCATGAACCGCTGGTGGCCTCCAAATATCATACCGTGGCCGGAAGTGGCCCAATGTCCGCAAAATTCGTCAATGTTTCCGAATCTTCACTCCGCTTCCGGGCCATCGTGATTCATATAAGGGAATTTCTGTCCAGTTAGTGGGATTCCCTGAGTTCCGTGACACGTTTAGGGCTAAGCTGTTGAGCAGATCAGCACACGTTGACGATCCGGGAAACCGTATTCTCGGGTATCCGTGCGTCTGGATGAGAGATCAACGTTTCAATGGTGAACGGCTGGTAGACACATTGCAGCGGGCGCCATCCTGTGCTTCCTGCGTGCCGTGTCCATACGCCTGCCGTCAGCACAGAGAGGGGCTCGGTTTTCGTGCCACATTTGGAAGAGCAAGAACTGTCATGGACCGATCTGGACAAGAAGGCAGTTGACACCGTTCGCGTGTTGGCCGCAGACGCCGTGGAGAAGGTCGGCAACGGCCACCCGGGTACGGCGATGAGCTTGGCTCCGGCAGCATACTTGCTGTTCCAGAAGCTGATGCGCCATGACCCGAAGAACCCGGACTGGCTTGGCCGGGACCGGTTTGTCCTGTCCCCCGGCCACACGTCGTTGACCCTGTACATCCAGTTGTTCCTGTCCGGCTACGGCCTGGAACTGAAGGACCTTGAGGCGCTCCGCACCTGGGGTTCACTGACCCCGGGCCACCCCGAGTACAAGCACACCGCCGGCGTGGAAATCACCACCGGCCCGCTGGGCCAGGGCCTGGCCTCGGCTGTTGGTTTCGCGTACTCCCAGCGTCGCCAACGCGGCCTGTTCGACGCCGATGCTCCCGCCGGCGAATCGCCGTTCGACCACACCATCTGGGTCATCGCCTCCGACGGCGATCTCCAGGAAGGTGTGACCTCCGAGGCGTCCTCGCTCGCCGGCCACCAGGAACTGGGCAACCTCGTAGTGATCTACGACGAGAACCACATCTCCATCGAAGACGACACCGACATCGCCTTCACCGAAGACGTCCTCAAGCGCTACGAGGCCTACGGCTGGCACACCCAGCGCGTTGATTGGACCAAGACCGGCGACTACGTCGAAGACGTCCAGGAGCTCTACGCAGCACTGCTCGCTGCGAAGGCAGAGACGAACAAGCCGTCCATCATCTCGCTGCGCACCATCATCGGGTACCCGGCGCCGAAGAAGCAGAACACCGGCAAGATCCACGGTTCCGCCCTGGGTGCCGAGGAAGTCGCGGCTCTGAAAAGCGTGCTCGGCTTCGATCCTGCCAAGTCCTTCGATGTTGACGAAGAAGTCCTGGCACACGCCCGCAAGGTCCTGGACCGCGGTGCAGAGTCACGCGCTGCCTGGCAGAGCTCGTTCGAGGCATGGCAGTCCGCCAACCCGGACGCCGCCGCCCTGCTGGAACGCGTTGAAGCGAAGAAGCTCCCCGTGGGCATCGATGCTGCGCTTCCCGTGTTCGAAGCAGGCAAGGACGTTTCCACCCGCGCGGCTTCGGGCAAGGTCCTGAACGCCATCGGCCCGGTCCTGCCGGAGCTGTGGGGCGGTTCTGCCGACCTCGCGGAGTCCAACAACACCACCATCGAAGGCTCGCCGTCGTTCATCCCGACCTCACGCTCCACGGACGCCTGGAAGGGCAACCCGTACGGACGTGTACTGCACTTCGGTATCCGTGAGCACGCTGCCGCGTCGATCGTGAACGGCATTTCCCTGCACGGCCGCACCCGCGCTTTCTCCGGAACGTTCTTGATCTTCAGCGACTACCAGCGCCCGGCCATCCGCCTCGGGGCGCTGATGGGTGTTCCGTCCCTGTACGTATGGACGCACGACTCCATCGGCCTGGGCGAAGACGGCCCCACCCACCAGCCGGTGGAGCAGCTCGCCTCACTGCGCGCCATCCCGGGCCTGGACGTTGTCCGCCCCGGCGACGCGAACGAGGTCTCCGCGGCATGGAAGGTCATGCTGGAGAACCACGAGAACCCGGCCGGAATCGTCCTGACCCGTCAGAACATCCCCACCTACGCCCGCGGCGAAGGCGAAGCAACCGGCGACACGTTCGGTTCCACCGCAGGTGTTGCCAAGGGCGGCTACGTGCTGGCCGAAGCTTCCAAGGACGGCGAAACCGTTGACCCGCAGGTCATCCTGATCGGCACCGGCTCGGAAGTCCAGCTCGCCGTGCAGGCCCGCGAAGCCCTCCAGGCTGAAGGAATCGCCGCCCGTGTTGTGTCCATGCCGTGCGTTGAGTGGTTCAACAAACAGGACGAGGCCTACCGCGAGTCGGTTCTCCCGGCATCCGTGAAGGCCCGGGTTTCCGTTGAGGCAGGCCTGGCACTGGGCTGGCGCGAATTCGTCGGTGACGCCGGTCGCTCCATCTCCCTGGAGCACTTCGGCGCTTCGGCTGACTACAAGCGGCTCTTCAACGAGTTCGGCATCACCGCCGACGCCGTTGCTGCCGCTGCCAAAGACTCCCTCGCAGACTCCAACGCATAACAGTCTGCTTCCCTCTCACAAGGAGAAAAACACATGACCAGCATTCCCACGCAGCAGCTCTCCGACGCCGGCGTTTCCATCTGGCTGGATGACCTCTCCCGCACCCGCCTGGACACAGGCACCCTGCAGAAGCTCATCGACGAGAAGAACGTGGTTGGTGTAACCACCAACCCGTCCATCTTCCACGCCGCCATCACCGCCGGCACGGACTACGACGCCACCATCGCAGCGCAGGCCGCGGCCGGCGCAAGCGTCGAAGAAACCATCTTCGAAATCACCACCACGGACGTCGCTGACGCCTGCGATCTCTTCGCACCGGTAGCCGCCGCCACCAACGGTGTGGACGGCCGCGTCTCCATCGAGGTTGACCCCCGCCTTGCCTGGGACACCGCCGGAACCATCGCCGAGGCCAAGCACCTCTACGCCAAGGTCAACAAGGACAACGTCCACATCAAGATCCCCGCAACCCTGGAAGGCCTCGAAGCAATCACGGCTACCCTGGCCGAGGGCATCAGCGTCAACGTGACCCTGATCTTCTCCCTGGAGCGCTACCGCGCCGTCATCAACGCCTTCCAGTCCGGCCTTGAGCAGGCCAAGGAGAACGGCCACGACCTCTCCAAGATCCACTCTGTGGCTTCGTTCTTCGTGTCCCGCGTTGACTCCGAGATCGACAAGCGCCTCGACGCCATCGGCACCGATGAGGCCAAGGCACTCAAGGGCAAGGCCGGCGTCGCTAACGCACGCTTGGCCTACCAGGTCTACGAAGAGCTCTTCTCCACCGAGCGCTGGGCAGTGCTGGCAGAAGCCGGCGCACTCCCCCAGCGTCCGCTGTGGGCCTCCACCGGCGTCAAGGACCCGGCGTACCCGGACACCCTGTACGTGACCGAACTCGTGGCAGCCGGCGTGGTCAACACCATGCCGGAGAAGACGCTCGACGCCACCTTCGATCACGGTGTTGTGACCGGTGACACCATCACCGGCACCTACGACGAGGCAAACGAGACCCTCAACGCACTCGAAGCCCTCGGCGTTTCCTACAACGACGTCGTCACCCTCCTTGAGACCGAAGGTCTTGAGAAGTTCGTAGGCTCCTGGAAGGAACTCCTCGCCGACGTCGAAGGCGCCCTCGCCACCGCACGGAAGGCTTCCTAACCCACCATGAGCACAATCAGCTACGACGCCAGCGGTGCCGCGCAGCAGGCCATCGCCCAGCACATTGACAGCTTGGTCGAGGACAGGATCGCCACGCGGATTTTCGCCAAGGACCACACTCTGTGGGGTCCTGACGCGGAGTCCGAGTCCGCGATCCGCCTCGGCTGGGTAGAGGCCGCCACAGTATCCCAGGCCTTGGTCGGCGACATTCTGGAACTTCGTGACGCCCTTCGCGCCGAAGGAGTTACCCGCATTGTCCTGTGTGGCATGGGTGGGTCTTCGCTGGCTCCCGAGGTCATTGCCGGTACTGCCGGCGTCGAGCTGACCGTGCTGGACAGCACTGACCCTGAACAGGTCAGTGCTGCCCTGGCGGAGCGGCTGGCGGAATCGGCAATCGTCGTTTCCTCCAAGTCCGGCTCCACCGTTGAGACCGACTCCCAGCGCCGTGTTTTCGAGCAGGCGTTCAACGACGCCGGCATCGACGCTGCGAGCCGCATCATCATCGTCACGGATCCGGGGTCGCCCCTGGATAAGGCTTCGCGCGAGGCAGGCTACCGTGCGGTGTTCAACGCCGACCCCAACGTGGGAGGCCGCTTCTCTGCACTGACTGCGTTCGGCCTGGTCCCTTGTGGGCTTGCCGGTGTGGACATCCAGGCTTTCCTGGATGAGGCAGAGGAAGCTGCGGAGATCCTCAACGAGGACTCCACTGACAACATCGGCCTGGCACTGGGCATAGCTTTGGGTGGTACCAGCCCGCTGCGCAACAAGGTCGTCATCGCCGAAGACGGTTCAGGCATTGTCGGTTTCGCTGATTGGGCTGAACAGCTTATTGCGGAATCCACCGGCAAGCTGGGCACGGGTGTCCTGCCGGTCGTTGCCGGTCCGGATTCCCCGGAGGCCCTGAACGGTGCCGACGACGTCCTGGTGGTGCGGCTGGTCAGTGCGGATGCCGACGTCGAGCTTCGTGGGAACGAGGTTGCCATCGCCGGTGGGTTGGCCTCGCAGATGTTTGTCTGGGAGTTCGCAACCGCCGTGGCGGGTCGCCTGCTGGGCATCAATCCGTTTGACCAGCCCGACGTCGAGGCCGCCAAGGTGGCAGCGCGCGGCTTACTGGATGCCCGTCCCGAACCCACCCCGGCGGCCTTCACAGACGGGGCTGTGGAAGTACGCGGAGGAGAATGGCTCGGTAACGCCTCAACGGCAAGCGAAGCTGTGCAGGCACTGCTCAGCCAGCTCGGCACGGATGGCTACTTGAGCGTCCAGGCCTACCTCGACCGCATTACCCACGCGCCCCTTGAAGGAATCCGCGATGAACTCGCAGCCGTCAGCGGGCGTCCTGTGACGTTCGGTTGGGGTCCGCGGTTCCTTCACTCCACGGGCCAGTTCCACAAGGGTGGACCGGCCATCGGAGTGTTCCTGCAGGTCACTGCATCATCCTCCACCGATCTGGACATCCCGGAGCGGCCCTTCACTTTCGGCCAGCTCATTGCCGCCCAGGCCTCGGGCGACGCCCAGGTCCTGGAAGGCCATGGCCGCCCTGTATTGCGCCTGCACCTCACCGAGCGTGCTGCCGGCGTGGCCCAACTCCAGGAAGTCGTCGCTGCGTTGGCCGACCAGGCCAGCGCACTCGAAAGCTAAGGCACAGAACCAAACATGCCAGAAACTGAAAACGGCAGGAAAAACGCCGGTCTGCGGAATCCTTTGCGGGATCCGCGGGACCGGCGCCTGAACCGCATCGCCGGGCCGTCGTCGTTGGTGTTCTTCGGAGTCACCGGCGACCTCGCCCGTAAGAAACTCATGCCGGCGGTCTATGACCTCGCCAACCGTGGTTTGCTGCCTCCCAGCTTCGCGCTGGTCGGTTTCGGCCGCCGTGACTGGGACAACGCTGACTTCGCGGCCGAGGTCAAGGAAAACGTCAAGGCCCATGCCCGGACCAAGTTCGATGAAGCCGTGTGGGAGCAGTTGGCTTCGGGTATTCGCTTTGTCCAGGGCGAGTTCGACGACGACGACGCTTTTGAGCGCCTCGGTGATGTCCTCGATGAGCTGGATGAGACCCGTGGTACCCGCGGGAACCACGGGTTCTACCTGTCCATCCCGCCCAAAGCCTTTGAGCAGGTCTGCCGCCAGCTGTCCAAGCACGGCCTTGCCCAAGCCAAGCCTGGCCAATGGCGCCGTGTGGTGATCGAGAAGCCGTTTGGGCATGACCTTGAATCCGCCCGTCAGCTGAACGACATCGTCGAGTCGGTGTTTCCGGCCGATGCCGTGTTCAGGATTGACCACTACCTGGGCAAGGAGACGGTGCAAAACATCCTGGCCCTGCGTTTCGCGAACCAATTATTTGAACCGCTCTGGAACGCCAACTACGTGGACCATGTCCAGATCACCATGGCGGAGGACATCGGCACCGGCGGTCGTGCAGGGTATTACGACGGCGTGGGTGCTGCCCGCGACGTCATCCAGAACCACCTGCTCCAGTTGCTGGCGTTGACGGCCATGGAGGAGCCCATTTCCTTCAATGCCGATGATTTGCGGGCGGAGAAGGAAAAGGTCCTCGCGGCAGTCAAGCTGCCCGATGACCTGTCAACCCATTCGGCGCGTGGTCAGTTCACCGGTGGTTGGCAGGGCGGCGAGGAGGTCCTCGGGTATTTGGACGAGGATGGCATCCCTGCCGATTCGAAGACCGAGACGTTCGCTGCGATCCGTGTGGACATCAACACCCGCCGCTGGAATGGTGTTCCGTTCTACCTGCGCGCCGGTAAGCGCCTGGGACGTCGCGTCACCGAAATTGCCGTGGTGTTCAAGCGCGCACCGAATCTGTTGTTCCGCGACCATGGCGAGGACGACTTCGGCCAGAACGCCGTAGTGATCCGCGTCCAGCCCGACGAAGGCGCCACCATCCGATTCGGATCCAAGGTCCCGGGCACGCAGATGGAAGTCCGCGACGTCACCATGGACTTTGGCTACGGTCACTCCTTCACGGAGTCCAGCCCCGAAGCCTACGAACGCCTGATCCTGGACGTGCTCCTGGGCGAACCGCCGCTCTTCCCGCGCCACCAGGAAGTGGAATTGTCCTGGAAGATCCTGGACCCGTTCGAGGAATACTGGGCCGGCCTGGACGAACAACCGCAACCCTACGCTCCCGGCAGTTGGGGACCGGCCTCGGCCGATGACCTGCTCGCCCGCGACGGACGAACCTGGAGAAGGCCATGATTGTAGATCTTCCCGATACCACCACCTCCAAAATCTCCAAGAAGATCATGTCGCTGCGTGAACAAGGCGGTGTCATCGCCTTGGGCCGTGTCCTCACCCTGGTAGTGGTGACCAAGTCCGGGCAGGAAGAGGAAGCCATCGAGGCAGCCAATGAAGCCAGCCGGGAACACCCCTGCCGGATCATTGTCCTGGCCGATGCAGGCGTTGAGGGTCCGGACCGTCTTGACGCGCAGATCAGGGTGGGCGGTGACGCCGGCGCGTCCGAGGTCATCGTCCTGCGCGGGCATGGGCACATGGCCCACGAGAGCGAATCGCTCGTGGCCGCCCTGCTCCTGCCGGATGCCCCGATTGTGGCCTGGTGGCCGCACGGAGCCCCGGAGAGTGCCTGCGAGACGTCCATCGGCCGGATTGCGCACCGGCGCATCACGGACTCGGCCAATGAACCCGACCCCCGCCGGGCACTGGAAAACATCCGGGCAACGTACAAAGCCGGCGACACCGACCTCGCCTGGACCCGCCTGACCAACTGGCGCATGCAACTCGCCGCTGTCTTCGACCAAGTTGACAGCGACCCCGTCTCAGCCGTTGCCGTTGAAGGCGCATCGGACTCCCCCAGCACCCTGCTGCTGGCCGCGTGGCTGAGCCTGGCACTGGAGGCGCCCGTGACGATTGTGGCGGACCCCGCAGGTACCGGCATTCGTCGGGTCCGGCTGACCCGTGCAAGCGGCGACGTCCAGCTTTTCCGTCCCGGACTGTCCGTGGCGGAGCTGACCCAGCCCGGGCAGCCGGCACAGCGTATCACTCTCCCCCGGCGCAGCCTGAAAGATTGCCTCGCCGAAGAACTCCGACGGCTTGACCCCGACGAAGTCTTCGGAGAAGTGATTACGATGGGACTGCCACTTACCAGCCAGAGGAGAGTCCAGACAAGTGCACGCTGAGCCAAGAGTTAGCATCCATCCCGACTCCAAGGTGTTGATGGCCGCCATCGCGGCACGCCTCATTACCAAGCTTGTGGATGTCCAGGACAAGCACGGGGAGGCCACGGTGGTCCTGACCGGCGGCACCGTCGGTATCGGAACGCTGAAGGCCGTGGCCGATTCGGCTGCAGCACCGGCCGTCGACTGGTCGAAGGTTAACTTTTGGTGGGGTGATGAACGCTTCGTTGCTGCTGACAGCGAGGACAGGAATACCCGTCAAGCGCATCAGGCACTGCTGGCCCACCTGGCTGTGGATCCTGCCAGGATCCACGAGCCTGGGGCGACGGACCAGTTTGCCACAGCTGACGAAGCCGCCTCTGCCTATGCCGAGGAACTCAAGGCGGCAGCCGAGGCCGAGCATGCAGCTGATATGTCTGATAACCGATCCGATGAGCCTGGCATCCTGCCGCGCTTCGATGTCCTGCTTCTCGGCGTGGGCCCGGACGCCCACGTGGCGTCGCTCTTTCCCGAGCAAGCCGGCGTCCGTGAGAAGGAGCGCACGGTGGTGGGTGTCGAGAACTCGCCCAAGCCGCCGTCGTCGCGCATCTCCTTGACGATGCCCGCCATCAACACCGCGCAGGAGATCTGGATGGTTGTTGCCGGAGAGGACAAGGCAGGAGCTGTTGGCTTGGCCTTGGCGGGTGCCAACCCGGTCCAAGTGCCCGCAGCCGGCCCCGTAGGCCGTGCGCGGACCCTGTGGCTTATCGACGAGAACGCAGCGTCACGCGTCCCCCAGCAGCTGGTCCGGAAGGACCCCGCGGGCGCGTAGCCGCTCCAACGCTCCAGCCAGGACAATTTCTGCGTCTTGGCTGGAGCGTCTCTCTTTAACGTAATCGAGGTGCGATTTGAAGAGCTCATCCCCTGGCCGGGCCGAGGCCGGATGGCCGGGATCCCGTGAGGCCGGAAGACCACACTTGGGGCAGTCCCAGTTCCTGGGAATTTGATCGTCCGGCAACTTAAGGAAGACCAGCCGCGTTTCGTGTCCTTTGGCGCACCAATAGGGAACCCGAATTCGCGGCAGCTGCACTCCCTCGCCATGGTCGCTTTGGTTTCTCGGAGTGGAACCTTGGGCCACACCTACGCGGGTGCCCCGATATCCTGGCGTGCCATGAACCATTTTCGAACCCCTAGCGACTCGGTGGTCGGCCGTCACGGCCTGTGGGCCTTTCGGCCAACACGGTCATTCTAATGCGAAGGTACGGCACCGGGGATGGGTAGCCAACAAAAAAGAGGAGTGGTCCCTTGGCAGGAACCACTCCTCTTGTGATAGATCCGTTGGGTGGTGACTAGGAGTCGCCACCCGAGGTGAAGCGCATGATCAGGCCAAGACCGATGATGACAGCTCCCCACGTAATGCCGAGAATGATGGTGAAGCGGTTCAGGTTGCGCTCGGCTACACCGGACGAACTCAATCCGGAGCTCATTCCGCCACCGAACATGTCGGACAAACCGCCGCCACGTCCCTTGTGCAGGAGGATGAGCAGCGTCAGCAGAAGACTGGTGATTCCCAGCAAGATCTGCAGAATGACTTGAAGAACGTCCACGACGGCCTTTCGAAGAAGCGGAAAACGGGAGCCGGACTAGTCCGTGACGAGGTGGCTCTCGAACCTGACAATGTTAGCAAACTCAGCGGGGTCCAGGCTTGCGCCACCCACAAGCAATCCGTCAACGTCATTTTCGGCCATGATGGCGGCTGCATTGTTTGCCTTGACGGACCCGCCATAAAGGAGGCGGGTTTTTGCTGCGACGGTTTCGTCGAAGAGTTCGGCAAGTTCGGCTCGGATGGCTGCACACATTTCCTGTGCATCCTCCGGACCGGCAACTTCACCCGTGCCGATGGCCCAGACGGGCTCGTAGGCAACCACGAGTTCCGCAGCCTGCTCAGCCGTGAGTCCTTCAACACCGGCGCGCAGTTGGGCGAGGGTGTGCTCCACATGCGTTCCAGCCTGGCGGATCTCAAGGCCTTCGCCGACGCAGAGGACAGGGGTGACGCCGTGGCGGAACCCAGCTTTGACCTTGGCGTTCAGGACGTCGTCGGACTCGTTGTGGATGGTACGCCGCTCACTGTGGCCCACCAGGACGTAGGCGCAGCCCAACTTGCTGAGGAACTGACCGGAGATATCACCGGTGTAGGCTCCGGAGTCGAACTGCGAGAGGTCCTGGCCACCGTAGACGACCTCGAGGTCGTCACCTTGGACCAGCGTCTGGACGCCACGGAGGTCCGTGAACGGCGGGAAGACAGCGACCTCGGCACGGTTGTAGTCGTGCTTGGCGTCGGACAGCGTCCAAGCGAGCTTCTGCAGCAAGGTGATGCCCTGGACATGATCCATGTTCATCTTCCAGTTGCCGGCGATGAAGGGCTTGCGGACAAAGTTGCCGTTGGCAGAGGTAGTCACATGAACTCCAAAGAATGCGTTGAAATATGGAACGGCCGGCAGAACGCGATGGCGTCCTGCCGGCCGGATGGTACTTAGCGGTCCAGGACGCTCAGGCCCGGAAGTTCCTTGCCTTCAAGGTATTCCAGGCTTGCGCCACCGCCAGTGGAGATGTGTCCGAACTGCGAGTCCTCGAACCCAAGGGTCCGAACGGCTGCGGCGGAATCGCCTCCCCCCACCACGGTGAAGGCAACCGTATCCGTCAGCGCCTGGGCAATGGCCCGCGTTCCGCTGGAGAAGGCTTCGAACTCGAAGACACCCATGGGGCCGTTCCAGAAGACGGTCTTGGCGCCTTCGATCTGGGCGGCGAACGCGGAAGCAGATTCCGGTCCAATGTCCAGGCCGATCCCGGAAGCACCGAAAGCGCTGTCCTCAATGGCGTCTGCCCTGACGACCTCGTGGTCTGCATCAGCTGCAAAGCGGCTGGCCACCACTACGTCGGTAGGGATCACGAAGGTGGTACCCGCAGCAGATGCGCGCTGGAGGTAGTCCTGCACTACTGGGATCTGGTCCTCCTCGAGAAGGCTTCCGGCAACCTTATGGCCTGCTGCGGCCAGGAAGGTGAAGAGCATGCCGCCGCCAACAAGGATGGTGTCAGCTTTGCCCAGGAGGTTCTCAATCACTGCCAGCTTGTCCGAGACCTTGGACCCACCAAGAACCACGACGTATGGGCGCTGCGTGTCCGTGGTGAGCTTCCGGAGAACCTCTACCTCGGTGTGGACGAGGTCGCCCAAGTAGGACGGCAACCGGGTTGCCACGTCATAAACGCTGGCGTGCTTGCGGTGGACAGCGCCAAAGGCATCGTCCACGAAGGCGCCATTGCTGCCCGTGAGGGCAACCAGATCGTCGGCAAAGGCGCCGCGCTGGGCGTCGTCCTTGCTGGTTTCGCGGGCATCGAAGCGAACGTTCTCCAGGATGAGTACGTCACCGTCGTTGAGGCCGGATGAGAGCTCCTTGGCGGAGTCCCCCACCGTGTCTGCGGCGAGCTGTACCGGGAAGTCCGCCAGTTCCGCAAGGCGGGCTGCTGCGGGCTTCAGGGAGTACTTGTCTTCGGGAGCGCCCTTGGGGCGTCCCAGGTGTGCGGTAACGAGCACACGGGCACCGGCGTCCGAGAGCTTCTTGAGGACCGGAAGTGAGGCCTTGATGCGGCCGTCGTCGGTCACTGTAGAGCCGTCGAGCGGCACATTCAGGTCACTTCTGACCAGAATGTGCCGCCCGCGGACACCTTCAGCGATGAGTTCGTTGAGGGTGTGAGATGTCATGTGTCTACCCTAGCCCAGCTTGGATGCGACGAGCTCCGTGAGGTCTACGAGGCGGTTGGAGTAACCCCACTCGTTGTCGTACCAGGAAACAACCTTGACCTGGTTGCCGATGACCTTGGTGAGGCCGGAGTCGAAGATGGACGATGCCGGGTCCCCGACGATGTCCGAGGACACGATGGGAGCATCGGTGTAGCTGAGGATGCCGGCGAACTGCTCGGACTCAGCGGCAGCCTTGACGGCTGCGTTGACTTCTTCAACCGTTACTTCGCGGGAGACGGTGACCGTGAGGTCCGTAGCCGAACCCGTGGGGACCGGAACGCGGATGGCGTAGCCGTCCAGCTTTCCCTTGAGCTCCGGCAGGACCAGGCCGATTGCCTTGGCTGCGCCGGTGGACGTGGGAACCATGTTGATGGCGGCGGCACGGGCGCGGCGGAGATCGCCGTGCGGTCCGTCCTGCAGGTTCTGGTCAGCAGTGTAGGCGTGGACCGTGGTCATGAGGCCACGCTCGATGCCGAAGGCGTCGTTCACTACCTTGGCCAGCGGGCCGAGGCAGTTGGTGGTGCAGGAGGCGTTGGAGATGATGTTGTGCGCTGCGGGATCGTAAAGCTCGTGGTTGACGCCCATGACGATGGTGATGTCTTCGTCGCTGGCGGGTGCCGAGATCAGGACCTTCTTGGCGCCGGCATCAATGTGCTTCTGGGCTGCTGCGGCCTTGGTGAAGAAGCCGGTGGACTCAATGACGATGTCAACGCCCAATTCGCCCCACGGGAGGTTGGCGGGATCGCGCTCAGCCAGGACCTTGATGGACTTGCCATCGACTACCAGGTTTCCATCGACAACTTCCACGGTCTGGGCGAGGCGTCCACCGACGGAGTCGTACTTCAGGAGGTGGGCGAGGGTCTCGGGGCTGGTGAGGTCGTTGACTGCGACGATCTCCAGGTCAGCGCCCTGGGCCAGTGCTGCGCGGAAGTAGTTACGGCCGATGCGGCCGAAGCCGTTGATACCAATACGGGTGGTCACTATGTGTCAATCTCCTTGGTGCTCTTGCAAGCACGCCTAGTGAGTCGGATTTATTATTTCCAACTAACAGACCCCGCACGTCTTTGGGCAGAGGTGATTATCAGATCGGAGGGCGACCAGCCACGTTGCTGAAGGCTAACCGCCTTCCGTGATCCATCTTACGTTTAACTAAGCCTGCCCCCGCAACTGCGGAGGCAGGCTTTCCAGCATTTGGCCCCAATTCACGCAAAAAGTGACTTTTGTTACATCGGCGTGAACCGGGGCTCACCAACTAAAGGACGATGAGGCCCGTGGCGTTGGCGCGCGCAGCTTCGAAGCGCTTGGCAACGTCCGCCCAGTTGACGATGTTCCAGAAGGCCTTGACGTAGTCAGCCTTGACGTTTACGTAGTCCAGGTAGAAGGCGTGCTCCCACATGTCCAGCATCAGCAGCGGCGTGGTGCCTACTGCAACGTTGCCCTGCTGATCGTAAAGCTGCTCGATGAGCAGGTTGCCGCCGATGGGCTCGTACGCCAGGAATGCCCAGCCGGAGCCCTGCAGGCCAAGGGCGGCAGCGCTGAACTGTGCACGGAAAGCGTCGAACGAACCAAAAGCGTCGTCGATGGCTGCTGCGAGCTCACCTTCGGGCTTGTCGCCGCCGTCCGGGGAGATGTTGTTCCAGAAAACGGAGTGGTTGATGTGTCCGCCGGTGTGGAACGCGAGGTCCTTGGAGAGGCGGTTGATGTTGGCGTAGTCACCCTTCTCGCGGGCATCAGCCAGCTGGGAGAGGGCATTGTTGGCGCCTGCAACGTAAGCCGCATGGTGCTTGCTGTGGTGCAGCTCCATGATCTTTGCCGAAATGTGCGGCTCGAGTGCTGCATAGTCGTAGCCGAGCTCGGGCAGAACGTACTCTGTCACGAAATCCTCCAATGTAATGGACTGACGTCCGGGTTGGTAACTCTCGTTATGTCATCCGGCCAGCATGCCGGCCGGAAATCCTTGGCGAAGAAGCTTGGCTCTTGCCTCCATCGGGAACAACCCCGGGTGGCCTCGCAGTATTTCCTCCACGCATTTTCGATTCTATGGGTGCGGACTACTCGTCCATCATTTCCGGAGTCACATTTGCCTCAGTACCCGGGATGCCCAGGTCAAGGGCACGTTTATCCGCCATGGCGAGGAGGCGGCGGATGCGACCCGCGATGGCGTCCTTGGTCATGGGCGGATCCGCAAGGCGTCCGAGTTCATCCAGGCTGGCCTGCTTGTGGGCAACACGGAGCTCCCCCGCGTACTTGAGGTGGTCCGGGACGTCGTCTCCCAAGATTTCGAGGGCACGATCCACCCTGGCACCCGCGGCCACTGCTGCCTGGGCGGAACGGCGCAGGTTGGCGTCATCAAAGTTGGCAAGCCTGTTGGCTGTAGCCCGGACTTCCTTGCGCATGCGCCGCTCTTCCCAAACCATCAGGGCGTCATGGGCTCCCATCCGGGTCAGGAGGGCAGCAATGGTGTCTCCGTCACGGATGACCACGCGGTCCACTCCACGCACCTCACGGGCCTTGGCCTGGATGCCGAGCCGCCGGGCAGCTCCAACGAGCGCCAGCGCCGATTCGGGGCCGGGGCAAGTAACTTCCAGAGATGAAGAACGTCCGGGCTCGGTGAGCGAACCGTGGGCGAGGAACGCTCCCCGCCAGACAGCCTCGGCGTCTGCAGCCGAGCCGTTGACCACCACCGAGGGCAGCCCGCGCACTGGGCGGCCGCGCCCGTCCAGCAGGCCCGTCTGGCGGGCGAGTGCCTCGCCGTCCCGGACCACACGCACAACGTAGCGGCTCCCCCGGCGCAGGCCGCCTCCGGAAACGACGATGATTTCGCTCTGGTGGCCGTAAACTTCCGCGATCGCGGCCCGGAGGCGGCGTGCCGTGGAAGCGAGGTCGACTTCAGCTTCGATGACGATCCTGCCCGAAATGATGTGCAGGCCGCCCGCGAAGCGGAGCATTGCCGAAACTTCAGCCTTGCGGACTGAAGATTTTTTGATGTCCAGCCGGGACAGTTCGTCCTTGACCGACGCAGTAAGTGCCATCGCGTATTCCTAACTGTTCCCGAAAATATCGTGGTACGCCGCTGCCAGCAGCAGTGGATCATGGACGGGGCGTCGCCTCGACGCCCCTACTCTACCCAACACCACTTCAGCCCCGATCATCCCCGCGGCCTTCTCGAAGGCTTTGAGGTCCTGGATCGCAGCAGGATCCGCAAGTACCACATCGACGCTGAACTCAGGTGCATAGCGGCGCAGGACGTCCAGATGATCCGCGGCTGTCATGCCTGAGGTTTCCTTGGTTTCGACGTCAAGGTTCATGGTGAGGCAGCGCTTCGCAGCGGTGTCGCCCAGGGCTTGGCGCAGCTCAGGCAGCAGCAGATGCGGCAGGACGGAGGTGTACCAGGAGCCGGGTCCAAGAATGACCCAGTCCGCCAGTTCGATGGCCGTCAGGGCTTCTGTGCAGGCTGGAGCATCCTCAGGCAACAGCCTGACGTCTTCCAGCTTGCCCGCAACAGCACACTTGGCTTGGCCCCGGACCGTACGGAGTTCCTGGCCGCCCCCCGGAAGGTCAAGGTGGGCCTGGCCCTCAATGGTAAGGGGAACGCTGGACATGGGCAGAACCTGGCCCCTGGCTCCCAGCAGGGCGCCGGCCCACTTCAGGCCGGCAACTGTGTCTCCCAAGAGCTCCCACAGGGTCACGATCAGCAGATTGCCCATGGCGTGATGGTCCAGTGAGCCGCCTTTGGCGGACCCGGCATTGAAACGGTGCTGCATGACGTCCCGCCAGGTCCGGCCCCAGTCGGTATCGTCGCACAGGGCGCTGAGCGCCATCCGCAGGTCCCCGGGCGGAAGGACGCCGTACTCCTCGCGGAGACGCCCGGATGAGCCGCCGTCGTCCGCTACTGTGACGATTGCCGTCAGCTCGGAGGTGAGCAAGCGCAGTGCCGACAGCGACGCCGCCAGTCCGTGACCGCCACCCAGGGCAACCACTGACGGACTTTTCTTCTGCTGGCTGCCGGGAACGCCTTTGGGCGGAATCAGGGGCAGCGGGCCCGTGAGGACGCCCACTACTCGCGTCCCAGGTCGCGGTGGGTGGTGGTGACGGTGACACGGGGATACTGCGCCAAACGCTTGGAAAGTTCGACGGCGACCGCCACCGAACGGTGCTTGCCTCCGGTGCAGCCAACGGCCAAGGTGGCGTAGTGCTTGTTCTCCTGGCGGTAGCCATCCAGGACAGGCTCCAAGGCCCGGACGTACCTGTCCACGAACTCGTGCACGCCATCGGCGGCGAGCACGTAATTGCTGACATCCTCATCCAGCCCTGTATGCGGCCGAAGTTTGGGAACCCAATGCGGGTTGGGAATGAAGCGGGCATCGGCTACGAAGTTGGCGTCCACGGGGAGGCCGTACTTGAATCCAAAGCTCATGACGTTCAGGCGCAGGGTTACCGGGCCTGTGTCGCTGAACAGTTCGGTGATGGCTGTCGCCAGGCCGTGGACATTGAAGTCGGATGTGTCCAGCACGACGTCGGCATGCTCGCGCAGTTCCCGCAGGACCTCGCGCTCAACCCCGATGCCGTCGAGGATCCTGCCGCCGCCCTGCAGGGGATGCGGACGGCGTCCTTGCTCAAAACGGCGGACCAGGACGTCGTCATTGGCATCCAGGAACAGCACCCGGAAGGTGATGCCGCTGGCGCTGAGCGCGCCCAGCGCCGTCTGGATGTCAGTGAAGAGGTCCTTGCTGCGGACATCCACCACCACTGCCAGCTTGGGAATGGATTTGGGAGCATGCGAGACAATTTCGGCCAGGGTTCCCAGCATCTGCGGCGGGAGGTTGTCCACCACGTACCAGCCGTGGTCTTCCAAGGCATCCGAGGCCGTACTGCGCCCCGCCCCGGACATGCCGGTGACGACCAGCAGTTCCGCCTCCGGGGGCTTGACGGGCGTGAGGCCGTCCTGCTCCGTTCCGGACCCTGCCGTTGCCTCATCCATGAGTTGTTCCCCGTTTCGTCCGAAGTGGTGTTTACAGCCTGTGGTGCGCTCCCGTTGGGTCAGCGCACCCTCGACATGTTCAAGCGCCGGTAACCGCTGATGCGGCCATCGGCCAAGTTCTAACCCTAGCTAAGATTCAAGGATTTCGCCGGTGGTCATGTTGATCGCCGGGACTGCCCCGGCGGAGTCTTCCGTGGAACCCAGGTGTTGAACCACGGCAGCTGCCAACGCAGGACCAATGCCTTTCGCGGACGTGAGCTCTTCAACGGAAGCCGCCTTGATCTTCCTAAGCGAGCCGAAGTGCGCCACCAAAGCCTTGCGCTTGGCTTCACCCAGGCCCGGCACCCCGTCCAGGACGGATACCGTCATGGCCTTCCCCCGCTTCTGCCGATGGAAAGTGATGGCGAAGCGGTGGGCTTCGTCACGGATCCGTTGAAGCAAATACAGTCCCTGCGATGTCCTCGGCAGGATGACCGGGAAGTCGCTGTCCGGCAGCCAGACTTCTTCCAGGCGCTTGGCAAGGCCCACCACGTAGACGTCGTCGATGCCGAGCTCCGCCAGCGCACGCTTGGCAGCGTTGACCTGCGGCTGGCCTCCATCCACCACCACCAGGTTGGGCGGGTAGGCGAACTTGGCCTTGGGGGCCGGCATGGCGGGGTCCGACGGCGGGGCATCGGTGGCGCTTTTGGCCCCCGCACGCGTCGGGTTGACGATCTCGCCGGACACCACGGGGACCTGGGCAGCCTTGTCCGTCAGGTAATGCCGGAACCGCCGGGTCAGGACGTCGTGCATTGCCGCGGTGTCGTCAGCTGCCGCTGCGCCCGTGATGGAGAATTTTCGGTAGTCCGCTTTCTTGGGCAGCCCGTCCTCCACCACCACCATGGAGGCCACCACGTTGGTGCCCTGCACATGCGAGATATCGAAGCACTCTATCCGCAGCAAGGGAACCGGGATTTCCAGGGCTTCCTGCAATTCCTGAAGCGCCACGGAGCGGACAGTGATGTCGCCGGCCCTGCGGGTCTTGTGCAGTTTAAGGGCCTGCTCCGCGTTCTCGCGCACCGTGGACATCAGGGCGGCCTTGTCACCACGCTGGGGCACGCGGATGTCCACCTTGGCACCACGCAGCCCGCCCAGCCACTCAGTGAGTTCGGCATGGTTGCTGGGCGCTTCCGGCACCAGGACTTCCCGGGGAATCCGTCCCTGGACCTCGCTGTCTTCTCCGTAGACCTGCTCGAGCAAATGTTCGATCAGCTCAGGGGTCGTCGCGTCTTCGACCTTCTCCACAACCCAGCCGCGCTGTCCGCGGACCCGGCCACCGCGGACGTGGAAGACCTGCACGGAAGCCTCCAGTTCGTCGTCGTGGAGGGCGAAGACGTCAGCGTCGGTATCTTCGGCGAGGACCACGGCATTGCGCTCAAAGACTTTCCGCAGCGCGATGATGTCGTCCCTGAGCCCGGCAGCCCGCTCATAGTCGAGTTCGGCGACGGCTGCTGCCATGTCCTTTTCCAAGCGGCCTATGAAGCGCTTCGCTTCGCCGCCCATAAAAGAACAGAAATCCTCGGCGAGGTTGCGGTGTTCGTCCGGACTCACGCGGCCGACGCAGGGGGCCGTACATTTGTCGATGTAGCCGAGCAGGCAAGGACGCCCGCTGGATTCCGCGCGCTTGAAGACGCCCGCGCTGCAGCTGCGGACCGGGAAAACCCTCAGGAGGGTATCCATTGTTTCGCGGATGGCACCGGCGGTGTAGGGGCCGAAGTACCTGGTGCCCTTCCTGCGCTCACCCCGCATGACCTGCACCCGGGGGTACTTCTCCCCCATGGTGACGGCAAGGTAGGGATAGGTTTTGTCGTCGCGGAAAACTACGTTGAAGCGCGGCTTGAATTCTTTGATCCACGTGTATTCCAGCTGCAACGATTCCAGCTCGCTGCCCACCACGGTCCACTCGACGCTGCTGGCCGCATGCACCATGGCGTGGGTCTTGGGAAGCAGCCCTGCAGGGTTGGCGAAGTAGGAATTAAGCCTGGACCTGAGGTTCTTCGCCTTGCCCACGTAGATGACCCGGCCATGGGGGTCGCGGAATCGATAGACGCCCGGGGTGGTGGGAATCTCACCCGTTTGGGGCCGGTAACTTGCTGGATCTGCCACGTTTCCAGTCTAGTGAACCGGAACGACAGCCAAAGCCACGTCATCGCGGCGGCAGCTGCTGCTAGTCGACGGATTTGCTCTGGTTGTAGCTTGCAGAGCGTTCCTGGCCGCTGAGCACGGCGATGGCGTCCATGATTCTATCGGTGACTTCCCTGCGTGCCGGAAGCGAGTGGTCAGGCCCGGTCTTCTCGAAATAGAGCGGCTCGCCGACCTTCATGGTGAAGTGCTGCGGCCTTACTGCGTTTTTGTCCGCAGGCTGCAGCTTTTCGGTTCCGATCAGGCCCACGGGAATGACAGGCGCGCCTGTGGTCAGGGCAAGCCACCCCACGCCCGTGCGTCCACGGTAAAGGATGCCATCGCGGGATCTGGTGCCCTCGGGGTAGATGCCGATGCCCTTGCCCGACTCGAGGATGTCCAGCAAGGTCTTGAGCGCCTGCACGCTGGCAGCCTGCTCACCGCGCTCCACCGGAATGGATCCTACCGCCTCGAAGAAGGACTTCATGACGGCGCCTTTAACGCCCTTGGTGGTGAAGTACTCGGCCTTGGCAAAGAAGGCGACCGGACGCGGCATCAGGGCCTGGACGATCACGCTGTCAAGGAAGGAAAGGTGGTTTGGCGCCACAATGAAGGGCCCTTCTTTGGGTACGTTCTCCAAACCAATGACAGTAGGCCGGCACGTGGAGGAAATCAGTCCACGGGTAGTCCACCGGATCGCATCAAAGACTGCCATCGTTTTGTACCTCGCTCAGGGCTGCCGCACGGACAGCGTCAAGTTCTTCAATTTTGATCCGCAGCTCGGCCGCGGTGTGCACTACGGCCACAGCGCCGGCTTCTTCGAGTTCTCCGTCCGGGGCGAATCCCCAAGCCACCCCGATGCAATCCAGGCCGTTAGCCATTGCCCCTGCAACGTCCTGATGCCTGTCTCCCACCATCACAGCCGGCTGTGAATGCAGGTCAGCCAAGGCTGCTCCGACAATTTCGACTTTGCCGGATGCCGTATTCGCTTCCAGGGACTCGTTGTCCGCAGCCCCGCGAATGGAGACGAAGAAATCGGCAATTTTATGGTGCTCGAGGACGAGCCTCGCAATGGACTGCGGCTTCTGCGTAGCAACTGCTACCGCCCGGCCGGATTCAGCAAAGTATTCAAGAAGTTCGAAGATTCCGGGGTAAAGCTTGCTCTGCCCGATGCCTGTCTCCTTGTAGTGGCGCCGGTAACGGTCAATGGTTTCATTGACCAGGTTTTCCGGGACATTGGCCAAATGCATCAGGGAATCGCTGAGCTTGGGACCCACCATGGAATTCAGCACGGCCTGTTCAGGAACGGGAAGGTTCAATTCACGGAGGGCGGCGGAGATTCCTCCCGTGATACCGCCGGCCGGATCGACAAGGGTGCCGTCCAGATCGAATATTACGGGCACCGTTGTTTGAGTCACCGGGTTAGTTTCTCACGAGTAGCGGCATGCCTGAAACTCGCATGCCGCTACCGGAATACTTCTGGCGACTATCCGAGAATCTCGGCCAGGAAGGTGGCTGTGTGGCTTTCCGTGGATTTTGCCACCTGTTCGGGTGTTCCCGTGGCAACAATCTTTCCGCCACCTGAGCCACCGTTGGGGCCCAGATCCACAATCCAGTCCGCAGACTTGATGACGTCGAGGTTGTGCTCAATGGTGATCACCGTATTGCCTTTGTCCACCAAGCCCTGAAGTACCATAAGGAGCTTTCGGATGTCCTCGAAGTGCAGGCCCGTGGTGGGCTCGTCCAAGACATAGATGCTGCGCCCGTTGGAGCGCTTCTGCAACTCTGCGGCAAGCTTCACGCGCTGGGCCTCGCCACCGGACAACGTGGTTGCCGGCTGTCCCAGACGGACGTAGCCAAGGCCGACGTCCACCAGAGTAGTCAAGTGGCGCGCAATCGGCGTGAACGCAGCAAAGAACTCCGCCCCCTCCTCAATGGGCATGTTGAGGACATCAGCAATGGTTTTGCCCTTGTAGTGGACTTCAAGGGTTTCCCGGTTGTACCGGGCACCATGGCACACCTCGCAAGGAACATAGACGTCCGGCAGGAAGTTCATCTCGATCTTCAACGTGCCGTCGCCTGAACAGGCCTCGCAGCGACCGCCCTTGACGTTGAATGAGAAGCGTCCGGGCTGATATCCACGAACCTTGGCTTCGGTGGTCTCGGCGAAGAGCTTGCGGATGTTGTCGAACACCCCGGTATACGTCGCTGGGTTGGAGCGGGGAGTACGGCCGATGGGGCTTTGATCGACGTGGACCACCTTGTCCAGATGTTCCAGGCCGGCCACCGTCCGGTGACGTCCTGCCACTTGCTTGGCGCCGTTGAGCTTATTGGCGAGGACCTTGTAGAGGATCTCGTTGACCAACGTGGACTTGCCGGAACCGCTGACGCCGGTCACCGCAGTAAAAAGCCCCAGCGGGAACGTGGCATCGACATTGTTCAGGTTGTTCTCACGGGCACCAACAACCTTGAGTTCACGCTTCTTGTCGTACTTGCGGCGTTTGGTGGGAATATCGATCTTCCGGCGTCCAGACAGGTAGTCACCCGTGAGGGAATCCGTGTTCTCCAGCAGCTCCTTGTAGGTGCCTGAATGCACCACCTGGCCGCCGTGCTCACCGGCGCCTGGTCCGATGTCCACCACCCAGTCAGCCTCGTGGATGGTGTCTTCGTCATGCTCCACAACAATCAGCGTGTTGCCGAGGTCCCGCAGACGGGTCAGGGTCTCGATGAGTCGCCTGTTGTCACGCTGGTGGAGCCCGATGGACGGCTCGTCAAGGACATACAGGACGCCCACCAGGCCGGAACCGATCTGGGTTGCCAGCCGGATGCGCTGGGCCTCTCCACCGGACAGGGTTCCTGATGGCCGCTCGAGGTTGAGGTATTCCAACCCCACATCCAGCAGGAAGGTCAGGCGGGCCTGGATCTCCTTCAGCACCTGGTTGGCAATTTGCGCTTCCCGGCTGGTGAGGGTCAGGCTGCCGAGGAACTCTGCGCACTCGCGCATCGGCATGGCAGCAACGGCTGCAATCGACTTGCCGTTGATCAGCACGGACAACGATGCCGGGTTGAGGCGTGCACCATTGCACTCAGGGCAGGGAATCTGGCGCATGTACTCTTCGTACCGGTCACGGGCCCACTCGGAATCGGTTTCCCCGTGCTTCCGGTGCACGTACTGAATGGCGCCTTCAAAGCCCGTGCTGTACTTGCGTTCACGGCCAAAACGGTTCTTGTACTGGACAACAACCTTGTGGTCCTTGCCATGCAGCACGGTGTTCCGGACTTCCTTGGAGAGCTCCTCCCAGGGTGTCTTCATGGAGAAGCCGAGCTCATGGGCCAGGCCCTCAAGGAGGCGGTTCCAGTACTCAGTGGTCGCCGTTCCCAAGGACCACGGGGCAATGGCGCCTTCGCCCAAGGAGAGCTCAGGATTGGGGACGATGAGTTCTTCGTCCACTTCAAGCTTGGTTCCGATGCCGCTGCAGGCTGAGCAGGCACCAAAGGGGTTGTTGAAGGAGAACGAGCGTGGCTCAATTTCATCGATCGCCAAAGGGTGCTCGTTGGGGCACGCAAGATTCTCGGAGAAGGCCCGGATGCGACCGGGATCCGCGGCGTCAAGATCCACGAACTCCACCAGGACACGGCCCTCCGCCAGGCCCAGGGCGGTCTCCACGGAATCCGTGAGCCGCTGGCTGATATCTTCCTTGACCACCAAGCGGTCAACCACCACTTCGATGGTGTGCTTGAACTGCTTCCCCAGCTTGGGAGGATCGCTCAGTTGGACCAGTTCGCCGTCAACACGTGCACGGGAATAGCCCTTGGCGGTCAGTTCCTTGAACAGGTCAACGAACTCGCCCTTGCGTCCGCGGACCACCGGGGCCAGGACCTGGAAACGTGTGCCCGTCTCAAGCTCCAGAAGCTGGTCAACGATCTGCTGCGGTGTCTGGCGCGCGATGGGTTCGCCACAGACAGGGCAGTGCGGGCGGCCAACGCGGGCCCACAACAACCGCATGTAGTCGT
Organism: Arthrobacter sp. YN; assembly: GCF_002224285.1. Lineage (GTDB taxonomy): Bacteria > Actinomycetota > Actinomycetes > Actinomycetales > Micrococcaceae > Arthrobacter. The sequence goes on along the minus strand of NZ_CP022436.1, from coordinate 2,691,338 downwards.
AGATCTCGGTGATGGTACCCACGGTGGAACGCGGGTTCTTGCTGGTGGATTTCTGGTCGATGGAGACCGCGGGCGACAATCCCTCGATGAAGTCGACATCAGGCTTGTCTACCTGGCCAAGGAACTGGCGCGCGTACGCGGAGAGCGACTCTACGTAGCGGCGCTGCCCTTCGGCGAAGATGGTGTCGAAAGCCAACGACGATTTGCCGGAACCCGAGAGTCCCGTAAACACGATCATGGCATCGCGCGGAAGGTCGACGTCCACGTTGCGCAGGTTATGTTCCCGGGCACCCTTGACCACCAGCCGCGAGAGGTCTGGCCTCGCGGGTTTGGAGTCAGGAACCACAGGGATGCTGTTCGGGGATTCGATGGCGGTATCTTCAGCTAAGGCTTTGGGCACTTACCAATGCTAATCGAAAACTTCTTCGAATTTCCATGTCGTGCCTCACATGCTACCGATCGGTATCAATCCGCGTCATACGCTGCGGCGAGAAGCTGGACTGCCTCGGCGAAAGAGGCGCCCTGTGCCTTCGCAGCGGACGCATACTGCCCGGCCACCTCGGCCAGCGCTCCCCAGCGATCGTCCCGGGCACAGACCACGGTGCCATTCCGGCCCCGGGTTGCCACGACGCCCGCGGCTTCCAGTTCTTTGTAAGCCCGGGCGACGGTGTGGGGTGCGACGTCCAGTACGCCCGCCAGATTGCGCACGGGTGGCAGTTTCGCTCCGACCGCCAGGATTCCCGAGTCAGCGAGCTCGATGATCCGCAACCTCAACTGTTCAAAGAGGGCGACGGCGCTGGTGGTGTTGGGCCGCCAGGTGCCCGGGAAATCGCCGGTGGGAGTCACAACGACCTCCGCCCGGGTGCCGTCATGTGGCGGGGCGTTTGATGTCGGATGCGTCCTTGGTCCATGCTGAGAATTAGACCAGCGACGACGGCAGTGGACAAGCCATGACGACACGCACATCTACATCGAGGACCAGGCAGATCACCACACAGCTCACGTCGCAAGAAGGTCGCTGCCTTCCCTCTCAGGGAATCCACCGGCATCATGCGTTCTTCCGGGCCACGGCAAAAATGCGTCGGAACGGATAGACGGTTCCATGGCTTGTTGCGGGATAGGCCTCGCGCAGCATTGCGGCGTACTCCGTCTCGAAGTCGGCAGCTTCTTCAGAGGACAGCGCCGCCAACACGGGACGGAGCCCAGTGCCGCGGACCCATTGCAGGACCGGATCACTGCCCGGCAGTACCTGCTGGTAGGTAGTCTCCCAAGCGTCAGCCGAGCATCCGGCGTCGAGCATTATTCCCAGGTAATCCGCCGGGCTCCCCACGGCCCCGTCATGCCGGAGGACGCCGCCCAGCCGGGCCGACCACCGGGGCGATTCCGCGAGTTGCCGCATCAGCGTATGTGAGGGAGACGTGAAATTGCCGGGAACCTGCAAGGCAAACCACGCACCGGGCTGCAGGGCGCGCAGCCAGCCGGCCAACATTTCCAGATGGCCAGCGACCCACTGAAGGGCTGCATTGCTGACCACTACATCGGTATCGGCGTCGGGCAACCAGTTCGCGATATCGCCCTGAATAAATTCCAGATGGGTGAACTCCTGCGTGAGGGCGCCTGCTTGACTGAGCATCTCCTCAGAGGAGTCGAGGCCAACAACGCGGGCGCCTGGCCAGCGTTCGGTGAGCGTAGCAGTCAGGTTTCCTGGGCCACAGCCGAGGTCCACTACCGTGCGGGGGTTACTGGCCTGGACCCTCGCGACGAGGTCGTGGAAAGGGCGGTCCCTATGGTTTCCGAATTCCACATACTTGGACGGATCCCACTTCATCAAAGCCTCCTCGCATCTGCCACCATTGCTGGGCCGAGCTTAAACCGTGTGGGCACTAAGCTGGAAACCAATGAAACTTCTTGAGCAGCTTCCCGGTTCCACCGCCACTGGTCCCCTGGACCCGGACGAAATCTACACACGGTTCGTAGAGTGGACCGAATCCCGCGGGCTGCAGCTGTACCCGGCCCAGGACGAAGCGATCATGGAGCTTGCCTCCGGCGCCAACGTCATCCTCGCCACGCCCACGGGCTCCGGAAAATCCTTGGTGGCCATCGCTGCTCACTTCGAGGCAATGGCACGCGGCCAGCGGAGTTACTACACGGCTCCGATCAAGGCACTGGTGTCTGAAAAGTTCTTTGCCCTCTGCGACATCTTTGGCGCGGAAAACGTGGGAATGATTACCGGCGATTCCGGCGTCAACCAGGACGCCCCGATCATCTGCTGCACCGCCGAAATCCTGGCCAACATTGCCCTCCGGGAAGGCTCGACAGCGGAGCTCGGCTCGGTGGTCATGGACGAATTCCATTTCTACTCCGATCCTCAGCGCGGGTGGGCGTGGCAGGTACCCCTGCTGGAACTCCCCCAAGCACAGTTCCTCCTGATGTCCGCGACCCTGGGTGACGTCACGCGCTTCGAAACCGGGCTGACCGAACTCACTGGCCGGTCCACCACCACAGTGAGCTCCGCGGAACGTCCCATTCCGCTGCACTACTACTACCACCTGACCCCGGTCCACGAGAGCCTGGAAGAACTGCTGTCCACCAAGCAGGTCCCGGTGTACGTGGTCCACTTCAGCCAGGCTGAAGCCATTGAGCGTGCCCAGAACCTCATGAGCATCAACATGTGCAGCCGCGCGGAGAAAGATAGGATCGCTGAGCTCATTGCTGGTTTCCGGTTCGCCGCCGGCTTCGGAAAGACCCTCAACAGGCTGGTCCGCCACGGCATCGGTGTCCACCATGCCGGCATGCTTCCCAAATACCGCCGGCTGGTGGAGCAACTGGCCCAGGCCGGGCTGCTGAAAGTCATCTGCGGTACCGACACTCTGGGGGTGGGCATCAACGTGCCCATCCGGACCGTGTTGTTGACTGCTTTGAGCAAGTACGACGGCGTACGCACCAGATCGCTTAACTCACGTGAGTTCCACCAGATTGCCGGACGCGCCGGCCGCGCCGGGTACGACACCGCCGGCACGGTGGTAGTCCAGGCCCCGGACCATGTGGTGGAGAACACCAAAGCGATGGCCAAGGCAACGGCCAAGTTCGGTGATGACCAGAAGAAGTTGCGGCAGGTGGTGAAGAAGAAGCCTCCTGAGGGATTCGTCTCCTGGGGTGAGCCCACGTTCAAACGGCTGGTGGAGTCCGTGCCTGAGCCACTGACGTCCAGTTTCACCGTGACGCACGCGATGCTCCTGAACCTGATGGAACGTCCGGGTGACCCATTCCAGGCAACCAGGCGCTTGCTTAGCGAGAACCACGAGACCCGTGCAGCCCAGCTCAAACTCATGAAGAAGGCTTTGGGGATTTACCGCGAACTGCTGGCCGCAGGTGTGGTTGAACGGATCCCGGAGGAGGAGCAGGAAGTTGAGGGTCGCTCTGTACGCCTGACAGTGCACCTGCAGGCAAACTTCGCCCTGAACCAGCCGCTCTCCCCCTTCGCTTTGGCCGCCCTGGAGTTGCTCGATCCCGAGTCGCCGTCCTACGCCCTGGACGTGGTCTCCGTGATCGAGTCAACCTTGGAGAAGCCCCGCCAGATTCTTTCGGCGCAGCAGAAGAAGGCACGCGGCGAGGCAGTTGCGGCCATGAAAGCCGATGGCATCGAGTACGACCAGCGGATGGCCATGCTGGACGAAGTTACGTACCCCATGCCTTTGGCGGAGATCCTCGGCGAAGCCTTTGAGGTGTACCGCAAGGCCGCGCCCTGGGTGGGCGACTTTGAGCTGGCGCCGAAATCGATCATCCGGGACATGTACGAGCGCGCCATGAACTTTGGTGAGTTCGTGCAGTTCTATGGCCTGGCCCGCTCGGAGGGCATCGTCCTGCGCTACTTGGCGGACGGGTTCCGCGCGCTGCGGCAGACCGTTCCCCAGGATTCGCTGCGTGAGGACCTTGAAGACCTGATTGCGTGGCTGGGAGAACTGGTCCGCCAGGTTGATTCCAGTCTGCTGGATGAATGGGAAGAGCTCACCTCCGGACTCGCTCCCACGCCACACGACGCTCCCCCTCCCCCGCCGCCGCTCCTGACGTCCAACATCCGGGCTTTCCGTGTGATGGTCCGGAACGAAATGTTCCGCAGGGTCGAACTGTTCGCGGATGAGGATTCTGCGGCGCTGGGTGAGCTGGACGGCGATGCCGGCTGGGACGCGGAACGCTGGGAAGAAGTACTGGACGACTACTTCGAAGAACACGACGACATCGGCACGGGTCCTGATGCCCGTGGTCCGGGACTGCTCATCATCACCGAGGAACCCGGCACTTGGAAAGTGCGGCAGATCTTCGACGACCCGGCGGGCAACCATGACTGGGGAATCTCGGCCGAAGTAGACCTGGCCGCGTCTGACGAAAACGGTACCGCCGTCGTCCGGGTGACAGACGCCAACAGGCTCTAGGCCAATCGCTGTGGAACCCGTCCCGGACCTGACCGGCAGCCTGCGGATGCTGGACGCCTTCAGTGCAGCAGAGCCGGCAGCCTGCAGCGGTCCGCGCTGGTGGTGGGGTGGCAGCCTGGACGTCGAAGGGCTCGCGTTGGGGTCCGTCCAGGCAGCAGCCACTGCCCTCGAATCCCTGACGGGTTCCACGGGTCGATACTCGGTGTCGTCAGAACTGACGGCAGCCTCTTTCGATTCGTTGGGACACCTGAGGATCTCGGGCCGGAAACCTCAAGGTTTTGCTCCTTTGTCCGGGTTCCGCCCAACCTTGGATGGTTGGGTCCGCCTGCATGCCAACTACCCGCACCATGCGTCCCGGCTGATGGAAACGCTCCGGGCCACTACTCCTGATGAGCTGGACCGTGTGCTGCGTTCAATGACCGCGCTGGAGGCAGAAGAAGCCATCACTGCCGGGAGGGGTGTTGCCGCCGCCGTCCGTACCCGGGAAGAATGGACGTCCACGCCAATGCATGCGGCGGCAAGCACGGGACCGTGGATCGGTTTCACCCGTCCCGAAGCTCCGGGTAAAAGTCCGCGGCCGTCGTCGTGGATTCCCTCAACTGACCCTTTCCGGCCCCTGGCCGGACTCAGGGTCCTGGACCTGACCCGCGTCATAGCCGGGCCCACGGCCACCCGTCTTCTGGGCGCCCTGGGTGCGGATGTCCTGCGGATCGATCCGCCTGGCCTTCCTGAGCTCACCGATGCCTTTGTTGACTCCGGGTTCGATAAGCGCAGCGCCGAAGCCGACCTCAACAAGGCCGGGGCCTTGGAAGTGGTGCACCGCTTGCTTTCGGCGGCCGACGTCGTGGTGACCGGCTACCGCCACGGCGGGCTGGACAGATTCGGCTTGGGCCCGGACGGGATGCTCGACGTCAGGCCTGATCTGGTGGTGGTGACATTGAGCGCCTGGGCCAGTACAGGACCCTGGAATGGCCGGCGCGGTTTCGACAGCGTCGTCCAGGCTGCCTGCGGAATTGCGGAGCGATACGGAAATGCCGATGACGGGTGGAGGCCGGGCGCGCTACCCGTCCAGGCACTGGATCACGCAACGGGGTATGGAATTGCTGCAGCTGCCTTGGCTCTCCTGACCGAACGCCTCCACACAGGACGAGGAGGAGCGGCGCACCTTTCCCTGGTCCGCACGGCGGAGGCGCTCTTCCGTCTGCCGTCGCGCGGGCCCGCGAGCGGCGTCGGCGGAGTGCCCCTTCCGGAATTCCGTCTGGTGGACAGCCCTTACGGACCTCTCCGCTTTGTAGGGCCACCCCTGACCATGGACGGTGTTCCCCTGCAGTACGGCAAGGCGCCCGTGAAGTATGGAACCTCCGCCCTGGCCTGGCAGTAAGGAAGAACCGGGAGCGGCGGGCTCTGCTCCCCTAGTAAGCTCGGAGCCATGAGTGTAATCCGCCCAGCCACTGTAGACGACGTCCCTGCCATCCTCCGGATGATCCATGATCTTGCGATCTACGAGAAGGAACCGGACGCGGTCAAAAATACCCCGGCCATGCTCACCGAAGTACTCTTCGGCGAGAGCCCCCGCGTCTACGCCACCATCGCCGAAAACAGTGCCGGCACAGTTCAAGGCTTCGCCCTTTGGTTCCTGAACTACTCCACCTGGGAGGGCGTCCACGGGATCTACCTGGAGGACCTCTACGTGATCCCCGACGCACGCGGCGAGGGCCATGGCAAGGCGCTGTTGCAGCATCTGGCGGCCACCGCCGTCGAACGTGGTTACGCCCGTGTTGAGTGGAGCGTCCTTGACTGGAACGAACCCTCCATCAAGTTCTACAAGAACCTGGGCGCTTTCCCCATGGAAGAGTGGTCCACGTTCCGCCTGACCGGCGAGGCACTTGAGGCCTTCGGCACGAAAGCGGGCCAGGCCAACGAGGCTCTCGCCCGTGGCTGACCAGTACCCCGGCCAGAACGCCGGCCGCAGCACTGCCGGCGTGCACAGTGTCCCCGCGCGCCACGAGTTCCGCGGCTTGCGGACGGCGGAGCATTACTTCACCGTCCCCTTGGCGCACGTACCGGATGAATCAGTCACCGCCGGCGAGACCATCACGGTCTTTGCCAGGGAATACACTTCCACCGACCACACGGCCGAGGCAGCCGCCAGATTGCCCTGGTTGTTGTTCCTGCAAGGCGGCCCGGGCGGCCGTGGCAACCGGGTCACGTCATTGTCGGGTTGGATGAAGGCGGCCGCGAAGGACTTCCGCATCCTGATGCTCGACCAACGCGGCACAGGCTTGTCCACACCCGTTGAACGGCAGTCACTCGAACTCCGGGGCGACGCCGCAGCACAAGCCGAATACCTGACTCACTTCCGTGCCGACTCGATCGTGGCTGACGCTGAGTACATCCGCCGCGTGCTCGGCTCCGGTCCATGGTCCGTCCTCGGCCAGAGTTTCGGCGGCTTCTGCGCGTTAACGTACCTGTCCTTCGCGCCGGAGGGCCTCCGCGAGGTCCTTATCACCGGTGGGTTGGCGCCGCTCCACGGTCCGGCGGACCGCGTGTACCAGGCCACGTTCCACCGCGTCGCTTTGCGAAATGCCGAGTACTTCTCCTGGTACCCGGAAGACCGGGACATCGTCACCCGGATCGCCCGCCACCTGGACCGGCAGGCTGAGTTCCTCGCCAGCGGCGAAAGGCTCACGACCGAGCGTTTCCAGATGATCGGATCCTTCCTCGGCGGCAACACACGGGTGGACGCGCTTCACTACCTCCTGGAGGATGCATTTATTGACACGCCTTCCGGCCCGCGCCTGTCCGATGCGTTCCTTGAACAAGTGCGGAGCCTCGTGAGTCGCGCGGCCAACCCTCTGTACGCCGTTTTGCATGAGTCGATTTACGGACAGGGAGAGGCAACCAACTGGGCCGCATGGCGGGTGCTGGAGGACCACCCGGAGTTCAAACCCGACGCGAACGAGCCACTGCTCACCGGCGAGATGGTCTACCCCTGGTATTTCGAACAGGATCCGGCCTTGGTACCCCTGCAGGACGTGGCAGAGCAGTTGGCCGCCAAGAAAGACTGGAAGCCCCTGTACAGTCCCGAACGGTTGGCGGCCAACACCGTCCCCGTGGCGGCCGCCGTCTACAAGGACGATATCTATGTGGACCATGATCTGTCCCTGGAAACGGCTGCGGCAGTGCGTGGGCTTCAACCATGGGTCACCGCAGACTTCCACCACGATGGTATCGGGGAAGATGGCGAGGGAATCTTCACACGACTCCTTGGCATGGTTCGGGCGGTCCGCTAAGCCGGTGGCTGGAGAGCCGGCGTGTCCCGGGCCCGTGCTGACCTAACGGCCATGACGAGCGTCAAGGCCAGCACCACAGCGGCCAGAACGCTGGACGCGATGTTCAAGCCCTGGTAGCCGATCCAGGCGAGCAGCAGACCGGAGGTGGCGCCGCCGACGGCGCCGGCGCCACCCATAAGGGTGTCAGAGACGCCCTGAACGGTGACGCGCGCATCGGGGGCAACGCTTTCTGCCAGCAACGTTGAACCAGCGATGGTTGCCGCAGACCAGCCCAGGCCCAGGAGGATCAGGCCAGCGGTGACGAGACCAGGCTCATGCTGGCCAAATCCGGCAATGAACACCGCAACCAGCAACAGGCCATGGCCCATGGCGATGGTTTGCAGGCGCCCTGCTTTGTCAGTCAGCCACCCCCATAGAGGCGACAACGCAAACATTCCGGCAATGTGAAGCGAAATCGTGAGGCCGATGATCACCAAGGCATCCGCACTGTCGGTGGTTCCGCCATGGTGTCCTGCATGGGAACCGCCGACGAGTTGCTGAAGGTGCAGGGGCGTCATGGACATGACGGCCACCATGACGCCGTGCGCTGCCACAACGGCGGCCAAGGCCAGCATCGCCGACGGTGATGAGCGCACGGCGCGCAATCCCGAACGGATGGTACCCCTGGCGGGCAACGCGCCGTCGCCTGCGTCGCCGCTTGCCTGGGATGCTAGCCGCCGGGACAGCAGCAGGGGGTCAGGGCGAAGGCCCACGAACAACAGGACGGCGGCAAGGAACAGGCCGGCGGCAGAAAATACGAAGGGGCCGGCAATGGGCGGCAGCCCGAGCGCCTGCCCTACCACTGCACCGGGCTGGATCAGGTTGGGGCCGGCGACTGCACCAATAGTGATGGCCCACACCACGGTGGATAGTGACCGCCCGCGGTGCTCCGGGTCAGCGAGGTCGACGGCGGCGAACCTCGCCTGCAGGTTTGCGGCAGTACCAAGACCCAGGAAGGCGGCGCCCAACAAGAGCAGGACGAAAGACTGGCCCACCACGGCCGCAATAATCAGGAGCGCCCCCATCATCGCGGCCACCAGTCCTGTAACCAGGCCCGTGCGGCGGCCCCGCGTTTCCGCCAGCCGCGCCAGGGGAAGAGCTGCGATCGCTGCGGCCAGTGTCAGCACTGTGGTGATGGAGCCGGCCCAGGCTTCTGAACCTGACAGGTCCACTGCCAGCAATGATCCGATGGAAAGCGTGGCTCCGTTGCCGACGCCGCTGAGAAGTTGTGCGGAACTGAGCAGGAAAACAGTACGGCGCTGAACCCGTTGTGGGTCCAGCGCCGTAGTTGGAGTGGTAGTCACTTCACGAGACTACAACTTTCCGAAGAGAGTTACTCTGCCTCGCTCATGCTCTTTTTTGCATCTTCCTCGAGCCGGGCATCCAGTTTGGCCTGGCGTGCCTGCGGGCTCAGGAGGCTGGCGACAACAGCCACGATGATGGTTCCAACAATGACCGCCAGGGACACGTAGGTGGGGATCTCGGGAGCCCACTCGATGTGGTGGCCACCGTTGATGAACGGAAGCTCGTTGACGTGCATGGCGTGCAGGACAAGCTTGACGCCGATGAAGGCGAGAATCACAGACAGGGCGTGCTTCAGGTACACCAAGCGGGTCATGAGACCACCGAGGAGGAAGTACAGCTGGCGCAGGCCCATCAGAGCGAAAATGTTCGCCGTGAAGACGATGAAGGCACTCTGGGTCAGACCGAAGATCGCGGGGATGGAGTCCACAGCGAAGAGGAGGTCCGTCAGGCCGATGGTCACGAAGACGATCAGCATGGGAGTGAAGACCTTCTTCCCGTCCACCACGGTGCGGATTTTGTTGCCGTCGAACTTTTCGGACATCGGCAGGACCTTGCGGAGGCGGGCAATCAGCGGGTTCTCAGCACCCTCTTCTTCGTCTTCGCCCGAGTCCTTGGCCTGCTTCCAAGCAGTCCAGAGGAGGAAGGCGCCGAAGATGTAGAAGACCCAGCTGAATTGTTCGATGACCACGGCGCCGAGGGCAATGAAGATACCGCGGAGGATCAGCGCGATGATGATGCCCACCATCAGGACTTCCTGCTGGTACTTACGGGGCACCGAGAAGCGGGCCATGATGATGATGAAGACAAAGAGGTTGTCGATGCTGAGGCTGTACTCAGTGACCCAGCCGGCGACGAACTGGCCGCCGTATTCCGGGCCGGCGAACGCGAACATGGCTACGGCAAAGAGCAGTGCCAGTCCTACATAGAAGCCGACCCACAGGCCGGCTTCCTTCATGGAAGGTTCATGGGGACGCTTGACGACCAACAGGAGGTCGACAGCCAAGATGATTCCGAGAACGACAAAGGAGCCGATCTCGAACCAGACGGGAAGCTGCATTAAAGGTGCCTTTCGCAGGGTACGGGAAAGCGGTGTAAGTCTCTCCGGCCTGCCAGGGTGCGGTGAATGCAAAAATTGGCGGCCCGCTAGATCCGGCGAGGCATCTGTGCCTTGCGTGCTGACGGACGTAGCGCTTGGGATACTCCCCTACGTGACCTAAACCTTACCTTAGGCGTGCCCGGCGGACTGCATCTGGCGTAATTCGCGCTTCAACTCCTTGACTTCGTCACGGATGCGGGCAGCGACTTCGAACTGCAGTTCAGCAGCCGCCCCGTGCATCTGTTCGGTCAGTTGCTCGATGAGGCCAACCAGGTCCTCTGCGGGAGCGGCTGCGAGGCCATCCTGCCGAACCGTTGCCGCACCCTTGGCAGCCGACTTGCCGCGCTTGCCACCCTTGGCGAGCCGGTTGTTGTTAAGCAGTTCCTGGGTGTCTGCGTCTTCCTTGGCCAACTGGTCCGTAATATCAGCAATTTTTTTCCGCAACGGCTGCGGATCAATGCCGTGGTCCGTGTTGTATTGCACCTGGATGGCACGGCGCCGGTTGGTTTCCTCAATGGCGTGGGCCATGGAGTCGGTAATCCGGTCCGCGTACATGTGGACTTGGCCCGACACGTTACGGGCTGCGCGGCCAATGGTCTGGATCAGCGAGGTGGAAGAACGGAGGAACCCTTCCTTGTCAGCGTCGAGGATGCTCACGAGGGAAACCTCAGGCAGGTCCAGTCCTTCACGGAGGAGGTTGATGCCTACCAGGACATCAAACACGCCCATCCGGAGCTCACGGAGCAACTCCACGCGTCGGAGGGTGTCGACGTCGGAGTGCAAATACTCCACCTTGACGCCGTGGCCCACCAGGTAGTCTGTGAGGTCCTCCGCCATGCGCTTGGTCAACGTGGTGACCAGAACGCGTTCATTCTTCTCCGTGCGGGTCCTGATTTCCCCAAGGAGGTCGTCGATCTGTCCCTTGGTGGGCTTGACCACTACCTCGGGATCGATGAGGCCGGTGGGACGAATGATCTGCTGCACGTAGCCATCAGCTTTGCCGAGCTCGTACTTACCGGGGGTTGCGGACAGATACACCGTCTGGCCGATGCGTTCCAGGAACTCATCCCACTTCAGCGGCCGGTTGTCCATGGCGGATGGCAGGCGGAAGCCGAAGTCCACGAGGTTCCGCTTACGTGACATGTCGCCCTCATACATGGCGCCGATCTGCGGGATAGTGACATGCGATTCGTCAACGACCAACAGGAAGTCGTCCGGGAAGTAATCGATGAGGCAGTGCGGGGCGGTCCCGGGATTACGGCCGTCAATGTGCACGGAGTAGTTCTCAATGCCGTTGCAGAAACCCATCTGCTGCATCATCTCGAGATCGTACGTGGTGCGCATCCGGAGGCGCTGGGCCTCCACCAGCTTGTTCTGGCCTTCGAGGACCTTCAAGCGGTCAGCGAGCTCGTCCTCGATGCGCTTGATGGCACGGGACATGCGTTCCGGACCGGCAACATAGTGCGACGCCGGGAAGACGTACATCTCCTCTTCGTCGCGGAGGACCTCTCCGGTCAGGGGGTGGAGGGTCTGGATGTTCTCGATCTCATCACCGAAGAATTCGATCCTGATGGCCAGTTCCTCGTACATGGGGATGATTTCCACGGTGTCACCACGGACCCGGAACGTTCCCCGGTGGAAGTCCATGTCGTTGCGCGCGTACTGCATGGAGACGAACTTGCGCAGGAGGTGGTCCCGATTCATTTCCGCACCCTTGCGGAGCGTCACCATACCGGCGATGTATTCCTCGGGCGTACCCAGGCCGTAGATGCAGGACACCGTGGCCACCACGATGACGTCTCGACGGGTCAGCAGGGCGTTGGTGGCCGAGTGCCGGAGGCGTTCCACTTCCTCATTGATGGAGGAATCTTTCTCAATGAAGGTATCCGTCTGCGCTACATATGCCTCGGGCTGGTAGTAGTCGTAGTAGGAGACAAAATATTCCACTGCGTTGTTGGGCAGCAGCTCCCTGAACTCATTGGCCAGCTGCGCGGCCAGTGTCTTGTTCTGGACCATCACCAGGGTGGGTCGCTGGACCTGCTCGATGAGCCACGCCGTGGTGGCACTCTTACCCGTACCAGTGGCGCCGAGGAGGACTACGTCTTTTTCGCCGTTGTTGATGCGTTCTGTCAGTTCCGCAATCGCCGTCGGCTGATCACCGGCGGGCTTGAACTCACTGATTACTTCGAAAGGTGCGACGACACGGTTGATTTCCTGGGCGAGGCTCATAAAACCAATCTACCCCTGCCCCAGGACAGCTACTGTCCGCGTTTGCCTTCAGCAGAAGACATATACGACGGCGGCTGCCAACCCGTGCGCTTGGCCCACCCATCCATGAGTGGCCAGGCAACATCGGTAAACCATGGCTCCTTGGCATCGGCATAGGCGGCCGTGCCGCTTTCGGCCGCAAAGGTAGCCGTCAACTCGCGCTTATGCGCCTCATACAGCGCGATGGCGGAGGGCTCAGATCGCAACCAGTCACGGAACATCAGTGCATACCGCCACCCCGGCGACCCGGCCGCGCGGACATGCAGATTCACCGGCCGGCCGGGATCGGCGCTGGCGTGTAACCGCTTCTGCCAGTCAGCGGGATCAGGCTGGGTGGGTTTCGGCGTGTCCCGGGTGGCTCCCGGGACCGCAGGGAACCCTGCTGCAGCGAGTTGATCCGCCATCAGATCAGCGGCCTCGAGATCGGGGACCGCCACCTGAAGGTCAATCACATCCTTGGCCGCCAGCCCCGGCACCGCTGTGGAGCCGATGTGGTCCACCGCGAGGATCTGGTGGGGGGCAGCAATAGCAATACGGGCGGCGAGGCGGTCAGCCTGCCTGCTCCAGTCACTGTCGGATGGCGTCATGACCGGACCGACGTGCCGTTCAGCCCGTGTTCCCTGGCTGAGATTCTTGGCAAAAGGCAGCAGCCTGTCCGTCCATAACGCCTCAACCTTCGCGAGGAGCTCTTCGCGGTCACCGTCGTTGACCAGGACAACATCGGCAGCCGCGTTGCGTTCTTCCCGCGTGGCCTGGGCCGCGATCCGGGCTCGGGCATCGTCGGGAGTCATTGCCCGGAAATTTACCATTCGTTGGACGCGCACCGGCTCCGGCGCATCCACCACCACCACCAAGTGGAAGTTGCTGCCCTGCCCGGTCTCGACCAGCAGCGGAATGTCCTGGACTACGATATCGCCGGGGCCGGCTGCTGAAACAATCGCCCCTGCTGCTTCGCGGACCAGCGGGTGAATGATGCCATTGAGCACCTCGCGCTGCGAGGGATCGTGGAACACGATAGCTCCGAGCTTGGGCCGATCAAGCCTTCCATCAGAGTCGAGGATTTCAGGGCCGAATGCTTCCACAACGCGGGCCAGCCCAGGAGTTCCAGGTTCCACCACTTCCCGCGCAAGGAGGTCCGCGTCCACAAGGATGGCACCCAATTCCCGCAATCTGGACGCCGCCAGCGATTTCCCCGAGGCGATGCCGCCCGTCAACCCAATCTTCAGCACCCTCCAACACTAGACTGAAGCGGTGGAAAATGAGGATGACAGCCGCGCGACAACGTATACGACCCTCGCGGTTGGTCCGGATTTCCGCCACGAACTGGAGATCCGCAGGTCCCGCTTCATCACAGTCATTCGGCGCTCACCTGATGAGGAAACCGCGCGCTCCCTGGTCAGTGATCTTCGGCGTGAATTCCACGACGCCCGCCACCACTGCTCAGCTTTCGTCATAGGGCCCGATCGGATGATTCAACGCTCCAGCGACGACGGCGAACCATCGGGTACAGCGGGTATCCCCATGCTGGAGGCACTCATCAAACGGGAGACCTCACCAAGGGTGACAGACCTTAGCGACGTCAGTGTCGTCGTCGTGCGCTATTTCGGTGGGATCCTCCTGGGCGCGGGCGGACTGGTTCGCGCCTACTCCGAATCGGTGTCCGCAGGTTTGGATCTGGCTCCGTTGGTTCTCCGGCGAAGATTGCGTCTCTGCGCCATTGACGTCCCCCATGCCGAGGCCGGCCGCTTGGAAAACGAGCTTCGCGGTGCCGGGTACGTCATGGCGGACACCGGATACGAGGCGCAGCACACGGTTCTTCGAGTTGCCTTGCCCGACGAGGCAACGGCCATCTCCGATGCCCGCGCGCGGTTGGCTTCCCTGACGGCGGGACATCTCGAGCTGCGGCTCCAGGGAACCGAGTGGGTGGACGTCCCCCGCTGAGCAGTTCCCGCATCGCGAAGGCTTAAAGCAGAAGGACCCCCGCCCGGAGGCAGGGGTCCTTCTTAGGCTATTCAGCACATCCCGTGAGGGAGGCGGAATTAGTTGCCGGTCAGCTTCTCACGCAGTGCGGCGAGTGCTTCGTCGGACGCCAGGGTACCGCCGCCGGTGTTGGACTCAGCAGCAGCCGGCTCCGAGGAGTAGCTCGTGGTGCCGGAATCGCTCTCACCGGACGTTGCAGCAGCAGCGTCGTCAGCAGCGTGCTGGGCAACCTGCTTCTTGTGGGCTTCCCAGCGGGTCTGGGCGTCAGCGTACTGCTGCTCCCAAGCTGCGCGCTGGGTCTCGTAGCCTTCAAGCCATTCGTTCGACTCGGGGTCGAAGCCCTCAGGGTACTTGTAGTTGCCCTCTTCGTCGTACTCAGCGGCCATGCCGTACAGAGCGGGATCGAACTCGGTGCTGTCAGCGTCAACGCCCTCGTTGGCCTGCTTGAGGGAGAGGGAGATGCGGCGACGCTCGAGGTCGATGTCGATGACCTTGACGAACAGTTCGTCGCCAACGGAGACAACCTGCTCGGCGAGCTCCACGTGGCGGACAGCCAGTTCGGAGATGTGCACGAGGCCTTCGATGCCGTCTTCGACGCGAACGAACGCACCGAACGGAACCAGCTTGGTGACCTTACCCGGAACAACCTGGCCGAGGGCGTGGGTGCGGGCGAAGGTCTGCCACGGATCTTCCTGCGTAGCCTTGAGCGACAGGGAGACACGCTCGCGGTCCAGATCCACTTCGAGGACCTCGACGGTGACTTCCTGGCCAACCTCGACAACCTCGGAGGGGTGGTCGATGTGCTTCCAGGACAGCTCGGAAACGTGAACGAGGCCGTCTACGCCGCCCAGGTCCACGAAGGCACCGAAGTTGACGATGGAGGAAACAACGCCCGGACGAACCTGGCCCTTTTCCAGCTTGTTGAGGAACGTGGAGCGAACCTCGGACTGGGTCTGCTCGAGCCATGCACGGCGGGAGAGCACAACGTTGTTGCGGTTCTTGTCCAGCTCGATGATCTTGGCTTCGATCTGCTGACCGATGTACGGAGCGAGGTCGCGGACGCGGCGCATCTCGACGAGGGACGCGGGCAGGAAGCCACGCAGACCGATGTCCAGGATGAGGCCACCCTTGACAACCTCGATGACGGTACCAGTAACGACACCGTCTTCTTCCTTGACCTTCTCGATGTCGCCCCAGGCGCGCTCGTACTGAGCACGCTTCTTGGAGAGGATCAGACGGCCTTCTTTGTCTTCCTTGGTGAGAACCAAAGCTTCGACCTGATCGCCAACGGCGACAACGTCACCGGGATCAACATCGTGCTTGATGGAAAGCTCGCGGGAAGGGATGACACCTTCGGTCTTGTAACCGATGTCGAGCAGAACTTCGTCGCGGTCGACCTTGACGACGGTACCTTCGACGAGGTCTCCGTCGTTGAAGTACTTGATGGTGGCGTCGACAGCTGCGAGGAAGTCCTCAGCGGTACCGATGTCGTTAATGGCGACTACGGGGGTACCGGGCTTCTCGGTGGAGGTGATGGTCATGTAGTAGGGGCTCCGTTGTGGATAGTGAGTCGGTCAGGCAAACCGCTGCCGTCCGGGTCCGGACGGCAGAACACGGCAAATTACCGGGTCATCCTGATTTGTGGATTAATACAAAATGGATGCATGCACGTAGTACACGCCCGTTTATTCTAGTCGCATTGGCAAAGCAGGGTCAAAAGGAGTGTCACGTGGTCAACACGTCTCCCAAGCGGGCGAACGTGGCACCCCTGTCCAGCATCCCCGGCAAGGCCCGGGCATAGCCTTCGGCAGTGCCCGCAGCAGGCCTGTTGAAGTGCGATATAACGATGTCGCCGGCAGCTGCGCGCGCCACCTCGGCTGCGACGGTGGCCGCCGGGTAGGTGGCCCCACCGTCCCCATTGATGGTGAAGTTGACCGGCAGCATGCCCAGCCTGCGCGTCATCTCCACAGCGACGTCGTCGTAGAAGGCAGTTCCCGGACGGAAAAACCTGGGAGCGGGGCCGTCGAGTTCCTGCATCAGCGCCTGGTTTCCCATCAACTCATCGTAGGCAGCAGCGGTGTTGGCCGTTCCGGGGATCCCGTAGGCAGACCTACCGTTGACGGAGAGGGGCTGATGCAGGGTGCCATGGTTGGCGAGTTCAAACAGTGGGTCGGCGGCCAGCTCGGCGGCCAGCGACGGGTTGGCGTGGAGCCAGCGGCTGTTGATGAAGAGCGTCGCCGGGACATTGAGCCGGCGGAGCGTCGTCAGCAGGGCGTGGTCGCAACCAGTGCCCCCAGGTCCGCCGCACGCGTCGAACGTCAACGCCACGTGCTTCGTCGGCGAGTTGTTCACCACTCCCGTAACGTGCAGCCCCCACTCCACGGGCCGCCTGCCAGCGAATTCGGCCAGGATCTGCTGTTTGTCGGGCACTGTGGCCGCTGTGGCGGTTTCCGTTGGCGCAAGGGCGGCAGCGGCCTGCTCGCTTGATGTGGCAGCAATCGACGGCGGTGGCGTGGCCGGGCCTGTAGGCGGCGCAACCGACGGTGATGCCGCTCCCGATGGTCCTTCGACGGATGCGCAGGCCGCCAGCGCAGCCGACACCAGGCCCGCCATTCCAAGCAGCACTGATCGCCGGCCGGCCACAGGCCGCCGTTTGGAATCCCCCATGGATGTCCTTAATTAGGTATGTCTACGGTTTTTGGCGAAACGGTGCAGCTTAGAAGTGCGTCAGGCAATGCGCCGGGCGTTCCACCGCGAACAGTTGCTGGGCCAGGAACGCGGCACCGGCCGTCTTCTCACGGATGCGTCCCGCAGCAGCAAGGGTTACCGGAGAGACCGCACCAAGATAGATGGACGCAAGGTCGGCCACGTCCATCGTCAGATCCGCTGATTGGCCAGAGGCTTCAGTCACGACGGCGGCAGCACCGCCGTCGGACTCCAGAACCCAGGTGCCGCCCGCCAGGGACAGGGAGTCCGTCACTTCCAGCACCAGGCGTCCTGCAGAGGCGAAGCGGCGTGCCTGCAAGGCGGCCTGAGTATCCAGGATCCGGAGCCACAGCATGTCGCGGACCTCGGAGGCCTCGATGCACCGTGGGTCCTCCAGGGCCCATGCCAAGGGATCATCCACCGGGGCTTCAGCCCACGTCACGTCGTCGATGAGGTCGATGCTGCCCATGAAGCGCCACAGATCGAGGTAGGCGGCGTTGGTAGCGGCAACGAGGTCCACAATTTCCATGGTGTAGGGCTTGTGGTCCCAACCCTTGAAACGGTAGGAAACGTAGCCGTCCAGTGCTCCGGACAGATCGTAGTGCAGGGCACATCGGACGCTGGTGTCGGACTTGCCGTCATGCCCGATGGAGCCGGAAGCAACAAGGCGGTAATACTCCTGCCGGTCCACCGAGCCCGGCGACAGCCGCTGGACGCGCTCGAACACCCGGGGAGCCATTTCCAGCAGGACGGAAGGATCCGCGACTTCCACAGTTCCCTCCGGTTGTCCCTTCATCCGGAAGCGGGGTCCGGTGTCAACCTTGATGCTGCGCTCAAAGGTAGCTACCCCGAAACCGAAACGACCATAAATGGATCCTTCGGAAGCCGTCAGTGCCGCCATGGCCAGGCCCTCATCCTTGGCGCCTTCCAGATCGGCCGTGATCATGCCACGCAGGATTCCTTGGCGGCGGTGCGTTCCGCGGACCGTCACAGCCGTGACCAGGTTGGACTCAAGCTGCCGGCCAAAACCGATATTAAGGGTCTTGCGCATGGTTGCGTAGGTTGCCACCGGCACATTCGCCCCGAGGGAGTGCTCAGGTACGGTGCCGTTGACGTAGACGCCTGTCAGCTCACGCTTGTCCGTCTGGTAGGCGGCGAGGGTCTTTGCCAGGTACTCGTCATCACGCCGTTGCTGGTGGAATCCGTGCGATACAGCCTGCACCCAGGTGGCACAGCGGCTATAGGCATCGGAGTCGTCCTTGCCGGCGACAGCGGGGAAACGCTGGACGGAATATTTCCGGGAAGTTGGTTCATTGGGATCAGCCACGATCCCGAGCCTAGCCAGACGCCGCAGGGCGCGCCACCATCTCGGCGGCGCGCCCTGCGGCGATACCCGGAATTCCGCGACCGGACTAGTGCCCCGCCTCGTACCAGCTTGAGCCAACGCCGATTTGGACATCGAGGGGAACGGACAGCTCGGCAGCTGAACCCATCTGTTCGATGACCAGCTTCTCCACGGCTTCGCGCTCTCCCGGTGCCACTTCCAGGACGAGTTCGTCGTGGACCTGCAGCAGCATCCGGGACTTCAGGCCCTGGCTGGCGAGCTCGGCGGACACACCAAGCATGGCGCGCTTGATGAGGTCTGCTGCAGAGCCCTGGATGGGCGAGTTCAAGGCAATGCGTTCTGCTGCTTCCCTCGCCTGCCGGTTGGTACTGGTCAGGTCAGGGAGGTAGCGGCGGCGGCCTTCGATGGTGGCTGTATAGCCGTCCGTCCGTGCTTGGTCGACGACACCACGCAGGTAGTCGCGCACGCCGCCGAAGCGGTCGAAGTAGTCCTTCATGAGCGTCCGTGCCTCGTCCACGGAGATCTCCAACTGCTTGGAGAGGCCAAAGGACGTGAGTCCATACGCGAGGCCATAAGACATCGCTTTCACCTTGGACCGCATGGCGCTGGTGACTTCGGCCGGCTCTACATTGAAGATCCGGGAACCCACGAAGCGGTGCAGGTCTTCTCCATCGCGGTACGCCTGGATCAGGGCTTCGTCACCGGAAAGGTGCGCCATGATGCGCATTTCGATCTGCGAGTAGTCTGCCGACAACAGACACTCGTAGCCTTCGCTGACCACAAAAATTCCGCGGACCCGCCGGCCTTCTTCACTGCGGACCGGGATGTTCTGCAGGTTGGGGTTGTTGGATGAAATACGGCCCGTGGCGGCGATGTTCTGCGCGTACGTGGTGTGGATCCGCGCATCATCGGCCACGGACTTCTTGAGTGTCTCCACCATCTGGGCCAACTTGGAGGACTCGCGGTGCGCCATGAGCTGCACCAGGAATTCGTGGCCCGTCTTCTCCAGGAGCCCCTTCAGTGATGCAGCATCCGTGGTGTAACCGGACTTGATTTTCTTGGTTTTGGGCAGCCCCAGTTCCTCGAACAGGACTGTCTGCAGCTGCTTGGGAGAACCCAGGTTGACCTCGTGACCGATTGCTGCGAAAGCCTGCTCCTGGGCATTTTCGATCACCTTGGTGAGGTCGGCGAGTTGTTCGTTCATACGGTCCGTGGAAACGAAAATACCCGTCAGCTCCATGTGGGCGAGCACGCGGGCCACGGGAAGCTCCAGCGTGGTCAACAGGGCATCGGCCTTGATGGCGGCGAGTTCGGTTTCGAAGTGCTTGCTGAGGGCATGCACGACGGCGGCCTGCTGGACGAGCGCTGCTGCGGCAGCTTGGTCCGTCCCGCCGGAGAGGTCAAGCTCCAGCTGGCCCGAACTGGCAACGGCCGTGCTGAGTGAGATCTTCAAGTGCACTTGTGCGAGCTCGGCGAGGTCGTAGCTGCGGCGGTCCGGCTGGATCAGGTAGCCCGAGATGGAGGTGTCATCCACCACTCCTTCCAGGGCTAGTCCCCGGTGGTGCAGGGCCTTGAGTGCCGACTTGAACTCGTGCAGGACTTTGGCTTCTTCGGGGTCCCGCAGCCACGTAGCCACTACGGTCTCCGCGGCCGCATCCAAGGCGGTGAGGTCGATATACGCGGCGCCGTTGTTCCTGACCACAGCCAGGGCATTCGCGTCGTCGCCGATCCTGCCGGGAACCAGATGCACGGCGAGGGCGGAGCGCATCCCTGCTCCTGCAGTGAAGAAGGACTCCAGCCCGGAAGCATCAGTGGGCGTCGCGAACTCCGGGGCCTCAATGGTGTCCGGAGCCTCCCCTGCGGTGTCATCGCCGTAGAGATCGAACAGCCGCGTGCGGAGGGTCCTGAACTCAAGTTCCTCGAAGAGTTCCTCGATCGCCTGGCGGTCCGGACGTGGCTCGTGCAGATCAGCCAGGGTGAGGGGCAGTTCGAGGTCGGTCAGCAACCGGTTGAGCCTGCGGTTGCGCTTGACGTTCTCCAGGTTCTCCTTGAGGGCCCCGCCCACCTTGCCTCCGATGGAATCAAGGTTTTCCAGAATGCCTTCGAGGCCACCGTAGAGGTTGATCCACTTTGCAGCTGTCTTGGGGCCAACGCCCGGGACGCCGGGCAGGTTGTCAGCGGTCTCGCCCACGAGGGCGGCGAGGTCCGAGTACAGGCCGGGCTTGACGAAATATTTCTCTTCAATTGCCGCAGCGTCCATCCTGGGGATGTTGCTCACGCCCTGCTTGGGGTAGAGCACAAAGACGTTGTCGTTGATCAGCTGGAACGCATCCCTGTCGCCGGAGACGAGAAGGACTTCGAAGCCTGCGGCGTCGCCCTGCGCGGCCAACGTGGCCAGGACATCGTCTGCCTCGTATCCGGGCATGGCGATGGTCTTGATCCCCCAGGCCTCCATGACCTTGGCGATGAGGCCGATCTGGCCCGCGAACTCTGCGGGCGTCGCATTGCGCCCGCCCTTGTACTCGCTGTATTCGGCCTTACGGAACGTGGTGTCGTCGGAAACGTCAAAAGCTACGGCGACGTGCGTGGGCTTCTGGTCCTTGATCAGGTTGATCAACATGGAGGTGAACCCATGGACTGCGTTGGTGTACTGGCCCCTGGCAGTGGAGAAGTTCTCTGCAGGAAGGGCGTAGAAAGCCCGGAACGCCATGGAGTGGCCGTCAAGGACCAGCAACCTGGGCCGGCCCTCCCCCGCGGTGCTGGAAGATGCTGTGGCAGAGGGGGTGGGGGCTGTCGCAATGGCAGCAGCTTGGGCCGTTGGAACCTGGTCCGGTTTGGTTGTTTCACTCACAGGTGCCAGCCTAGTTGGCATGATGGACAATTTCACGCCGAACCCCTTTGCCGACGAGCTCAACGAGGCAGGGGTGCCCGAAGAATTCCACGATTGGCTCTCGGCACACGGTGTGGGTGCACTTGTGGTGAAGCTCGGGATCCGGTTCACGGAGATGAGCGCGGAACGAATGGTCGCCACCATGCCGGTGGAAGGAAACACGCAGGTAGCGGGCATCCTTCACGGCGGGGCCCACGTTGTCCTCGCCGAGACCTTGGGATCGTTCGCGGCCTCCCTCCATGCCGGCCGGGGCCGCCATGCTGTAGGCATTGAGGTGGGCGCAACACACCACCGTTCAGTGGCCAGCGGCCTGGTGACGGGGACGTGCACGGCGATCCACTTGGGAGGGACCCTTGCCACGCACGAGATCGTGATGACCGATGACAAGGGCCGCCGGCTCTCGACCGCCCGGATCACCAATATGATCCGGGACAACCGGCACTGAGTACCTAATCCGAGCCCTTGGGCAGCCGGTAGTGAAGCTCGGCCGCGGCCCCGCCAATGATCTTGTGCGAGATCAACTCAAGGGGCGCCGTCGGGCCCTTAAGCGGCAACAGCCGCTTTCCCGCGCCCAGCACCACGGGCACGATCGTGACGATCATCTCGTCCAGCAGCCCCGCATTTGCGAACTGGGCCACGAGGTCGCCCCCGCCCACCAACCAGACATTCTTGTCCCCGGCGTCCTTGAGCAGGTCCGGGGCGAACTCGCGGACGTCTCCGCGGACGAAGGTGATGTCGGCTCCGGCCGGAGCCGAGTACTCATGGTGGGTGAAAACCCAGCAAGGACTGTCCGGATAGGGCCATTGGCCGGGCTCGTGTTCCATGAGCCAGCGGTAGGTGTCCCCGCCCATGACGATGCATCCTACGCCCGCCATGAAGGCCTCGATGCCCTGGTTCAAGCCCTCAACCCGGTCAAACTGCAGGAGCCAGCCGAGGTCGTCGTCCGGGGAGGCTATGAAGCCGTCGATGGTGCAAGCTACGTAATACTGAAACGTCGACATGGGCCCAGACTAGTCAGTCCGACGCGGGGTTCCCATACTCCACGCGGACACTGCCGTCATCCTGCAGCACCACCACCCGGCCCCGCTCAAGGGACCAGCCTTCGTTGAGCAGGAAGATCCGTCCGCCGCTGACCACCAGCAACCGCAGCCCGGTGTACCGATACAGGGGCGCCGTCTCCGAGCCCGCAGACTCCTCGCGGACGTTCGGGGCACCAACTGCAAGACGTTCCTTGCTGTAGACCACCGCCGTGGGCAAGAGGCTGGACCGTTCCTGGTAGTCGAGGGCAGCACCGCGCCCCAGTGCCTGCGCGTAGTCCGAGGTACCCCAAAACAACAGCAGCGTGACCAGCACGAACACCAGCGACCTCTCAAGGGCCCTTGGGGTGATCCTCGGCGCGGCCTGGCCGCGCTCACCCGCCCGGCGTCGCACACTCAGGCCCCAGGCTCCCACCACCACTCCCCCGGCGATCAGGAAGGGCGCGTACAGCACGATCTGGCCGGGACGTGCCGAAATGGCCAGCCACATCGCCGCGGCATAGGCAAAGCCGAGCAGCATCACAAGGGTGGCGGTCAAGTGGACGGCTTTTCTGTGCCGCCCGGCTTCGAGGAGCCGGGATACGGCGCGGTCCAGCATGAACCACAGCAGACCAATGACCACGAGCCATGCCAACGGCTGGAAAAGCGACTGGATACTCCTCAGGACAAAGTCCTGGACTGTGTAACCGAACAGGCTGACATCGAGGCCCATGGCTTTGGCCTGCGCGTCGGTGCGTGCCCAACCGAAATAGACCAGCAGCGCCGTGGCTATGGTCAACGGCGGGCCGATGACCGAGAGGACCTCAAGGGTCCGCTGCCAGCGGGTGTTGTTAAGTCTCTCTTCGGTATCCGGTGTGTCGCTCACGGCGCAGCCGTCGGGGAGGCTTCGCCGGACGGCGGCGCAGTGGGCGATGGAGTGCCGGAGGGACTGCGGCCTGGCGTACCAGTGCCTGGGCTTGCGCTCTCCGGGGGTGGCGCGGAGCCAGGGGCAGTTCCGGAGTCGTCATAGAAGAAGGTCACCGTTCCGGCAATATCCACGGTGTCCGTGATGGAGATCCGGATCGAGTCCCGGCCACTTGACGAGGGCATCCGCAGATAGACGGGCTGGTAGTCGTCCCTGGCGCCAACGAACTCAGCATCCACGGGGACGCCGTCGAACAGGACGTCGCCCACCCGGACGTAGTAGCCGTCCAAGCGAACGATCGTCCCGCCACTGCTGGGCCCGGACGCGCGCGCCAGCCCTGGGATCGGCCTGAGCTCTTCGTCGACCACCGTCAATCCAACCAACTGCCTCGGGCATGCTTCGCCCTGTCCCGGCTCCACATTGAAGACGGCGTCGGGATTGCTGCGGTGTTGGGCGAGCAGCGACGCCGAAGTGGCGGCCACCCGGAATTCAAGGCACTGGGTTTGCGGAATCCGTGGCGTGGCAGCAACTGCGATGGAAGCCCGCTGCCAATCCTGCTGACTCCCGCTTTGCAGTGCCTTGCACACGGCGGCGCCCGCCAGCCAGACTGCCGCGTCGTCGGCACCCTCCACGCTCTGCACCAAGGCATCGCATTGGAACTGCTGGAGCAACAGATAGCGCTGGCCGGAGGTGGGATCGTTCGGGCCAATCGGTCCGATGGGGACCCAGCGAACCACTGGAGCATCTGCCTGTGGAGCCCCAGGGCCTGCCGGGCCGACCGGTTGGGTGGCTGTAGGAACCAGCGTGCTTGGTACTGGTTGCCCAGTGGTGGCGGCTGTGGAGGAGGTGGAACCCGGAGGGGATGATCCCCCACCCTCAGCAGCGGGCGGAAGGCAGGCGGAGAGCCCCAGCATCAAGACCGGCACCAGGGCCAGTCGGATGAGATGGCTTCGGGATGGGCAATTCATGACAGCCCCGCATCTGCCGGATCACAACCACGCAGTTATGTGCATAACTACACTGCTGATTATTCTCCCGAAAGGCCCTGACTGCCAGAGAGGCTGCTACTTTCCGAAATAGGGAACAATCAGGTAGATCCCGAACAGCACAGCCGCGGCGCACACGCCGAAGCAAACGTAGGCCAGGGACCGGACCAGGACAGGCGACTTCTGCTGGGCGTCACCGGCGATCGCCGTGAGGCGGACCCCCAGGGAGTAAAGGACCACCAAAGTCACGGCCGCCACGAGGGTAACTCCGCCTACTTGCAGCAATTCCAACCATTTCATCGCTGCACATCCTCATTCTGGGTGGTCTTGCGGGTCTTCTTCTTCTTGCGGAACCGGACGGCATGGCCCGCTTCTTCAACCTCGACGGCGTTGTGGTGGCCCACATGCGATTTGCGCGAGGCAACAAACATGAAGAGCACCGCTGATGTTCCAACAACTGCCGCGATGATGACGCCCACGACGCCGATGCTCACCAAGAGCGCCGTCAGAGCACCGACAATGGCTGAGGCCGGGAGGGTAAAGAGCCAGCCCAACGCGATCTTGCCTGCGGTACCCCACCGAACCGAGGTGCCCTTGCGGCCCAGGCCCGAGCCGATGACCGATCCCGAAGCGACTTGCGTGGTGGACAGGGCGAAGCCGAGGTGGGAGGAAGCGAGGATGGCCGAAGCCGTGCTGGTTTCGGCGGAGAAACCCTGGGCGGGTTTTACCTCGGTCAGGCCTGAACCCATGGTCCGGATGATCCGCCAGCCGCCTGCATAGGTTCCGATGGCGATGGCGAAGGCACAGGCCGCGATCACCCAGAACTGCGGACCGCTGCCCGGAGCCTGGGTTCCACCTGCAATAAGAACCAAAGTGATGATGCCCATGGTCTTCTGGGCGTCGTTGGTGCCGTGCGCGAGAGCCACCAGGCTGGACGTAAAGATTTGTCCGGTACGGAAGCCGCCGCGTTTCTGCGTGAGCTTGTCACCGGTCTCGGGATCGTGGCGCGAGGTCAGCGCGTAGGCGAGGCGGGTGCAGATGTAAGCCACCAGGCCGGCGATCAGCGGTGCGAAGATGGCGGGCAGGATCACTTTCTGCAGCACGGTTTCGAAGTTGATGGAATGGAGCCCGATGCCCACCACTGCGGCGCCAATCAGGCCGCCAAACAGGGCATGCGAGGAACTCGATGGCAGGCCCTTGAGCCACGTGACCATGTTCCAGAGAACTGCGCCCATGAGTCCGGCAAAGATGATGTCCGGAGTGATGTGGATACCATCCGAGCCTTCCCGGATCAGTCCGCCGGAAATGGTCTTGGCCACTTCCGTGGAGAGGAACGCGCCGACGAGGTTGAGCACAGCGGCCAAGGCAACGGCCGTCTTGGGCTTGATCGCCCCCGTGGCGATAGGCGTGGCCATCGCATTCGCTGTGTCGTGAAACCCGTTGGTGAAGTCAAAGAAAAGGGCCAACGCTATTACCAGCGCGACCATGAAGGTGATATCCACCTGTTGCCCAATCTGCAGAGTCGTCGACGTTCAGCAGTTTCACTTCCCCGTACCTGCCATCCACAGCATAGTTCAGCAAGTGTTCAACTGACCTGGCTTGCGGAATTCACTCTGGCGGGCTTGAAACCTTAAGAATCTTACGTGGCATCCAGTGAGCGGACAAACGTACACGGCCTTCCCTTCAGCCCAGATACTGCCTTACTGCTTCAAGGTGGCTTGGGGACAGTCCCTTGCGGGGATCAGGTGAGATGCAAAGCACACGGTCGTGCTGGTATTCAGCCCAGGAGCGGGCGTCTGATTCCCGGCTGAGCTGGTCGTCCAACCATACGATCCGCTGGCTCCCCGTAGCCGCCAGGTCCTTTTGGAGGGCGACAAGTTTCCACCACTCCGGGGCTTGGTCCCAGCCCTGGCTGGACAGTACCGGCCAGTCCTCCCCCTTGAGGCCGATAGCCGGGCAGAGGAACTCGGGTGCAAGGCGCTCCCACGTGGTCAGCCACACGAAGCGCGCAGCTGGATGGCGGGCAAGGTCATTAAGTCCGGCCACGAGCTCCGGTGCGAAAGCCACCTCCAGGATCCCGGTGTCGGCGGTGGTCCATTCGCCACCCCAATCAGTGGTTCCCACCGGACTGAAGGGGTTCACCACGCCGTCGACGTCGAGGTAAATCGACACGGGCGCGGCAGCCCTTTCCGCATTTTCCATCCGCACTCCCCCCTTCCCCAATGGTTGTGCTTCAGCCTACGTGACGGCGATCCTCCGCAACTCGGAAATCAATACCTTGACGTGCGTCATGTAAGTGATAATCTCAATGCATGGAAAAGCCCACAGTCCATTCCGCCCACAGCGTCCGGGACATCGAGGAAACGGTCCGCACCGATTTCCGTCATGCCATGTCCTATGGCGGATATCTGGACCTCGATCACCTGCTCAGCTCCCAGCATCCCCTGAGCGAGCCGGAGCACCATGATGAACTGCTGTTCATCATCCAGCACCAGACCAGCGAGCTCTGGCTCAAGCTGGTCCTTCACGAACTTCTGGAAGCCCGCAGGCTGTTTGACGCGGACAATCTGGGCAAAGCACTGAAGTGCATCGCACGCGTCAAGGCCATCCAGCGCACCATGACGGAGCAATGGTCTGTCCTGGGGACGCTGACGCCACGTGAATACGCCCAATTCCGCGGCTTCCTGGGCAGCTCGTCCGGCTTCCAGTCCTATCAGTACCGCGGTGTTGAGTTCCTGCTGGGTAATAAGAACCGCGGGATGCTGCGCGTTTTCGAAAGCGAACCCGAGGCCCACGCCTTGCTCAGCAAGCTCCTGGAGGAGCCCACGCTGTATGACGCCTTCCTGGCAGTGCTGTCCCGCGCCGGCTATGACATACCCGCCGACATCCTGGAGCGGGACACCAGCGAGCCGTGGACCTTCCGCAAGGACCTGGTCCCCATCTTCCAGAAGATCTACGAATCGGACGACACCCAATGGGGACTTTACGAAGCGTGCGAGGACCTGGTGGACATTGAGGACAACTTCCAGGCATGGCGTTTCCGCCACCTGCGGACAGTTCAACGAACCATCGGTTTCAAAGTGGGCACCGGAGGATCCTCGGGCGTGGACTTCCTCAAGCGCGCCTTGGACTTGACCTTCTTCCCCGAGCTCTACGCCGTACGCACCGAAATCGGCAACTAAGCACCCAGGCAACCACCCGGCTATCGCCGGGCCAATATTTCCGCAGGAGGAACCATGACCACGGCACAGCAAACCCAACGGCCAACGTCGGCCGAACTGGATGCCGCTGACCCCCTGGCCGCCCAGCGCGAGGCCTTCTACGCGCCCGACGCCGCCCAGCTCACCTCATATCTGGATGGCAACTCACTGGGACGCCCGCTGAAAGTCACGGCAGGGAACCTCGATTCATTTGTGCACGAGGCTTGGGGCAGCCGCCTTATCCGGGGTTGGGACGAGCAATGGATGGATGAGCCGACGGTCGTGGGAGACCGCATTGCCGAGGTGACGCTGGGCGCTGCCGCTGGGCAAACCACCGTGGGCGACTCCACATCCGTGATGCTCTACAAGATGATCCGCGCCGCAGTGGATGCCCAGCCGGGTCGGGATGAGATCATCATCGACCGCGACAACTTCCCCACCGACCGGTTCATCATCGAGGGCATTGCCGCGGAACGTGGGGCGAGCATCAAGTGGATCGCTGCGAACCCTGCCAGTGGTGTGCGCCCGGAGGACCTGGACGGACTGCTGGGCGAAAGGACCGCGGTGGTGGTCCTGAGCCATGTTGCGTACCGGTCAGGCTTCCTGGCCGACGCCGAGGGCATCACCGCCAAGGTTCACCAGGCAGGTGCCCTGATGCTCTGGGACCTTTGCCACTCCGTAGGTTCCGTGCCCATGGAGCTGGACAAGTGGGGGGTGGACATCGCAGTGGGCTGCACCTATAAGTACCTCAACGGCGGCCCCGGCTCGCCGGCCTTCGCCTACGTCAACGCATCGCAGCAGGATCGTTTGCAGCAACCCATCTGGGGTTGGATGGGCGCCGACAATCCGTTTGGCATGACGGACGCCTATCGTCCGGCACAAGGGATGCGCAGGTTCATCACGGGAACTCCTCCCGTGCTGGCCATGCAGCCCATGAAGGACATGCTGGAACTGATTGCCTCCGTAGGGATGGACGCGGTCCGGGAAAAGTCGATCAAACTCACCGAGTACGCCATCGCACTCTCAGAGGAGCTCCTGGTGCCTCTTGGCGCGGAGATCGTGAGCCCCCGGAATGTGGCCGAGCGCGGATCCCACATCACCGTGGACCACCCGTTGTTCGCAGACGTCACGGCGAGGCTGTGGGAAAAGGGTGTCATCCCCGACTTCCGTCCCCCGCACGGCCTGCGCATTGGCTTGTCCCCCTTGAGCACAAGCTTTGCCGAAGTTGAACTGGGAGTGGCGGCCATCCGCGACGCACTCTCCGAAATGCAGTGAGCCGGAAATGAGTGCTGTCCTCGATGACATGGACTCCCGCCCGGGAAGTACTACTTCTTTGCTGCGTACCGTCATCGGCCTGTACATGCGCGACGCCGGCGGATGGATGTCTGCCAAGGACATCGTGGCCCTCATGGAGGCCTTGGGCACGTCAGGAACAGTAACCCGGACCGCCTTGGGCCGGTTGCGCAAAAAGGATGTGGTACTTCAAGAGGCGCGTGCCGGGGTCCCCGGTTTCACGCTCACAGACGGGGCCGCCACCATGTTGGCGCGCGGTGACCGCCGGATCTACAACCCACGGAGCATGTCACTGGAGGATCCCTGGTGCCTGATCTCCTTCTCCATTCCGGAGACGGAACGGGAAAAGCGGCATCAGCTGCGGCGCCGGCTCCACTGGATCGGTTGCGGGACCGTGGCGGCGGGTTTGTGGATCTGCCCTGATTCACTGCGTGGGGAAGTGGAGGAAATCCTGACGGATTTGTCGCTCCGGGACATGGCGACGATCTTCGTGACGGAAACACCCATGGTGGGCGGCAGCCTTCGGGACGCAGCCTCCCAGTGGTGGGACCTGGAAGCAGTGGCCGTACTGCACAGGGACTTCATCCGTGAGCACGGTTCGGCCGGCGCGACCGGTGGTGGCGTTACATCTCCAGGCCGGACGGTAGAGCCTTCTGCTGAAGCTTTTTCCACCTACGTGCAGTGCATCGACCGATGGCGGATCATTCCGTACCTCGACCCTGGGTTGCCTCCTGCATTCCTGCCGGAGGACTGGCCCGGGGCCGAAGGCACGGCACTGTTCGGCCGGACCGTTGCCGCCTATGCGGAGCCCAGTGCGGAGTTCGTTCGCCGGACCCTGAAGGAGACGGCAGGCTAGAGCGTGAAATCCACGGCGATGATCTGCTCGCTGTTGGGATAGGAGTACTTCTTAAGTGGCTCGTGCAGTGGATGCGTGGCGTAGACCTCGACGTCTTCCACGGCACTGAAGTCAGCCACAATGGCGTAGTCGAACGACCGGTCATGCTGGAGGACATCCGGCCCATGCGTGAGCTCGAGCAGGCCGGGAATATTGCCCTTCATCCTGTCCAGGCCCTCCCGCCAGGCAGCCTTGTCTGCCTCGGGAAAGTCGGCCTTGAACTTGAACAGCACGGCGTGGCGGATCATGCTTCAACTCCTGCTGCTACACCCATATATCCCGCGGAC
The DNA here is from genome assembly GCF_002224285.1 of Arthrobacter sp. YN. Lineage (GTDB taxonomy): Bacteria > Actinomycetota > Actinomycetes > Actinomycetales > Micrococcaceae > Arthrobacter. Next base: position 2,661,381 of record NZ_CP022436.1, on the reverse strand, counting down.
GTGTACTCTGCCGGTTCGCCCGCGATGGTGCGTCCTGCCAGATAGCCCATGGTCATGATGGGTCCCAGGGTGGCACCCGCTCCAGGGTAGCCTGCAGCGTAGGCGTTCTCCGTAGTGTTTCCGGCGGCGAACAGGCCGGGGATGGGCTCCCCGTCGACGTCAAGGACCCGTGCCAGGCCGTCGATGGCCACGCCTCCGTTGCTGCCGAAGGCGCCATTGACCACCTCCATCGCATAAAACGGACCGGACTGCAGCGGACCCAAAGATGGGTTGGGCCAAGGGCAGTCGTCGTCACCCCAGTACTTGTCGTAGGCACTTTCGCCGCGGCCGAAATCGGGGTCTTCGCCGTTGACTGCATAGTGGTTGAAGCGTTCAACGGTGGCCGCCAGGTTGTCGGCGGGGACACCGATCTTCGCGGCCAGTTCCGCCAACGTAGGGGCTTCCATCAGGTAGGCCGGCGTCGGTTGACCCGCCCGGTGGGCGAGGATGCCGTAGCGCTCCAGGTAGCTGTGATCGAACACCACGTGGGCAGGGGTGTTCAGGGTCTGGTTGTTCGGTGAATCCCATGATTGCAGGCAGCGGGCGAGGTCGTTGTAGTTCTGGGATTCGTTGGCGAACCGCCGGCCATGACGGTTCACCATGAGCGAGCCCGGCCCTTGCCGCTCAAAACGCAGAAGCGTACCAACCGGTGCACCATCCCGCGTATCTCCCGTAATGGACATCGGAGCCCACCAAGCTTCCCGGTTCCCCGGGTTTGTGCCCCCACCCGCTGCGCCATCTTGAGGCCATCGCCGGTATTCGAGGGCGGCGAACACATGATGTACAGGCGCGAGGCCAGCAATGAGTCCGCCAGCGCCTTGTCCCATTCGAAGCCGCCCGTGGCGAGGACCACGCCGTCCTTGGCATGGAAGGTTTCGCCTGATGCCAACTGCACGCCCGCTACCCTGCCGCCGTCGTTCAGCAGCCGGTGCCCACGGGCGCCAACCACCAGCGCAGCGTCATCCCGCACCAGGCTGGCCAACAGCATGGAGACCAGTGCCTGGCCTTTGGCCACCAGCCCTTGCTCCTGCCGTTGGTGCAGTTGCGCCCACGGGAACTTGGTGAAGGCGCCCCACGTCTCGTACTCCTGCATGGTGAATGGGGCCCGGCCATCGGAACGGACGTGGACGGCGAGGCCGCCGAGCGCTTCACGAATGTTGTACAGCCCAGGTTCAACAGTCCTGCCGCCTTCCACGGAACCGGGCAAGTCCTGCCGGTAGTCCGGAAAGTTGTCCAGGAAAATGAACCGGACTCCGCATTCGTCTTCAGTGAAGCGAAGCATGGTGTCACCGTAGGTCAGGGCCGCATCCAGAAGTTCTTCGCGGCTCCGGCCCCTGGCAACGGCGCGGACGTACTGGGCTGCTGCTTCCTTGGAGTCGCTCAGCCCGGCTTCGCGGGCATGATGGTTGTCAGCAACCCACAACATGCCTCCCGAGACGGCGGTTGTTCCTCCCAGCAATTGGGTCTTTTCAAGCACGACAACGGACTTGCCGGCACGTGCGGCCGTGGCGGCTGCAGTCAGGGCGCCGGCACCGGAACCGACGACGACGACGTCATAGGTATCGGAGGGTGTGCCGTTCAGGAATTTCATGGTGGTACCTCTCAAAGGGCGTGATGGATTGGGGGGTCTGTCAGACGGCCGTGTAACCGCCGTCGATGACCAACTCGGAGCCGGTGGTGAACCGGGACTCATCGGAGGCCAGATAGAGCACTCCGTAGGCGATCTCGTCCGGTTCGCCTTGGCGTGGGAGCGGGTTTCCGCCCACCAGTTGCTGGTAGTAGGCCTCCGCCCCGATGTCCGACTGTTCTGCCGAGTGCCTGCTCATCCGGGTGTTCATGGATCCGGGATGGATGGAGTTCACCCTGACTCCATAGGCGCCGTAGGCCGCCGCGTCAGACTTGCTCAAGAGCCGGACGGCGCCTTTGGTGGCGTGGTACAGGGGGACGTTGCGCCCGCCGGTCAATCCGTGGATGGAGGAAAAGTTGATGATGCTGCCGGACTGCTTGGCGATCATGGCCGGAACAACGTGCTTGGTCAGGAGCCACACGCCTTTGACATTGACGTCGAAGATGAGGTTGAACTGGTCCATGCTGGCAGTATGGCTGGCACCTGCCGGACCGATGATTCCCGCCGCGTTGACCAGGATGTCCGGTGCGCCGAGATCAGCGGTCAGTTGCTGCACGGCCTGCGCGACACTGGCTTCATCGGTGACATCGACGTCGTACTCAGTGATCCCTGAGTGGCTTGCTGTAGCGGATGTTCCTGCCCGGTCCAGGCTGGCAACGAGCGCTCCGTGGTGGGCAAGCAGGCGGGCCGTGGCACCGCCAAGGTCTCCCCTGCCCCCGGTCACCACGGCGACCTTGCCGGCCACTCTCCCGCCGACGGACTCCTGCCCTGCCTGCATTGCTGTATCCATGACCAACTCCTCCTGCCGCGGCGTTGCGGCTGCTGAAACCCAGGTACGACGCAGGGCAGCACGGAACAGGGCCCCTGGGGCCCTGATGAGGTGGAGATTGGGCGGTGATGCCCTGCTGGGTTCCACTCTGCCAGCGCACTTGTGAGTGGAACCACAGGGTTACCGATGAACGGGAATCAGATGCTTCCGTTGCTTTGCCGGACAGCGCCCTTGAGCTCTCCCCGCCAGCCCAGCGCCCGTGAAATGCCGCGCGCCGCAGTCATCAGGACCGGCACCCGGGCTGGGACGTTTTCTTCATTTCTTGGAACCACGACGCTCAGGGCGGCGACCACCGTATTCGCCCGGCCAAAAATGGGGACCGCGATTCCGCTGGATTCCGGAACGATGATTCCGGGCATGGAAGTGAACCCTTGTTGCCGGATATTTGCCAGGTGGCGGCGCAGGTCAGTGGGCTGGGTCAGGGTTGCATCGGTAAATTTCTCCAGCGTGCGGGACAGGAACAGGTCCTGATACGCAGGGGGCGAATAGGCCAGCAGCACCAGCCCCGACGAGGTTCCATGCACCGGAAGGCGGCCGGCAACTTTGGTGATGTCCACCTGGGAATCCCGGGAACCGATCCGTTCGATATACAGGACTTCATCCGAATCCAGGATTCCCAAGGTGGTGGAGTGCTGGACCACTGACTGAACATCCTCCATGAAGGGCAGTGCCGCTTCGCGGAGGCCCACCATGCGTGAGCTCCTGAACACCAGCTCCCACAGCCGGGTGCCGATCCGCACCTCGCCATTGGCTTCGCGCTCGAGCAAACCTTCATTCAAGAGCTCGTCCACCAGACGGTAGGTGGTTGTCACCGGAAGCCCGGAACGCCTGGCCAAGGTGGCGACGCTCATGGTGAGGTGGGCGTCGTCGAACGCTCCCACCAGCCGGACCAGACGCCTGATAATTGACTCCCCCGAGGACGAGTTGGCCACCTCAGCCTCCCGACTTCACACGGGATACGAACCGGAACCTGTCACCACGGAACGCACTGCGGGTCCATTCCACCGGGGTGCCGTTGGCGTCACGGGCCAGCCGGTGGACCACCAACAGTGGCGCACCCATCTCGATCCCCAGCAGCCTGACATCCTCCGGCCCAGCCAGGGCCGTCTCCACAGTGTCCTCAACGTCGGCGACGCGGAGGCCGTAGACATCGGCAAGTACGGCATAGAGCGAACCGGCTTTCGCCAGATGGGACTTGAGGCGCGGCAGTCTGCCTGGAAGCCAGGCGATCTCGTGCGCCAGAGGCTCCCCCTCAATCAACCGGATGCGCTCGAGCCGGGTCACAGGGTCGCCCTGCTCAAGTCCCAACTGGACTGCGACGCCGGCATCGGCCCCGGCCACATCCAGGGCAAGCAGCCGGGAATCCGGCCGCAGCCCCTGGTTGCGGGCGTCATCGGAGAAGGACGTCAGTTGCCTGACATGCGTCACCTTGGGAGGGCCACAAAGGTTCCATGCCCTTGGATGCGGCCCAGCTTGCCCTCGGCCACCAGCTCGCTGATTGCTTGCCTGACGGTAGTACGGGACGTGGCGTATTTCCCGGCCAATGCTCGTTCGGTGGGGATCAACGTTCCTGGCTGGAGGCCAGCGATGAGCCCGAGAACCTCGGTCTTGAGGAGGTAGTACTTGGGCGTTGCCGGCGCGACGTCTGTTGGCATATTGGACATCCTACTTGTGGACAACACAATTGGTCTATGCCAATGTGAACTGGGCTCATGTGACCATACTGACCTGACAAAGCCAGGAAACGAAGGGACGTCAGTTGGAGGATATACAGCAGTTCCGTGAAAACGGCGGGAAGAGGTCCGGGGACAGCTCCACTGCCGGCGTTGCCTCGTTGACCGGAACAGATGAAACGGCGGCCCGGCGATGACGCCGGCGGTTCTCGGCCTGCACATTGGCGGCTCCAAGACGCATGCAGTTCGCTGGGACGGAACCCACGCGGAGGGCGGGGGCGTCGAAATCACCGAAGCGAGCGCCAATCTTTCCTCAGTGGGCCACCAAGGAGCCGACGCAGTTCTGCGAAGGATTGCCACGAGTGTGGGCAGCGGAATCGAAGCCGTATGTGCTGGCGCGGCCGGCGCCGACACCCCGGCCAGCCGGGCTGTGCTGTCGGCACTCCTGACTGAACACTTCCCGGGCGCCCGCATCGAGGTAGTCCATGACACGCGCATCGTCCTCGCCGCAGCCGGCCTGGATGCCGGGGTTGTCCTGGTTGCGGGTACCGGTTCGGTGGCCTGGGGCAGAAACGGAGACGGGTTGGAAGCCCGCAGTGGCGGCTATGGCTACTTGCTGGGCGACGAGGGCGGTGGCTACTCCGTGGTGCGTGACGCCGTGCGTGAAGCCCTCCGGGAGTACTATGCAGGCTTGGAACCCGGGACGTTGGTCCGCTCGCTGATGGCCGCGACGGCCAATGTGGACGCCTTGCAACTCATGGATTCCTTCTACGCCAAGCCGGAGCCGGATCACTGGGCGACGCTCGCCCCGCTGGTCCTTGAACTCGCCGCCGAAGGCGACTCGGCAGCCGTGCGGATCCAGGCGGAGGCCGCCCACCATTTGGCAAGTCTGGCCAGGCAGGTACTGGGAGAGCTCGGCTTGGACCTGCCGCTGGTCATGGCCGGCAGCTTACTGGTGAACCACAGCCAACTCGCCGGCTCTGTTGCCCGGAAGGTCTCCCTGGAAGATCCGTCATCGATCCGGATACTCTCGCAAACCCCGGTCCACGGGGCCGTGGAACTGGCGCGCCAACTCATCAAGGACTGATGCCCGGACAGGTGATCCGCACAGGTAACCGGAGTAGTCTGGGTTCATGCCTTTCACGATCGGTGGTTGGTGACAATGGCGCGGTCCAAGCAGCGGTGGCTGCCTGCCGGCGTGATCGCCCTTGTTGCAGCGACGGCTGCCGTGTTCGGCTCGGTTCAAGCCGGTGCCACCGTTTCCCTCCCTGCCAAGACCGCTGACGAAATCCTGGCAATGATTGCCCGCACAGAGGTCCGGGCGTTGTCCGGCACCGTAGAACAAACTGCCGCCTTGGGGTTGCCGGAAATTCCCGCGGCGGGCCCGGGCATTGCCCCCGGGGCGGCCTCGGCGATGGAGTTGTTGACCGGCTCGCACACAGCCCGGGTTTACGTCGACGGTCCGTCCAAGGCCCGGTTGCAGATCATGGACCGCATGGCCGAGCGTGACGTGGTGATCAACGGAGGCGATGCCTGGTTCTACAACTCGGCGGACAACAGCGCCACGCACTTAACTGCGCCACAGCCATCTCCAGCCGAGGTCCCGTCCTTCGCGGGCCCCAGGCCGTCGCTTCCGCCCACCTCCTCATCGGACCGGCCTTCACCGGACATGTCCTCACGGGACCTGCCCACGCCCGAGGCCATGGCCAGCCGTTTCCTGGCGGCGATCGACGACAGCACCGAGGTCTCCGTGGGGGATTCCTCCTCGGTTGCCGGCGGCAGTGCGTACCGGCTCAGCCTCCATCCCCGCAGCACCGCTACCTTGGTTGAGTCCGTGACGATCGATGTTGATGCTGGCACCGGCCTGCCGCTGGGCGTCGAAGTGCGCGCCAAGGGCCAGTCCGACCCCGCGTATTCACTGGCCTTCACTGAGTTGAACCTGTCCACCCCGGATGCTGCGTTGTTCGAGTTCACCCCGCCGCCGGGCGCCACCGTGACGGAGAAGGCACTCCCTCCCAAGCCGGTTCCCACCATGGCCGCTCCCGGCACGCCCACACCGGAGATTGCGCCGGAACTTAACCGGCCCCGCCCCACCGTAAGTGGTGAGGGTTGGGAGTCCGTTGTTGCCTTGCCGGCAGGCTCAGCCCCTGCCGGTCTCACGTCAAACCCCCAGCTGTCCCAGGCACTGCAACCTGTTGCCGGCGGCCGTGCGTTGACGACGTCGCTGGTCAGCATCTTGATTCTCGACGACGGCCGCATCTATGCGGGCATGGTGCCATTGGAACGGCTCCAGTCAGCCGCTGCCGCCCAGTGAGCGAATCCTTACCCACTGACTTCGCCATAGAAACGCGCGGCCTGGTCAAGCGCTTCGGTCGCCGTCCCGCCGTTGATGGGATAGATCTCGCAGTCCCCCGGGGCTGTGTCTTCGGATTTCTGGGGCCCAACGGTTCGGGAAAAACCACCACCATCCGGGTGCTGCTGGGCCTTGCTTCGGCAAGCAGCGGCGACATCCGCGTGCTGGGCCAGGAGATGCCCCAGTCGCTGGCGTCCGTGCTGCCGGATGTCGGCGCCTTGGTGGAGGGGCCGGGCTTCTATCCGTTCCTTTCGGGTACGGGCAACCTGATGCGCCTGGACACCGCCGACCGCCATGCTGCCTCGTCCACCAGACGGCAACGTGTCCACGACGCTTTGGAGCGGGTGGGGCTTGGCCACGCCGCAGGCAAGAAGGTCCGGGCCTATTCGCTGGGTATGAAGCAGCGCCTTGGCCTGGCCAACGCCATGCTGAGGCCACGGAAACTGCTGGTCCTCGACGAACCCACCAATGGACTGGACCCGCAGGGCACGCGTGAGGTCCGCGGCCTGGTTCGTGCCCTGGCCGCAGGCGGGACCACCGTGTTCGTTTCCAGCCACTTGCTGGCTGAGGTGGAGCAGATGTGCACCCACGTGGGCGTGATGAGTGCCGGCCGGCTGGTGGCTCAAGGTCCCCTGGAAGAGTTGCGTTCCGCCGGGCAGGCCCACGTCGTGGTCCACACGCCCGACGTCGACCGTGCCGCCGGCGTCCTGGCCCGCCTGGGACTGGTTCCCGGCGAAGCTCCCGGTACCGGCAGCCCTTGGGGAACCACGGCCGTGCTGGGCACTGGGCTCAATGGCCTGGAACCCGAAAGGATCGTGGCCGCGCTGGTTGCCGAGGGTGTCCGGGTCCGCGGCTTCGCCGTGGAAAACGCGAGCCTCGAAGAACGCTTTGTGTCACTGACCGGAGAGGGGTTCGACGTTGTCGGCTGAACCTGCTGCGCATGGCACCTCGGCCGCTGTCCGACCCGGAGCCGGATGGGCGCTGCTGGGTTCTGAGCTGTCCGTGCTGTTCCGCAGGCTCCGCACGTGGGCCATGCTGATTGCTTTGGCCGCAGTTCCACTGTTGATTGCCGTGGCGGTGAAGTTGTCGTCCCGGCCCACGACGCCCGGGCGGGGACCTCTTTTCCTGGATCGCATTACCCAGAATGGTCTCTTCGTGGCTGTGACTGCCTTGGTGGTGTGCGTTCCGCTGTTCCTGCCACTGACCGTTGGCGTGGTGGCCGGAGACACCATCGCGGGCGAGGCCAACACTGGAACTCTCCGATACCTTCTGCTGGCGCCGGCAGGACGGATCCGCCTGCTGTTGGTGAAGTATGCCGGGGCCGTTGCCTTCTGTTGCGCCGCAACGGCGACGGTCGCGGCCTCCGGCGCCCTGGCCGGCGTCGTACTTTTTCCTGTGGGACCGGTGACCCTGCTGTCCGGTGACACCATCAGCGTGGGTGAGTCTGCCGTGAGGTCGCTGCTGATCGCTGCCTACATCACGGTGTCGCTGCTGGGACTGTCGGCGATCGGCCTGCTCATTTCGACGTTCACGGACGTACCGGTAGGGGCTATGGCGGCCACGATCGTCCTTTCGGTGGTCTCGCAAGTACTGGACAACCTCCCCCAACTTGAATGGCTGCACCCCTGGCTCTTCAGCCACCATTGGCTGGGTTTCGCGGATCTGCTGCGGCAACCCATCTCGTGGACGTCATTCGGCGACAACGCGCTCCTCCAGGCCGGGTACATCGCCGTGTGCGGCGCGCTGGCCTATGCCAAATTCTCCAGTAAGGACGTCTTGTCATAGCTTTGTCGTAGGCTCTTCCCATGGCCAGATTCTTTGACGTGCACCCGGAAGATCCACAACCACGCGCCATCGGCCAAGTGGTGAACATGCTCCAAGGCGGCGGCTTGATCGCCTACCCCACCGACTCCTGCTACGCGTTGGGGGCCCAGATCGGCAACAGGGAAGCGTTGGACCGGATCAGGACCATCCGGCAGTTGGACGACAAACATCACTTCACCTTGGTGTGCAAGGACTTTGCCCAGATGGGTCAGTTCGTGATGCTGGACAATGACATCTTCAGGAGCATCAAGGCCGTCACTCCCGGCAGCTACACCTTCATCCTCCCGGCCACGCGTGAAGTCCCCAAGCGGCTGCTGCACCCCAAGAAGAAGACCGTGGGGGTGCGCATTCCCGATCACAAGGTAGTCCAGGCGCTGTTGGCCGAACTCGGCGAGCCTTTGCTCTCCAGCACCCTGCTGCTGCCGGATGAGGAAGAACCGTTGACCCAGGGCTGGGAAATCAAGGAGCTCCTGGACAACCAGGTGGATGGCGTCATCGACGCCGGCGATACCGGCTCTGAGCCCACGACCGTGATCGACTTCTCCAGCGGAGTGGCCGAGGTGGTGCGTCGCGGTATGGGCGATACTTCGCGCTTCGAGTAGACGCGCGGATGCCTGAAGGGCACGCTCAGCGGAACTGGAAGCGGCAGCCTGAGTTCAAAGCCACCTGCGCAACACCCGTCATCTCCAGGGAAAGTGCGGACGGTTGCGTCACGAGAGTCTGCGGAGGATAGGCCACGAAAATCGCGAGCTGGCGGTTGCCGTCGGCGCTGCTGAGGGCAATACTTCCGTAGCCTGGAACATCTCCGGCATGGCCGTAGTAGGAGCCGTTGGTGCAGCGGTCATCCCAATGGTCCAGGCCAAGGCCGTACTCGGCGAACACCGTGCCCTTCATGGCGATGAGGCTCGCCGGCGCTACCAACCGCCCCCTCAACAAGGCGTCCTGGAAGGTGCTGATGTCCCCGACGCTGGACACCAGGCCACCTGGCGCAACCCCGGGTGGCGCCGAGGGAAACGTCACATCCACGGTTTCCCCACTCACTTGGATGTAGCCGTGCACAAGGTTATCCGGCACGGTGGAGCCCGCGGCCAACAGCTGGGTGGCCCCAAGGTTCAGGGGCGTCAGGATGTCGGCCCGCAGGACAGCCTCCAGCGGGGAACCACGGAGCTGCTCCACCACCCGTCCCAGCAAGGCATCGGCCTGTGTAGGCGTCATGTCCGGGAGAGCCGCGGTGATTCCCAGGAGTTGGCGAATGGTGAGGGGGCTGCCCGCGGAGACGGAACCCGGCAGGTACGCAGTGACGGCGTCGTCCAGCGTCAGCAGTCCCTCTTCGGCGAGCTTGAAGATGGACACTGCCACCATGGTCCGGAGTTGCCCACCCACAGGGAAACTGTCGCCGGGCTGGACAGCAGTGCGCGCTTCACGGCTCCTCACTCCTGCTGCGCTGGTCCACTCCTGCCGGCCAACTTTTGCCTTGATGAGTACCGCTGAGGCGCCCTCCTCCAGTTTCTCCCGGGAGAAGAGCTCCAAGGTGGCCCGGAGCTCCTGAAAGGCCGGCGAAAATGAGGTGGGGTCCGTGGGCAGCGCGCTTGGTGTTTCGGTGACCGTCGGCACCAAAGGAGGGGTCGTCGTCGTAGGTGCCACCGTTGTTGTCACCGGAGGCGGTGCCGGCGTGATGGGCTGGGTCGGCAGGGGGTTCGGCGTTCCGGTGCACCCGGATAGAAACAACCCGCACGCAAGTGCGAGGCTCGTTACCCCCTGACCTGGACGTGGCGGCACGCCGGCTCCCGGTTCACTCCTCGGGCTTGCGGGCCCGGCTGGGTTGCACGCGCATGGGTTCACCCGGCATTTTGGGGAATTCCGGCGGGAAGGGCATCTCGCCCTGGCCGTTCTTGACGTCCCGCTCCCACCATTCGAGCAGCACGTCTATGTCTCCGGGGTGATCGTGCATGGATGCCCAGGGGTCGCCTGTCTTCGCCAGACGGTCCGGGACTGTGGTGATGGTGTACTTCGCGGGATCGGAGCTTTCCAGCTCCTCCCACGTCAGCGGGCAGGACACCTGTGCCGTAGGTACGGCGCGGGGGCTGTAAGCCCCGGCGATGGTTCGGTCCCGGTTTGCCTGGTTGAAGTCCACGAAGATCCGTCTCCCGCGTTCCTCCTTCCACCAGGCTGTAGTGACCTTGTCCGGCTGGCGGCGCTCCAACTCGCGTCCTGCGGCAATCACGGCATGGCGTACCTCGAGGAACTCATGCTTGGGGTGGATGGGCGCGTAGACATGGAGTCCCCGATTGCCGGATGTCTTGATGAACGCCGTCAATCCGGCTTCCTCCAGCACGGACCGGAGTTCCTGCGCGGCGGGGATGGCGTCGTCGAAATCGGTCCCCGGCTGGGGATCGAGGTCGATCCTCAGCTGATCGGGGTTATCGGGATCGCCGGCACGCGAGGCCCAAGGGTGAAACACCACCGTGTTCATCTGTGCCGCCCACACGGCCGTCGCAGGCTCGTCGATGACCAACTGTGGATGGGACCGGGCACTGGGATAGGTCACCGGGACGGAACGGACGTACTCCGGCGCGCCCTTGGGCGGATTCTTCGAGAAGAACATCTCGCCCTCAATATTGCCTGAATAGCGTTGAAGGCTGACGGGTCGGCCTCCGTTGGCAGCCACAAACGCGTCTCCGACGTCGATGAGATAGTTGGCGAGGTCCAGTTTGGTCAGTCCCGCCTCGGGCCACATCACCCGGCTTGGACTGGAAATCCGGACCTCCCGGGGGCCGTCGGGACCGGGAACAGTGACAGTGGTTGCTTCGCTCGCCATGGGCACAAGCTACCCCGTTAAGGGCTTGCGCGTCAGCACCCACGGAGTTTTTGCTGCCGTGGGCAATGATGGTTGCATGCCAAAGACTGAAACACCTGTCACCATCACGGTCGGTGAATCCGACATTTCCGCCCTCCACATCAGGCCGGACAGCCCGTTTGCCACGTTGGTGGTGGCACACGGTGCCGGAGCTGGAATGGAACATCCGTTCCTGCAAGGCTTCGCCGAGGCGATGGCGGGCGAAGGAGTGGCTACCCTGCGCTTCAATTTTCCTTATCGCGAGGCAGGCCGGCGATTCCCCGACCGCCCGCCCTTGGCCATCGCCACGTGGCGCACTGTCATGGACAAGGCGGCTGAACTGGGCGATGGTGAGCCCCTCTGGGCTGCCGGCAAGTCTTTTGGCGGTCGGATGGCGTCCATGGCAGTGGCCGAAGGCATGCCTGCCAGCGGATTGGTGTACCTCGGCTACCCCCTGCATGCGCCCGGCAAACCGGAGAAACTGCGCGACGAACACCTCTACGGCGTCACAACGCCCATGCTCTTCCTCCAAGGCACGCGGGATACGTTCGCAACACCGGAACTGTTGGAGTCCGTGGTGGACAAGATAGGCCCGACGGCGACGCTCCAGTGGAGCGAAGGCGGTGACCATTCGTTCGCGGTCAAGGGCGTCAAACGCGGGGCGGCCGAGACCGGGGCATCGTTGGCGCCCGCGGTGGCTGCGTTCCTGCGGGCCAACTCCTAAGCCTGTCCCCTGGGCACTACTTTGGCAGGGGTTCGTGGCGGAGGTAGGACCGGCGGAAACGACCGGTACCGGCGGTGAGGGCCCGCAGTTCGATGGCGTAGCGTAGAAGTTCCTGGTCCGGCACTTCGGCACTGATGTCCGTTCCCTCGGCGTCGGCTGCGGTAGTGCCGGTGACCCGGCCGCGCCGTCCCGAAAGATCACTCATCACGGCACCCACATACTCTTCAGGGACGCTGACAACAACCGACGAGACAGGTTCCAACAACTGGATTTTGGTGGCTGCCGCAGCTTCACGAAGGGCCAGCGCCCCGGCTGCCTGGAAGGCCGCATCCGAGGAGTCCACGCTATGGGTTTTTCCGCCCACCAACGTCACTTTGATGTCCACCACCGGGAATCCTGCGGATACGCCCTTGAGCATCTGGGAACGGACGCCCTTTTCCACGCTGGTAACGAACGTTGCAGGGATCGCTCCGCCCACTATCCTGTCAGTGAAGGCGAAACCTTCACCTCTGGCGAGGGGCTCCACCTCGATGTCACAGATGGCAAACTGCCCATGGCCCCCGGATTGCTTGACGTGCCGTCCGTGTCCCACGGCTTTGCCGGCGAAAGTCTCCCTGAGAGGAGTAATAACGTCCACGGTCTGCAGTTTGACGCCCTGGCCGCGCAATCTGTCCAGGACAACCTCTGCGTGGGCCTCTCCCATGCACCAGAGGATGAGCTGGTGGGTGTCCTGGTTGCGTTCCAATCGAAGCGTCGGGTCAGCGGCCGCAACCTTTCCGATGCTTTTTGCCAGCGCGTCTTCGTCACTCCGTGAAGCACCTTCGATGGCGATGGGCATCAGTGGCTCGGGCATGTTCCACGTTTCGATCAACAGCGGCGCATCCCTGTCGGACACGGTATCGCCGGTCTCGGCACTGGCGAGCTTGCTGATGGCGCAAATGTCCCCGGCAATACACTGTGGGACGGCCTTCAAGCTGGAGCCCACCGGTGAATAGAGGTGGGTGACGCGTTCGTCGGCGTCGTGGTCCTCGTGGCCCCTGTCCGCCAGTCCCCTGCCGCCCACATGGATGGAGGAATCCTCCCGCAACGTCCCCGAGAAGACACGGACCAGGCACACGCGGCCAAGGAATGGATCCACGGTGGTCCGCACCACTTCGGCGGCAAGGCGCCCCGCAGGATCACACTCCAACGCTTTCATCGACGAACCGTCCAGTTTCATCGCTGCGGGGGTGATGCGCTCCACGGGCGATGGCAAGGCATCGGTCAGCAAGGCCATGAGCTCGGGAAGGCCCACCCCGGTTTCCGCCGACGTCGGAATGACCGGGAAGAAGCTTCCCCGGGCCACGGCGGTTTCCAGGTCCTTGACGAGGTCTGCCAGTGGTAACTCCTCGCCACCGAGGTACCGGTCCATGAGTGTTTCGTCTTCGCTCTCGGCAATGATCCCTTCGATCAAGAGGCCCCGCGCCTCTTCACCATCCGTCACCGATGCCGGATCCCCATCAGCGGGGCCATTGAGGATGCCGACAAGGCCGGTATTGCCCACCGCAGGAACGTACAACGGCAGCACCGACTCACCAAAAGCTTCCTGGCACCGGACGACGGCGGCACTGAAGTCGCCGCGCGGATGGTCCAGTTTGCTGAGCACCACCGCCCGGGGCATACGGACTTTCTCACATTCGCCCCACAGGGCAATGGTGGCAGCGTCAATACCGTCGACACACGAGACAACAAAAAGGGCCGCATCGGCGGCCCTTAAACCAGCGCGCAATTCGCCGGTGAAGTCGGTGTAGCCCGGGGTATCGATCAGGTTGACCTTGATATCACCCACCAGAATTGGCGCGACAGACATGGCCACTGAGCGTTGTTGGTGGATCGCGGACGGATCGGAATCGCTGACTGTGGTGCCTTCGCTGATGGATCCCATCCTGGTGATGGCTCCGGTTGCGGCGAGCAACGCTTCCACCAGCATCGACTTGCCGGCCCCCGAATGCCCTACGAGTGCAACATTCCGGATTCGGGAAGAGTCCCTTGCTGCCAAGGCCGCACCGTTGTCACCCCGTCGGGCTTCAGGCAAGCCGGGTCCGGTTCCCCTTGGCGTTTCGCGCGTGCCCTTCGCGGACATGGGCACCTCCTGGTGTTGGATCCCGGCACGGAGTCCGAACACATCCCGTTCGAACGTTAAACAGGATTGGACACCCTGAGGTGACCACAGGGCAAGGGCTGGCAGCCAGCAAAACCGGCCAGCCGCCGTCGGGCCCTTGGCAGCGTGCGAAACTTCGAACTACAGGGCGAGCATCCCCCACAGCAACCAGGCAGACGCTGCCGCGCACCCGGCGATCACCACAGTGAATCCCGTCAACCACACGAAGGACGGCAGGCCTGTGGTGCGGCCCAGGATGAAGGCGTCGGAGGCCCCAATCCGCTCCCGGCGACTGGTGTGCACACTGGCCAGTTTGAAGAGGTCGCGGACACCTCCTACTGACAGGGCGACGCCAAGGGCAAGGACCACATAGTTCATTGTTGTCGGCGCAGCGAACAGGATCAGGAGCTGGGCGACTGCAGCGCTCACCACGGCCACGAGAATCCCGGTGAGGTTCCTCAGGAAAATGAGCGACACCAGCAGGATCAAGGCCCCGATGGACATGGCCGCGCCGGAACGGCCTGCCGCAAACGCAGCGATCAGCCCCAGGCCAACCACCGCCGGTGCCGGGTATCCCCAAAACCCGGACCAGGCCGCGCCAAAAGCACTCCGGCCACTGCTGACAAGGCGTCCCGAATGGTCGAGCCCTATCCGGAGCCCGTGCACAAAGCGCCCTGTCATCAGTGCCGCATAAGCGTGGCCGAGCTCGTGGACGAACGTGACGTACAGGCCGAACCAGCGCCAGGTCACGCGCGGGATGCTCAGGACAACGGCACACGCAAGGATGCCCAGCAAGGCCGGCAGTGGCACCACAGTGGTGTGCGTTTCGGTGAAACCGCGGACCACCGCGTCCCACCAGGTTTGGAAGAGGGTCATTGCGCCGTCCGGATTCCCTGCACCGACAGACTCATAACCCTCACAACACTGTCGACTGCAGGCGGGAATGCAGCCCGGCGATGAGGATCTCGAGGCCGAAGTCGAAAGCTGCCTCGCCACGCTCCACAGCAGGTCCAGCTTGTGCCAAGGCATCGGTCAGGGCCGGGTACCCCTGCGCAGGTGGAGCCCAGACGACATCCGGCGCTGCCAGGTCCAAGGCGAAACCCAGGGCGAAGCTGTCAATCGTGGAAATCGCTGACATCACGTCCCGGCCCCGGAACCCGGCGATTTCCAGGGCAACCGCAAGGTTCTCGTAGAGGGCCATCACCTTGTCGTCTTGAACTGTCTGGAGCACCAGCAGGGGTGCGAGTTTCGGATGACGGGCGAAGGAATCGCGATAACTCCGGACAATGGCGCGAAGCGACGCCTCCCAGTCCTGCTCGTCCTCCAGGACATAGGGACTCTCGCCGATGATCCTTCCACGCATCAGCTCAAGGATTTCTTCCCGTCCGCTCACGTGATTGTAGATGGAGGACTGGCTGACGCCGATCCGCTTGGCCAGTTTGGGCAGGCTGAAGTCCCCGGCCTCGTCCACCAGCTCAAGGGCGGCGGTGATGAGGGCATCAATGGATATCAGCGGGACCAGCGGGCGTGCCATACGGGTGTCTCCATTCAAGGTTGTTGTTACGACTCTAGCCAGAACTTTGCGTCCAGGTATTGTGCGCTGGATCACTAGGCCCTACGCTAAACGAAAGCCTTTCGCTTAATGCTTGGCACTCCTTGAACATTCCTTCCCCCAACACCCCTGAGGATCCCCATGTCTGACCTCGAAACCCGACCTCCAGCTGCAGATGCTGGAAATGGGCTCAAACGGAATGCCATCGGCACCGGCGGCATCGCCTTCCTGGTGATCTCCGCAGCAGCCCCCCTGACAGTGATGGCCGGCGTAGCCCCTGTGGCTATCGGCATCGGGGGCATTGGCGCCCCCATGGGATACGTCATTGCCGGGGCAGTCCTGTTGGTTTTCGCCATTTCCTTCATGGCCATGACCAAACACGTCAAAGCTGCCGGCGGCTTCTATACCTACATCAGCCTGGCCATGGGCAGGACAGCGGGGCTGGCAGCGGCCATTCTGGCGATCGTGTCCTACAACTGCCTGCAAATCGGCGTCTACGGTTTGTTCGCCGTCCAGACCCAGGCCATGCTCCGCACGCTCTTTGGCCTGGACGTGCCATGGCCCGTTGTGGCGTTGGTGGCCATCGCAGCCGTCTGGCTTCTCGGATTCCGCGGCATTGACGTCGGTGCCAAGGTCCTCGGAGTCCTGCTCATCGCCGAAACCGCCATCCTGGGGATCATGGGCGTAGCGATCCTTGCCCGCGGCGGAGCTGCCGGCATCAGTTTCGCCTCCTTCTCCCCCGAGCACGCTTTCACGCCGGGTGTCCTGGCCATTTTGGCGATCTGCTTCGCGGCATTCATGGGCTTCGAATCCACCGTGCTGTACCGGCGCGAAGCCCGCAACCCGGACAAGTCCGTCCCGCGCGCGACCTACATCGCCGTCGGATTCATGTCCGTGTTTTACGCCTTTATTGTCTGGACAGTCATTCAGGCCTTCGGCGACGGGAACGTAGTCGCCGCAGCCGGTGAACTGGCCGACGGAATGTTCTTCGCCACCATCAACCAGTATGTGGGGCCGTGGGCCGAGGTGGTGATGTACGTGCTGATCGTGACCAGCGTTTACGCCTCTCAACTGGCTTTCCACAACGCCATCAACCGCTACGTCTACATGCTCGCTAAAGACGGTGTGCTCCCCGCATTCCTCGGCAGGACCCACCCTCAGTACAAATCCCCGCACCGTGCCGGGCAGATCCAGACCATCCTGGCCGCCGTCGTCATCAGCATTTGTGCGATCGCCGGTGCCGACCCGTACAAGCAACTGCTGATCTGGGTGAACACACCGGGGATCGTGGGGATCGTTGCCCTGCAGGGCCTGGTGTCCGTGGCCGCCTTCATCTATCTGCGCCGCCATCCGGCGGCCGTCACCAACCGTTTCCTCATTCCAGTGAGCGTGGCCTCGGCCATCCTGCTGTTCGGAGTGGTGGCGCTGATTGCCATCAATATCGACCTCCTCACGTTTGCCGATCCCCTCACCAACACCATCCTTCTCCTGGTGGCACCCGTTGTTTTCCTGGCAGGCCTGCTGATTGCACGCCGCCTGCGCAGTACCCGCCCTGACGTCTTTGCCCGGATTGGAAGCTTCGAAAAACATGACTCCTGACCTTATAGTCCTCGCCGATACCATCCACACCATGGATGGCCACCGCGGCGATTCCCACCAGGCTGTAGCCGTGCGCGACGGGGTGATTACCGCCGTCGGAAGCCGGGCTGAAGCGCTGGACTGGGCGCACGCCGGCACCCGCGTGGTAGATCTTGGCAACGCGACGCTGACCCCGGGACTGGTGGACTGCCACATCCATCCGGTGTTCGGGCTGGACCTGACAATCGGTGTTGACCTGTCCGGTGCTGCCACTGTGGAGGAAGTCCGCGCCCTGCTCACGTCGGAATCAGAGAACGACGGCGGCTGGTTGCGTGGCTGGGGACTGAACCCCAACGCCTTTGGCGCAGTACCGTTGCACCGGAGCATTCTGGATGCTGTCAGCGGTGACAAGCCCGCGCTGATCCGGTTGTTCGACGGTCATTCAGCCCTCGCCAACAGCCAAGCCCTGGATCTGGCAGGCATCCGGGGCAGGCACGAATTCGAGCAGGCTTCCGAGGTGGTGTGCGATGCCGACGGCGTTCCCACCGGCCTCCTCCTCGAAGCAGCCGCCATGGAACTTGTCCAACGGCACATCCCCCAGGAAACGTTCGAGGAACGGAAGGCCAGGCTCGACGCCCTGTTGGAGGCCTTCGCCCGAGCAGGATTGACCGGCGGCCACATCATGGACCACAGCGACGAATCCGCCCTCCTTTTCCGGGCTTTGGAGATCGACGGCGAGTTGCCGCTGCGCCTGCGGAGCGCCCCGTGGTGCATGCCCGGCACCGATGAATCGGAGTGGAAGGAACTTGCCCGCACCGTGGGAACCGGTGGGCGACGATGGTCCGTTGAGGCCATCAAATTGTTCGTCGATGGAACCGTGGACAACGGAACCGCCTGGCTCTACGAACCCGACGCCTACGGCCAGTCCACTGCGCCGTTTTGGCCACGGCCCGAAGAATACTCGGCCGCCGTTAGCTACTTCGCCTCCCGCGGCATCCCGACAGCGACGCACGCGATCGGTGATGCGGGTGTGGAGCATGTGTTGAATGCTCTGGAGTCGTTGCCCGGTACGGTACCGGCTGATGTCCTGCGCCGGACCGTCCACCGCATTGAACATATCGAGACAGTTCCGGACGGGCTCGTGGAGCGCTTCAGGAGTGCGGGTGTCGTGGCCAGTATGCAACCAACGCACTGCACCCATTATTCAGCGGCGGACCACAGCGACAACTGGTCCACCCGGTTGGGCGCCGAGAGAGCGGACCGGGCCTGGCGCTGCCGGGACCTCCGCGAGGCGGGAGTGACATTGGGTATCGGCTCGGACTGGCCGATCGCTCCGTTTGAGCCCCTTCCCATCATCGCGGATGCGCAATTGCGCCGGCGTTCCGGACATCCCGAGCAAGAGCCCATCGCGCCGGCGCAGGGTCTCACCGCGTACCAGGCACTGGAGGGCTACACCTCGCATGCTGCCAAAGCGGCTGGCCTCTGGGATGTCTCCGGTTCCATCTCGGTGGGCAAACGGGCAGACTTCACGGCTTTCGAACTGGACCCCCTGACCACCGACCCCGACGAGTTGGCTGCCAGTGCGGTCCTGGGAACATTCGTGGACGGCGAGATCCAGTTCATGCTGGAGCGGCTCGCCTAGCTGGAGGGGCCGGACTGCATCCTGTTCTTGGTCCTGGCGGTAGCCGGCGCAGTCCACGGGTCTTCGGGCCAGGGGTGCTTGGGGTAGCGCCCACGCATCTCGGCCCGGACCTGGGAGTAGGGACCGGACCAGAAGGAGGCGAGGTCGTCAGTGACGGCCAATGGCCTGCCTGCCGGAGACAACAAGTGGAACAGCACAGGGACCCTGCCGTCGACGAGCAGTGGCGTGCGGTCCCAGCCGAAGCATTCCTGGAGTTTGACCGCCATCACCGGCCTGCCGCCGTCGTGCTCTTCCGGGCCTTTCTCCGACACCTCCGGATAATCGATCCTGACCCGCGAACCGCTGGGAACCTGCAGACGCTCGGGAGCAAGGCTGTCCAGGCGGGATGCTTCCGGCCAGGGCAGCAGCCGACGCAAGGGCTCCGCCAGGTTGATCGACCTAACGGGCGTCCCGGTAGCCACCTGCTCCAGCTCCGGGGCCAGCCAGTCCTCCAGCCGGGCCAGCAGGCTGGCTTCGCGGACGTCGGGCCATGGCGCGCCGAGCTCGTGGTGCAGCAAGGCGAGCCGCCTCCGCAGGGCGTCGGCTGCGGTTGACCAACCAATCATGGACAACCCTGTCTTTGCCAAGGCCTCACCCATCGCGTGGCGTCCGGCTTCGGCGCTGGGGCGTACTGGCGTGGAGGTCAAGACGATCGATCCCAACCGACGTTCCTGGCGTGCGGTCACCTTTCCTTGGTCAAACTTCGCCTGCACCTTGGTGACCATCAGGTCCGGGGCAGCAGCTTGGGCAAGTTCCGCGGACAACGGAGCTGCGGAGCGGATCACCGCACCCGTTCCAGCAGCGTCGCGGCCCTGTGCCCGCGACACTTCGGACACTGCCAGCCACTCATGCCCGGACAACGGACTTCCGGCAGGAAGTCCGGCCCTCGTCCCGGAAGACAACAGGTACGTGGAGCCATCGCCGGCAACACGACGCGCCACACGGTCCGGGAAAGCCAACGCCACCACAAACCCGGGCGTCTCCCTGGCGGTAACGTCCGTTGGGAGTTGTGAACGCACGACGCCGGACGCCTCCTGCCGGGCAATCGACTCCATCCGCTTGACCTCCTCCGTGAACCGGCGCGCGGCAGGATCGGAACCGGACCTCAGCGACCTCAGCAAGGCGGTGAGGTCTGCGCCGGGTGCGCGCTGGTCACCAGCAACGAGGGCTACCGTTTCCGCCGCTGCCCGCGTGCCGACCACTGCAGCACCATCCAGCAAGGCGCGGGCCAGGCGGGGATCGGCCGGAATGCGTGCCAGTGCCTTGCCCAACGTCGTGACGGATCCGTCCCCGGCCACTGCACCCAGTTCCCGGAGGACTTCCACAGCCTCATCCATGGTTCCTGAAGGTGGAGCGTCAGGCAGCTGCAAGCCGAGGCCTCCCGGGGCACCCCAGCACGCGAGGACCAGCGCGGCTCCAGTGAGGTCGGCTACTGAGATCTCGGGTGTTTGGTGGGCCGGGGCCGCTGCGAAAGCCTGCTGGTCGTAGCAGCGGACCACTGCCCCTGGCCCTTGCCGTGCCGCGCGTCCGGCTCGCTGCTCGGCCGAAGCCCGCGAGCAGGAGACGGTCACCAGGCCTGACATTCCACGCCCCGAGTCCCTCCGCGGTTCCCTGGCCAACCCCGAATCGATCACGAGCCGCACACCGGGAACGGTGAGGGATGACTCGGCCAGGGACGTCGACACAATGATCCGTGGCGGACCTCCGGGCTCACGGCCGGACACAGCCCGATCCTGGGCGTCGGGGCCGATCTGGCCGTGCAACTCCAGTACCTCAACGCCTCGGGGAACCAGGGCGTTGAGGTGGTGTGCGACGTCGGACACTTCGCGGGCGCCCGGCAGGAAGACCAACGCATCAGCATCAGGGTTGGCAGCCAAAGCCAGTCCGTGGGCGGTCGCGGCGGTGCGGGCCACGTGATCCAGGAACGTGCGGGCCACTCCCCGTTCGTTGAGGCGGTGCTCACCGGAGGGGGCCCACTGAACCTCCAGCGGGTACAGCGCAGAAGGGCAGTCAACCACGGGAGCCGGGCCGCCGTCGTCGTGAGCTGTCCCTCTCTGCTCCAGTAGGGCTGCAAAACGCGGGGCGTCGAGGGTTGCCGACATTGCGATCAACGTCAGGTCGCCACGGAGTTCACGCACCTCGGCAAGCATGCCAATCAGCAGATCGGTATCAAGCCCGCGCTCGTGCACTTCATCCAGGACAACAGCATGAACGTCTTCCAGACCGGGATCGCTCAGGAGCCGGCGGAGGAGAATGCCGGGCGTGACGAATTCCACCACTGTGTCCTTGCCGGTCTTGCTCTCCCCGCGCACGGTGTAGCCCACCCGGCCGCCCACGCGGCTCCCGTCCAGTGACGCCAGCCGACGTGCAGCGGAACGGGCCGCAACACGCCGTGGTTGGGTGACAACCACACGTGGCTGGCCGGATTGCCGTTCGGAGAGAAGCCGCCGTTCGGCCAGCAGGTTGGCCAGCAGTGGAGGCACGAGCGTGGTCTTACCGGTGCCGGGCGGCGCCTGTACGACCGCCACGGCGTCGTCGCCCTGGCGCTCCAGCGCCGCGGTCAGGTCCGCGAGGGATTGAGCAAAGACCAGCCCCTTACCGATGGTGTCCAGTCTGAAAGTCACCAGACCATTGTCCCTGCTGGGTGGCACGGGAAAGGCCACGCCGGTGGGAACCGGGCGTGGCCTTTCCTCTCGTGCTGTGTTTCTAGCCGATGGTGGAAGCGTCGATGACAAAGCGGTACCGGACATCGGAGGCGAGAACGCGCTCGTACGCCTCGTTGATCTTGCTGGCCGGGATGACCTCGATCTCGGCACCAAGGCCGTGCTCTGCGCAGAAGTTCAGCATTTCCTGCGTTTCGCGGATGCCGCCGATGGCTGAGCCAGCGAACCGGCGACGACCCATGATCAAGGAGAAGACGTTCACCGGCAGAGGCTCGGCCGGAGCGCCGACGTTGACCAGGCTTCCGTCCAACGTCAGCAACTGGAGGTAGGCGCTGATGTCGATCGAGGCGCTGACCGTGTTGATGATGAGATCGAAGGTGCCGCCGAGCTGCTCGAACGTGGCGGGGTCGCTGGTGGCGTAGTAGTGGTCCGCGCCGAGCTTGAGCCCGTCCTCCATCTTCTTCAATGACTGCGACAGGACCGTGACCTCAGCGCCCATGGCATGGGCGATCTTGACGGCCATGTGGCCGAGCCCGCCAAGCCCGACGACGGCAACCTTCTTGCCGGGACCGGCGCCCCAATGGTGCAGGGGCGAGTAGGTGGTGATGCCTGCGCACAGCAGCGGAGCAGCGACGTCCAGTTCCAGGCCTTCCGGAATGGTAACGACGAAGTCCTCGTTTACCACCACATGGCTGGAGTATCCGCCCTGGGTGATGGTGCCGTCGCGGTCAACGGCACCGTAGGTGCCCACGTTTCCCTTGAGGCAGTACTGCTCTTCTCCGGCCAGGCAGTTCCGGCATTCCTTGCACGAGTTGACCATGCAGCCGACGCCAACGCGGTCGCCCACCTTGTGCTTGGTCACATCGGAGCCAACCTCGGTGACGATGCCGGCGATTTCGTGGCCGGGGCCAGCGGGTACTGCTGCGGTCCCCAGTCACCGCGGACAGTGTGGATATCGGAATGGCAGATGCCGGCGAACTTGATGTCAATGTTGACGTCGTTCGGACCGACCTCGCGACGTTCGATGGTGGTCAGGGTCAGGTCGCCCGTAGCCGAGGGGGCAGCGTAAGCGTTAGCGGTAGGCATGTTTCTCCTGCGTTGTGAACGTTGGTGGATATTTCCATCTAACCCTGTTTCCGTGGACGCAAGGAGTTACTGCTGTAAGGGGTAATGACAGGGACTCCCTCAGCCGGACAAAAGCCATACCGTTGAAACCATGGACAACCGGACTGAGACTCGTGACTTTCTTTCCACCCGGAGGGCGAAGATCACCCCGGAACAAGCGGGACTGGCCGCCTATGGCGGCAACCGCCGGGTCCCGGGACTTCGACGCGGAGAAGTGGCCATGTTGGCTGGCGTGAGTGTCGAGTATTACACCCGGCTGGAACGCGGAAACCTCTCCGGCGTCTCTGAAAGTGTGCTGGAGTCCCTGGCCAACGCCCTGCAGCTTGACGACGCCGAACGCGCCCATCTGTATGACCTCGCCCGCGCGGCAAGCGACGGCGGCAAGTCCCGGCGTCGTCCTGTCCGGAAGCAGGTCATCCGGCCGGGGGTGCAGCTCACGCTGGATGCGATCACCGGCTCGCCGGCCTTCATCCGCAACGGCAGGTTGGACCTTCTG
The DNA here is from genome assembly GCF_002224285.1 of Arthrobacter sp. YN. Classification (GTDB taxonomy): domain Bacteria; phylum Actinomycetota; class Actinomycetes; order Actinomycetales; family Micrococcaceae; genus Arthrobacter. The sequence continues at coordinate 2,638,241 of NZ_CP022436.1, read as the reverse complement.
GCAACGAACGCGTTGGGCCGGGCCCTGTACGCGGACATCTACGACAGCCCATCCGGACCGCCCAACCATGCACGCTTCCTCTTTCTTGATCCCCGCAGCCACAATTTCTACACGGACTGGGAGCGCGCCGCCAATGACACCGTGGCCATCATGCGTACGGAGGCCGGCCGTGATCCCTATGACCGTGGGCTCAGCGACCTTGTGGGCGAGCTGTCCACCCGCAGCGAGGAATTCCGGGTCCGCTGGGCATCCCACAATGTCCGCCAGCATTTCACCGGTAAGAAACACTTCCGGCATCGGATAGTCGGTGACCTGCACTTGCTCTACGAGGCCCTGGAATTATCCGCTGACGCCGGTTTGACCTTGACGGTCTACAACGCCGAGCCCGGGACGGGCACTGCAGACGCCCTTCAACTGCTCGCGAGCTGGGCTGCGACCACTCCCGCGTCGACCGCAGACCCAGAGCCGCTCCGTCACCATCAGTAACACCTATGCAAAGGAATTCATGCATATCCAACCCAAGACCACTAGCACCAAAGGGCCTGCACAGCTCTTCACCGGCGACGTCTACTTTGACGTCATCGCCAAGGGCGAAGAGCCATCGCAGTTACGGGTGAACATCGTCCGCTTCGCGCCGTGTTCCCGGACTGCTTGGCACACTCACGCGGCGGGCCAAACCCTGCATGTCACGGACGGCGTCTGCCTGGTGCAGGCACGCGGAGGTGAGGTTCACGTGGTCAATCAGGGCCAAACCATTTATACGCCGCCCGGCGAGTGGCACTGGCATGGCGCCGCCCCGGATCACTTCATGAGTCATGTGGCCATGTGGGAAACCGCAGGCGCCACCGATGGCTCAGAGACGACGTGGGGCGAGTTGGTCACCGATGAGGAGTATGGCTACCCGGAGTGATCGACCCTGATTGTTTGCGTCTGACGCATTGACCGGGGTGAGGGCGGCGCGAATAATGGGGGGAAGCGCTTTCCCTCACCTGTCACCGCGGAGCCCACGACGTGAATCCCCAGCACCACCTCAACTATGACTACTCCCCTTGGATGTTTTGGAGTTCTGCCACGGACGCGGAACGCGAGGCCCAGCACGAATACCAAAAAGGCTTCGCCGAACGGGATGGCGTCACCATAGGTGAGCGGGCTTTCCTGTCTCCCATGGCCAGTATCGACCCCGATGCTCTGTCCATCGGCGCTGACTCCTTCATAGCCGCCCACGCCTACGTCACGGGGACCGTCACCATCGGCGACGATTGCACGGTTAACGCTTTCACCGTGGTCCGAGGCAACATCACCATGGGCGACGGCGTGAGGATCGGCGCCCACACCTCAATCCTCGGCTTCAACCATTCCATGGATCCCGCCGAACCCGTCTTCAAACAGCCGTTGACCAGCAAAGGCATCCGCATCGGAGACGACGTCTGGATCGGGTCCAACGTGGTGGTCCTTGACGGAGTTACCGTCGGCTCGCATGCAGTTCTGGCCGCGGGCGCAGTGGTCACCAAGGATGTGCCCGAATGGTCCATCGTGGGCGGAAACCCCGCCCGCAGGATCCGCGACAGACGGGATACCGCTCCGGCCCCGACGTTGGGGGACCGGACAGCAGCCGACGGCGGGCTGTTGGCAGAGTTGGGGCCTTCGCCGATGCGGCGCGCACCGATGCACCGCTGATTCTTTCAAAGAGTTGGACCTCCGCCGATGGCGGCTACTATGTGGACCGTCCGGACGCTTCGCCGACCGTCAGGGCACACTGCGATGCCATTGAAATCGCCGACCTCCTGCTGGGTTCCGTCCCACCGCAGCTCACGCGGGAGGATCATATCGAACAGCTTCAGGCACTCCAGGATCCGATGACCGGGCTGGTGCCGGAGTTTGGCTCCGACACCATTGCTCCGCTGGTCTTTGGAGAGGGTCCAGCCACCTACCACGTCCTCTCGGTTGGCTATGCCCTGGACCTCCTGGGGAGCCGGTTCCGCCATCCGGTGCACTCCATCGCCGACATGGATCCGGCAACGCTGGTTTCTTCCTTGGACGCGCTGCCGTGGCGAAAGGAAGCCTGGGGATCAGGTGCTTGGGTGGACGCGTGGGGCACTGGCGCTTACTGGAACCTTGCACAGAATCATTCCAATTCCGTGGGTTCGCTGGAGGCGCTGTTCGGTTGGCTGCTGACGCACGCCAATCCGTCGGCCGGGACGTGGGGTACACCCACATCAGATACGCGGCTAAAGGTCGTCAATGGGTACTACCGCCTGACACGTGGCACTTTTGCGCAGTTCGGGGTGCCGGTCCCCCACGTTGAACGCCTCGTGGACACCGTCCTTGAGCACTCCTCGGATCCACGCTATTTCTCTCCCGGGCGGCAGAACGCCTGCAATGTCCTGGACGTCGTCCATCCTTTGTGGCTGGCATCCAAGCAGACCTCTCATCGCCGGGCAGAGATCAGCAGCTGGGCCGGAAGCCAGCTGAAGCAGGCTTTGGGCAGGTGGCATCCGGCCCAAGGAATGGCATTCAGCGCTGCGGAGGAGAGCGGAGGCCACCATCGCCCAACACTCCAAGGGACGGAGATGTGGCTTGCCATCATGTGGTACCTCGCCGACCTCCTGGGCAGCGCCGAAGCACTGGGATACAGGCCCCGCGGCGTTCACCGGCCCGAACCCGCATGGTTGCTGCCTGGTCTGTAGCCTTTGGTGAATCACCACGTCGGCTGACTTCCTTCGAGAGCTCACCTGACGCCGAAAGCACGTGGTGACCTCGACGGGCTAATAATGTCAGACCCCCCTGACATGCTGTTTTTATGGAAGAGACAGGGCAGTCGACAGCGCTGAGGGCGGAATGGTCCCCTGCTGTGGCTGCCCTGACCGCCATCCGGTCACGACGCTTCTTGAGCATGCCGGACTTGGTAAAGGCCGGGTTCAGGGATTCGACGGCGACCGTCGCCTGGGCCGGCCACTTCCACGACGCCGGGCTGCTCAACAGTAAGGCCAAGTCCGCCCGGGCGTCGTCGCTCACTGGCCCCGCTCCAGCCGACGTTTCGTCCCAAAATACAGCATCTACTCCTGAACCACAGCGGAATCCCCAGACCAGCCATGGCTCAAAGTCTGCTCAGCCAGTCCAACGTTTCGACACTCAGCGCCCTGATCCCAAGGCAGCTGACGTGCCGGACCTGGCGGCGCTTCTTGCCGACAGCGCGGCACTTCTGGACTCCGCACGCCTGTCCGCTGCCAACGAGGCCTCTCTGCTGAGGTTCGAGGACGCGGCGGACTTTGCCGGCAAGGTCGAGGAGATCGCCCGGTCGGTGGAGTACTTGCAGGTGGTCGCGGCCCAGGCTGTGGAACGGACCCGGACGGAAGCACTAACGGCCGGTCCGGGGTCCTCGGCAGCAGCACCGGAATGGCGGACCGGCTGGACGGAACCAGCCACGGGCGAAACGGCTCCGGGGGTAACCGTTCCGGGAGCAGCCAGTGTCCTGGATGACGGGTACCGGAACGCGGCCCAGTTCCTGCGGGCCCGGTTGCGGATCAGCATCGGCGAGGCCAAGCGCAGGCTCGCCCTCGCCCCCGACGTCCTCCCCCAGACCGGGATCGCCGGGCAGGAGATCCCGGCCCGCCGCGAAATACTCGCCCAAGCGGTTGGTTCCGCGCTGGTGCCCTCCCGCTCGGCGTCGATCATCAGCGCCGCCCTGGACAAAGTCCGGCACCTCACCGACGAGGACACCCTCACCCGGATGGAACACGCCCTCACCACCACCGCGGTCGAAACCGACCCGGACTTCGTCACCAAAATAGCCAAACGCTGGATCGACGTCATCGACCACGACGGCCCCGAACCCACCGAAGAAATCCTCCGCCAACTCCAAGGCGTGTTCCTCCGCCGCCGACGCCGCCACGGACTCCACCACCTCGAAATCTTCGCCACCGACGAACAATACGAAATCCTCACCACCGCCATGAACGTCGCCACCAACCCACGCCTCACCACCACCAACCAGCCAGGCACCACGGAGAACACCGAAACCGGGGACAGCCCCGACACAGGCACAGGTACCGGCCCGGACCTGGACCGGCGCACCCGGCCACAGAAACTCCTCAACGGCCTCACCAGCGCCTGCAGCCTCGCCATGCGCACAGGAAAACTACCCTCCAACGGCGGCCTCCCAGCCCAACTCACCGTCACCATCGGCTACCAAGAACTCCTCGAACAAGTCCACAACCACCAACAACACAACCAACACAGCACCGGCACTGGCACTGGCACCGGCACCGGCACTGCGACCTTCAGCGGACCGATGCACCCGAACACCATCCGCAAAATCGCCTGCGACGCCGAGATCATCCCCGTCCTGCTCGGCAGCGACTCCCGCGTCCTGGACATCGGCCGCACCACCCGGACCTTCCCACCCCACATCCGCAAAGCCATCACCGCCCGCGACGGCGGCTGCGCCTTCCCCGACTGCACCATGCCCGCACCCTGGTGCGAAGCACACCACACCACCTACTGGTCCCACGGCGGCACCACCTCAACAGACAACGGCACCCTGCTCTGCAGCCACCACCACCACCTCATCCACAAAGAACAATGGCGCATCGACATGAAAACCGGCGTCCCCTGGTTCATCCCCCCACCCCACATCGACCCAACCCAAACACCCCGACGCAACCACCACCACACACCCCACAGAACATAGGAAAGCGTCGGCAGAACATCAACACGCCCAAATACGGCGCCGGGCGGCGCCCTGGACTGTCCGAATAACGGGGGGACTGTCCTGTAAACCGATGGGTGGCGGGTCGGGCCTGATGCTGGCGGCGCCCCCGTATGTGATGTCCTGACCCCATGTCTGGCCCGGCCCGATTCCTGGGTGGCAAAGGCGCTGGCTAGAGCCACATTAAGCGCGACAGTCCTCGGGCACCGGCGTTTCAGGCTTGCTTCAAGCGGCCCTGCCGTATTGGCGTGAGGCCCTCACTGCTCGGCCAGTTCGGCGATCTTTCGCTCCAACGCAGTACGTTCGGCGGCGTTCGAGCACAACTCAAGTGCGTCCAGCAAGGTACGGACCAGATCACAAGGGATCCCCCGGATACCGCCCGGGGGATCCCTTGCTTCAGCCGGTCAACTGGTCAGCTTGGCAGTGTCAGCGGCCGCCTCCCCCAATGACTCCAGCCTCCACGGCTTTGGTCACGGCGTCTGCCTCTGCCTGGGTCAGTTTGCCGTCCGTAACCGCCTTGTCCAACTTGGATTTCAGTGCAGCGGAGCGTTCCGCTTGGCCCGCGGCCCGGATTTCTTCCAGTGCCGTGGTGACCTTGGCTTCGTCGACGCCCAAGGCGGCAGCAAGCGATTTGGCCAGTGCCGCGTCCTGCTCCGTCCGGTCCGGCTTGGTTCCTTCGGTTCCGTCTGTTCTTTCGGCAGGCGGCGTGGTGGGTTTGTTGGCCTCACGGAACGCCTTCAAAGCTTCGGTGACCTTAGCCTCATCCACACCGAGCTTGGTTGCCAGCTCAGCGGCCATCTGTCCCCGATCGCGTCCGTGTCCGCCCGGCTTTCCGCTCCGGTCTGAAGGGGTGGTTGCTTCCGCTGACGATGTGCCGTTTGGGGACGCCGTGGCGCTCGGCGTCGGCGTGGTGGCCGCCGTCGCGATACTCGTCGCGCCCAAGCCCGCGCCCAATGCCAGCGCTCCGGCTGCTACGCCCAGCGTGATTCTCTTGACTTTCGACATGTGCCTCTCCTCAATGAGCCGTCGGTACGGCTGGTGTCTGAGGGACGGTCAATGGTTCCGTCCTCCTTATCACGATGAGAGACCCACCACAGCCTGGGCTGTTCCGAACCTGTCATTCGGCTGTGAAAGTGAACCGGAGCCTGTGAGGAGTGTCCTCAGCGGACGCGGTCCAGCGCCTCCAGCAGCCTCTTGACCGATCCACCCAAATTCCACTCTGTCGCCAGCTGTTCAAGTTCCGTGCGCGCGTCTCCGGTGACGGGACGCAACTCAGCACCGGCTTCATCAAGCGTCGGCACTTCCAAGTCGCGCACCACATTTACGACGGCGGGCGCCACCTTGAGGTAGTCCACCGCCGCGGACAGCTTGGCGCGCACAGAAGCGGACAACCCGCCGTCGGGAGCTTCCGCCGCCTCAAGCAGGCCTTCCAATGACCCATGTTCGCCAAGCAATGACGCCGCCGTCTTTTCTCCAATGCCGGCAACGCCGGGCAGTCCGTCGGAGGCATCGCCCCGGAGTGTTGCGAAGTCGGCATATTGCTGGGGCAGCACACGGTACTTGCCCACCACAACGACGTCGGTGAGGACTTCCAGATTCTTCATGCCGCGTGCTGTGTAAATGACGCGGACCCCACGGTCATCATCGACCAACTGGAACAAGTCGCGGTCGCCGGTGACCACATCTGTCGGCATCCGGGACTGGCTCGCGTAGGTCCCTATGACGTCATCAGCCTCATGCGCGTCAACGCCCACAACAGCGATCCCGGCGAGGTCAAGTACGCGCCGGATCATGGGAATCTGCGCCTCCAGCGGGTCCGGGACGACCTCTACATCGGGACCAGTTGGAACGACCTCCGCGACCCGGTGCGACTTGTAGCTGGGAATCAGGTCCACTCGCCATTGCGGGCGCCAATCGTTGTCCCAGCAGGCGACCAGGTGCGTGGCTTCGTAGTCGGTGGTGAGGCGGGCGATCATATCCATGAGCCCCCGCACTGCGTTCACGGGCGTTCCGTCGGATCGGCGGATGGAATCAGGCACGCCGTAGAAGGCGCGGAAGTACAACGAGGCAGTGTCCAAAAGCATCAGTCGCGGCATACCTGATCCTGACATGTCTGCAGACCTTTGGGCGGGAAGTTCCGGCAGATCCGGTGGTGAGTCACTGCAAACACTTGAAGACTACTGTGAGCGGCATTACTATTGTGTGAGCGATAATAGAACACCCTGTTCTATTATCGAACACTACAGCGATTGACTGCCCACAAAACTACAGCGATTGATTGCCCACAAAGAAGTGAGGAAAGCCCGTGCAGTTTCACCACCACGGTTACGTATCCGGTGACCCGCGAGTCGAACCGGCCGCCGGTGTCGGCATCAACCGCCCCACCGAGCTGCCCGACGAAGTCGACGTCCTCATAGTGGGCACCGGCCCTGCCGGAATGCTGACCGCGGCGCAGCTGTCACAATTTCCTGACGTCACAACCCGCATTGTGGAGCGTCGTCCCGGCAGGCTCGCCATCGGCCAGGCCGACGGCATTCAAGCCCGCAGCGTCGAGACTTTCCAGGCATTCGGGTTTGCCGAGCGCATCATCGCGGAGGCCTACCGCATCACCGAGATGGCTTTTTGGAAGCCGGACCCGGCCGACCACTCCCGCATTGTCCGGGCTGCCCGGGCAGTGGATGATCCCGCGGGGATCAGTGAGTTCCCGCACCTGATTGTGAACCAGGCCCGAGTGCTGGACTACTTTGCCGAGTTCATGGCCAACTCCCCCGCACGAATGACGCCGGACTACGGCTACGAATTCCAGGGCCTCAAGGTCACCGGTGACGGCGACTACCCTGTCACCGTCACACTGGCCCATACGTCCGGTCCCCATGAAGGCCGGGAGCGCACTATCCGCGCAAAATATGTGGTGGGCGCTGACGGTGCCCGCAGCAAGGTTCGCGAGTCCATCGGCTGCCACCTCGCCGGCGACCAGGCCAACCACGCCTGGGGTGTCATGGACGTCCTCGCCGTCACCGATTTCCCGGATATCCGCACCAAGTGCGCCATCCAGTCCGGCGGCGGTGGCAGCATCCTGTTGATCCCCCGCGAAGGTGGCCACCTGTTCCGCATGTACGTGGACCTGGGCGAAGTTAATCCCAACGACAAAGGCGCCGTGCGGAAAACCACCATCGAGCAGATCATCGGCAAGGCCAACGAGATCCTCCACCCCTACACCCTGGATGTCCGCAACGTCGCCTGGCACAGCGTGTACGAGGTTGGCCATAGGCTCACGGACAGGTTCGACGACGTTCTGCCGGAGGAGCGCGGTACCCGCACGCCACGTGTGTTCATCACCGGCGACGCCTGCCACACCCACAGCGCCAAAGCCGGCCAAGGCATGAACGTCTCCATGCAGGATGGCTTCAATATCGGCTGGAAACTCGGCCACGTGCTGGAAGGCCGCAGCCCCGAAAGCCTGCTGGACAGCTACTCGGCCGAACGCCAGGTGGTGGCCAAGAACCTCATCGACTTCGACAAGCAATGGTCCACACTGATGGCCAAGAAACCCGAAGAGTTCGAAGACCCCGCCGAACTGGAGACCTTCTACACCAGCACCGCCGAATTCCCGGCCGGCTTCATGACCCAGTACGCCCCGTCCATGCTGGTTGCCGAGGCCCGGCACCAGGAGCTCGCCACCGGCTTCCCCGTCGGTAAGCGCTTCAAATCAGCGCCAGTCCTCCGCGTCTGCGACACCAACCCCATGCACCTTGGTCACCACGCCAAAGCAGACGGCCGCTGGCGCATCTACGTCTTCGCCGACACTGCGCAGGCGGGCAGCCCAGGTCCGGTAGCCGACTTCGCCGAGTGGATCGCGAACTCACCGGAATCGCCCCTGGCCGCGACGCCGTCGGACTCGGACCGCGACGCCTGGTTCGACGTGAAGGTGATCTACCAGCAAGACCACACCAACGTGGACATCAACGCCGTACCCGCGGCCTTCAAACCCACGGTGGGACCTTTCAAGCTCACCTACCTCGAAAAAGTGTTCGGTGCCGACCCCAACAACGACATCTTCGACCTGCGCGGACTCAGCCGGGACGGCGTCGTTGTGGTGGTCCGCCCGGACCAGTACGTTGCCAACGTGCTGCCGCTGACCGCGACGGCCGAACTTGGCGGGTTTTTTGCGCCGCTGTTGGCTTCTCACCCTGGCGCGGGGCTCGTCCAGGCGTAGAAGCTTCCACGTTGGAAAACTGCCGGTGGACTCGAAGGCCACCGGCAGTTTCTCGGTGGTCTGGTATTCGCGGTGGCTTCGGCGTAGAACGGCTCTATGGGCGATCAGTATGGGTTGCAGGCGGACTTGGCCGCCCAAAAGGCCCTCGGTCGATGGTGCAGGTGGGCAAGGTGAACGAGGAAGCCCAGAAGATTCAACGTGTCTACCTCACGCTGACGCTGGGAAACACCATTGCTGCCTCTTTCATCTGGGGGATCAATACTCTCTTCCTGCTTGATGCCGGGCTGAGCAACCTTGAGGCATTCGCCGCCAATGCGTTCTTCACAGCAGGCATGGTTCTCTTCGAAGTTCCTACCGGGGTCATCGCCGACGGTTGGGGCCGAAGGGTTTCCTTTTTGTTGGGCACGGTGACACTGGCCGCTTCCACCTACCTGTACTTTGTGCTGTGGCAGATCTCGGCGCCGTTCTGGATGTGGGCGGTGGTGTCCGTCCTGCTGGGCTTGGGTTTCACTTTCTTCTCCGGGGCTGTGGAGGCCTGGCTTGTGGACGCTTTGCGCTTCTCGGGTTACGAAGGCGGGCTCGAGAGCGTGCTGGGCCGGGGGCAGATGGTGCAAGGCGTGGCCATGTTGCTCGGCTCCGTGGCCGGCGGCGTCATAGCCCAGGCAAGCAATCTCGGGGTGCCGTTCATCCTCCGGGTTGCTGTTTTGGCAGCGATGTTTGCGGTGGCGTTCGCCTTAATGCACGACGTCGGGTTCTCACCTGAACGCTCGACGCACCCCCTTCGCGCTACTCGCGCAGTGCTTGCTGCTTCCATTGACAACGGCTTGAAAAACCCGCCTGTACGCTACGTGATGCTCGCCGCACCGTTCAGCGCCGGCGTCGGAATCTATGTCTTCTACGCCCTTCAGCCGTTCCTGCTTGATCTGTTCGGCGACCCGCGCGCCTACTCCATTGCCGGACTGGCCGCGGCCATCGTGGCTGGTTCGCAGATCCTGGGCGGCTGGCTCGCTCCCCACGCACGCACACTGTTCCACAAACGCACGTCCGTCCTGATTCTTGGTGGCCTGGTGGGTGCCGTCATCCTGCTGATCCTCGGGTTCACCCGCAACTTCTGGCTTGCCTTGGTGCTGCTGGCCCTGTGGGGCGTAGTGGGTTCCGCCGCCACACCGGTCAGACAGGCGTACATCAATGACATGATCCCGTCTAAGCAACGGGCCACCGTACTCAGTTTCGATTCGCTGATGGGTTCCAGCGGTGGCGTGGTCATCCAGCCACTCCTTGGCCGGGGAGCTGATCTTTACGGCTATCCAGCATCCTTGGCTGTGGCCGGCGTGATCGAGCTGATCGCGGTGCCGTTCCTGCTGGCAAGCCGGAAGCAAGGCGCAGCGGCGGACACGGCCGTCACAACTGAAACCGCCCCGGACACCGAATCCTTGCCGTGAGTAAGGTGTTCGGGGGCATGGCCTCCAGCTTGGACGGATACATCGCCTCAGAGGGCGGCGATCTTTCATGGCTGAACGATGCCATGGCCAGGGACGAAGACTACGGATTTGAAGCCACCGAGCGCAGGACCGGGGCTTACATCATGGGGGCCAACACCTACCGTGAGGTATCAGCGATGGGCGGCGGGGTGTCCAAGGTCCCAACGTATGTGGTCACCCACCATCAAACACTCGCTACCAAGGGCACTACGGAACTGTTCTCCGGCGATCTGCGGGAACTGGTTGCGCGTATCAAGGAAACCATTGCCGGGGACAAAGACATCTGCCTGTTTGGCGGCGGTGAGTTGGTGACGGAATTCATCGAGCAGGGTTTGATCGATGAGCTGGGTATTTCCGTGATCCCCGTCATCCTGGGCGGTGGCATTCCGTTCTTCGGCCGGGTGGGTCAGTGGACGAAGTTGGAACTCATGGAGTGCCGTCATTACCCGTCCGGAATCGTCCTGTTGAACTACCGGTTGGGGGGCCCGGGGACCTAGGAGTTCAACGGCGGCCGGCCTCGTGTTATCGGTCAACGCAGCGCATCTGAGATTGATTTCGCTCCGCCGTGGCTGCTCTGTCCACCGTCAACCGGGAGGTCCACTCCCGTGACAAAAGCGGCCATTGGGCTCAGGAGGAAAAGCACGACGGCCGCAACTTCCTCGGGAGTCCCGGTTCTCCCCAGCGGCGTCTCGGCGATGCTGGCTTCCCTGAAAGCCGGGTTGGCTCCGGATGTCATGGGCGTCTCGATAAATCCAGGATGAACCGAGTTCACCCGGATGCCCTGTGGCCCGAGTTCCGTTGCGGCGGCGATGGTAAGCCCCCGCAGCGCCCATTTGCTGGCGGTGTAGGCAACAGGGTAATGCCCGCTGAGGGCCGCCACTGAGCCAACATTGACGATGGAAGCCCCGGGCTTCATCAACGGAACGCAGGCCTGTATTCCCAGCAGCGCCCCAGTAACGTTCACATCCGATACCGCGGCGAGATCGGCCGGCGTTGCCTCGAGCAGGCGGCTGCGTCGGGTGATGCCGGCGTTGTTGACCAGGCCGTCCACCCGGGCATGTTCGTCTCGGAGGAAGTCCGCCAAGTCCGCCCACCCGCTTGGCTCAGTGACATCGAGTTGGCGGTAGAGAATGCGGTCCGGGTGTGAAGCGGCTGCTGCCTTCAAGGCTGCGGAAGGCTCCGCGGTCAGGTCTGCCGCGAGCACGGTTGCCCCGGAAGCGGCCAGCATCAGGGTTTCGGCCAGGCCCTGGCCGCCGTTGGCGCCCGTGATCACCACCACTGCGTCTGTCATATCAAGCATGATGTTGCGTCCACAGCATCACCCATCCGCCCCAATGGGATCGGTGGCTGCGACGGGTATGGGATGTGCCGTCACCGGGAAAAGAGCGTGCAGTTGCGAACAGGCCCGCTGAACCACTGACCTCAGCCAGGCGTTGGCTGGGTCTTCGGTCTGTGATGGATGCCAATACATTGCCTCGACCAAGGAGGCCTCCAGGTCTCCGGTGAACTCCAGAACCTCGATCCTTGCCCCGCGTTGGGCCCTGGACGCCAGCATCCTCGGCACCAAGGCCACCAAGTCCGTACCCTCAACCAGGAGGGGCAGGGACAGGAAGCCTGCCACTGTCGCTGCCACCCGCCGTCGAACGCCCCGGGACTCAAAAAGTTTGTCAGCCGGGGTGCTGATCCCCTCGCCAAAGTACCCCACCGCGTGCGGGACGCCAATAAGATCCGTCAACGTCATGGCGGGCAGCTGGAGCAAAGGATTCGCGGCATCGACCACTGCCACAAAACTGTCACGGAACAGCTGCTTGGAGTCGCCTTGCATCTTATAACCAGTAGGCCCCACCAACAGGTCCATCTTGGAATATTCGGCCATGGTGCCCTCAAGTCCGGAGGTCGGAACGAAGTCCACCACCACGCGTGGTGCTTCCTGCTGCAGGATGCCCCGCAGCGGCCCCACAATGAGGGCCGCTGCATAATCGGAAGCCGCAATGACGAACTCCCGTTCGCTTGTGGTGGCATCGAAGCCGGACCGGACACGCGTGGCCCGCTGGACGTGAAGCATGGCTTCATCCACCAGCGGGACCAACGACTGCGCAAAGGGTGTGAGATCGTACGTGCGGCCATGACGCACCAGGAGTTCGTCGTCGAAATGCCGCCTGAGCCTGGCCATGGCTGCACTGGTTGCCGGCTGGCTGAGTTGGAGCCGCTCGGCCGCCCGGGAAACGTTCCGCAGTTCCAACAGCACCTGCAATTGGGGCAACAGGTTGAGGTCCAGGTTCTTCATCCTCCTAGGTTATCCAGCCACGGCCTTCATCAGTGGCTGACCGGTACCAGCCGCGGCCCACGAATCAGCACAGCCAGCAACGCCAGCGCGCACGCCAGACCCAGCGCCCCGAGCGCAAGGCCCAGGTTGCCCAGAGCAGCGGCTGTCGTGCCCAGGACTATAGGCGTCAGGAACTGGCCAATGAACAACGTTCCGGTCCAGATACCGGTGCCCCGGCCGCGCTGGGAGAAGTCCAGTCCGTTGACCGCCCACGTCAGCAGCGTCGGCAACAAAACACCCGTGCCCGCACTGGCGATCACTGCTCCCAGGACGGCCACCGGAACGCTGCCCGCCACGGAAACAACGCAGAGCCCGACGGCGGCGAGGCCGAAAGCGCCTGCCAACAGTTTTCGGGTGCCCAGCTTGGCCAGGAACCGGAATGAGATGGCCCCTGCAGCCGTTGCAAGCGAAGCGACCGCTGCCGCACCGCCGATGAGGGCGGCATCCTGGACGCCGAGCCCTGTGATGACGTAGGGCAGGTGGACGATCAACGCGTAGAACACAATGCCGCCAAACAGTGTCACAGCAGCAGGTGCACCGATCTGACGCCAGGGCACCGGCTGTTTCGCTGCCAGGCCCATGGCTTGGCTCTTGGCTGGTTCCCAGAGCTTGAAGATCATGGGGACCACCAGGACGGCGCTGACTGCGTACAGCCAGAAGGGCGTCCGCCAGCTGATACTGCCCAAGGCGCCACCCAGCGCAAAGAATGCCGTGGCAGCCAGTGCGCTCACCATGGTTTGGAGGCCCAGGTATTTGTTCCGTTGCTGCCCCGCGTAGTAGTCGGTGATCAGGGTTGTGCAGCACGTCATGATGGCTGCCTCCGCAATACCTACGCCGATCCGTGAGACAGCAATGGACTCGAGGGTGTCCAGCCATAGAGGTGCCGTGCCAAAGAGTGCGTAGGCCAGCATGGCGTAGATCAACAACTGCTTACGGCCCATCCTGTCAGCGACGTAGCCTGCCAGGGGTGAAAACAGGGCCACGAACAGCGCTGGAAGCGTCAGGACCAGCGGCACAAGAATGGCGACTCCCGCGGTCTCCGCGAAAACCTGGTTCAGGGTGGGCAGGACAGGTGCCAGCAAGACGGCGCCCAGGACCGGCATGCAGCTGCCGGCGACAAGAAGTGCAGCTTGCGCCTTGCCCGCATCCCGGATGGGGACCGGACTGCGCGACGCAAGCGCAGTGGGATCAATGATGCTCATGGGGTGTTCCTTCGCCGTTGAAGAGTCCCTGGTACCGGCAGGGTCGCCGAGGGGATCCCCTCACTGTGACAAGCCTCACTCCATCGGAGAATAGCTGTTTGGGTATAGCTGGTATTCATGCGGCTGATAGCCGCACTATTTGTTTGACGGATAGCTCCTATCAGATACTTGCCCTTCTCCGGATACGTGATGTGGCTCATGGTGGTTACAGGACCTGCAGAGAATTGTCCGAGCCATCAGTACATAGAAGGAATTCATCGTGGAAACTCCCCTCTCCCATCTTGCCCACCTCGAGATCACCGCTCCGGACGTCGAAGCCTCGGCACGGTTCTACGAGGAGAAGTTCGGCATGCGCATCATCGACCGCGTGGATGGCAACGTCTACCTTCGCTGCTGGGGCGATTACTACCGCTACAGCCTGGTCATCACTGAAGGCCCCGAAGCATCCTTGGGCCGGATGGCGTGGCGCACCAACTCCCAGGCCGCACTCGAAGCAGCAGCAGCCCGTGTTGAAGCAACCGGTGTGCAGGGCACGTGGACTGCCAGCGGTCACGGCTTTGGCAAGGCCTACGAGTTCACCGGTCCCTACGGCCACCACATGCGCCTGTTTTATGACGTTGAGAAGTTCGTTGCAGAGCCCGGCTTCGAATCCACCTATCCGGACCGTCCCGAGCGCCGCAGCAGCCACGCAGCCGCTCCCCGTTTCCTGGACCACGTCACGGTGGCTGCCTCCGACGTCCGGGGATTCGCCCAGTGGTACAACGAAGCTCTCGGCTTCCGCGTCATGGCCTTCGTAGATCTGGATGAAGCCCCCATCACGGTCTTCTCAGTACTGACCACCAACGAGAAGTCCCACGACCTCGGAGTTGTCCTGGACACATCCCAGCGTGGCGGCCGCGTCAACCACATCGCCTTCTGGGTGGACGCCACCGAGGACTTGCTCCGCACCGCCGACGTCATGATGGAAAACGGCACCCCCATGGAATACGGTCCCTCCATCCACGGCGTGGGCGAGCAGAACTTCCTGTACTTCCGCGATCCGTCAGGCCTGCGGGTAGAGCTGAACTCAGGCGGGTACCGCAACTACGTCCCGGACTGGGAAGCCAGCACCTGGAAGCCGTCCGAAGGCTCCAACAACTTCTACAAGAACGGTGCCATGCCGCACTCCATGACAGAATCCTTCCCGCCAGCCGAGGGCTTCACCGCCACGGAGGAGGGTGCCTCCGCCGAGATGAAGGAAGCCCTCCTGAACCCCTACGCAAAGCAGGGCCGCGGCTAATGACGCAGCCAAACTACGCACTGATCCGCTTCCAGGAGTCCGGAGACACCAAACCCAAAACCGGTCTTGTGGTGGGAGAACGTGTCCTGCCCCTGGACGGTGACATCAACTCGCTCATCCAGCACTGGGACACCACCGAAAGCGAACTGGACGCCTTGGCTGCCTCGGCGGGCGACGAAACTGGCCTGGCGTTGTCCGGCGTCGAGGTCCTTGCTCCCGTGGAACCCGTGCAGGTGCTGCAAACCGGGGCCAACTACCGCAAGCACGTGATCGACCTCGCTGTGGCCCACCGCGAAGCTGGCCAGGACGCCGAGGAGGTTCGCACCAAGACCGCTGCCATGATGGACCAGCGCGCAGGTCAGGGCACACCGTACTTCTTCATTGGCCTCCCGACGGCGATTGCCTCCGCTACGGACGACCTGACCCTGCCGGGGTACAGCAAGTCCCACGACTGGGAGCTGGAGCTCGCGGCCGTGATCGGTAAAGAAGCTTTCCGGGTGAACCCCGAAGAGGCCCTTGAATATGTCTTTGGCTACACCATGGTCAATGACATCACCACGCGCGAGTACGTATTCCGCAAGGACATGCCCGCCATTGGTTCGGATTGGTATCGCGCCAAGAACGCACCGGGCTTCCTGCCCACCGGTCCCCTGTTGGTGCCAGCCAAGTTCTTCGGTGATCCACAGGACGTCCAGGTCACACTGAAGCTCAACGGCAAAGCCATGCAGGACGAGTCCACCCAGGACATGATCTTCGGCGTCGCCAAACTGGTGAGCGAAGCTTCCCAGACAATGCCGCTGAAGCCAGGCGACCTCGTGTTGACCGGCAGCCCTGCCGGTAATGGCCAGCACTGGGGACGGCTCCTGCAGGACGGGGACGTCATGGAAGGCACCATCACCGGGCTGGGCACCCAAGTGATCCACTGCAAGGACGAACAGTGACCACCGATGCCGTGAACGTTTCCCTGATCCAGCGCAATGACCCGCTGGCCAGTATTGTGGCCGCCGCCAAGCAGTACAACAACTGGGGCCGCTGGGGCGAAGGCGACGTGCTCGGTACGTTGAACTTCATTGATGCGGCTAAGCGCGTGGAAGCCGCGGCGTTGGTCACCACCGGCGAGGCCTTTTCCCTGTCCCAGCCCTTCGACACCAACGGCCCCCAGAAGGGGTGGCGTCGCCGGACCAATCCCGTGCACACCATGACGGACACCGGTGTGGACGCCGAGCGGGGCAACCAAGGTTTCCCCCACGGCTTCGGCGGCGCCGATGACGTCATTGCCATGCCGTTGCAGTGCTCCACCCAGTGGGACGGGCTGGGCCATATCTTTGATCGTGGCAAAGCCTGGAACGGCCGCGCAGCCGGGGATGTGGTCACCTCCGAGGGCGACCTCGTCACCGGAATCGAAACCGCCGCGGCCAAAATCGTCACCCGCGGCGTGCTGCTGGACGTCGGCCGTGCACTCGGTCCGGACCTGGGACGGTCCGATGGTGAACTGCCCGACGGTTTCGCGATCACTCCGGAACACCTGGAACGCACCATTGAACGTCAAGGCCCCACCTCTGCTGTCCGCCGTGGCGACATCGTGGTGATCCGCACAGGCCAGTACACCCGCGTCCGCCGCGACGGGTGGGGCGACTACGCCGGCGGGTCCGCGCCGGGCTTGTCCTTCAGCACCGCCGAATGGCTGCACACCTCGGAAATCGCCGGAGTCGCTACGGATACCTGGGGCTTCGAAGTGAGGCCCAACGAGTTTGAGGGCGCGTTCCAGCCCTTGCACCAGATCGCCATTCCCAACCTTGGGCTGTTCCTGGGGGAAATGTGGGATCCAGACGCACTGGCCCACGCGTGCGCCGCGGATGGCAGGTATGACTTCATGCTCACTGCCGCACCGCTACCCATCACCGGGGCTGTGGGCTCGCCGGTCAATCCCATCGCGGTCCGCTGACACCCCGTCTACCACCGCACGCAGCACAATAGGCAGTAACGCCGTCGACACAAAGGAGTCTTCAGATGGCAGCAGTACAGAGGGTCGGAATCGTCGGAGCGGGAGCCGCAGGGCTTACTGCCGCCATCCTCCTGGCCGACGCAGGCGTCGAGGTGGAGGTCCTGGAGAAGGCCGCAGAGCCGCAAGCACTGGGTTCCGGGATCACGCTTCAAGGCAACGCCCTGCGAATTCTCCGCGACCTGGGTGTTTGGGATCAGGTGCAGGCGAAAGGGTACGCCTTCAGCACCCTTGGCCTGCGCGCCCCCGACCCCGCCGGCACAGTGATCGCAGTCCTGGAGGACATCCGGACCGGCGGCGACGATCTTCCGGCAACGCTCGGAATGTACCGGCCAGACTTGACTGCCATCCTCCGGGACCGGGCCCAACGAACCGGCGCCCGGATCAGCTACGGCAAAACAGTCACCGACATAGCGGACGACGGCGGCGCCGTCACCGTCCGCACGGCCGATGGCGCCAGTGCCTCCTACGATTTGCTCATAGGCGCTGACGGACTCCATTCCGCAGTCCGTACAGCGATCGGCATCGACGTCGAGCCTAAACCCACCGGCATGGGCATTTGGCGGGCTTTCGTCGAACGTCCCGAAGACGTAGTCCGGACCGACCTCACCTACGGCGGCCCCTGCTTCATTGCCGGCTATTGCCCCACCGGACCGGACACCATTTACGCCTACCTCGTGGAAAAGGCGCAGGAACGCAGGCATGAAGACGGCCCCAGGTCATGGCAGAACTTGCTGCAGCCTACGGTGGCCCGTGGAACGAAATCCGGGACAACCTGGACCACAGCGCCCGCATCAATTACACATGGTTCACCTCGCACCTGGTGGAAGGGCCCTGGAATCGCGGCCGCACCGTCATCATCGGGGACGCTGCCCACAGCTGCCCTCCGACGGTTGCCCAAGGGGCCGCCATGGCCTTGGAAGATGCCGCGGTGCTTGCGGAACTCCTGATCTCCGCCGACCACCTCACCGAGACCTTGTGGAAAGAGTTCACGGATCGACGCTTGGAGAGGGCGACTGCCGTGGTGCAGGCGTCCGTCCAGTTGGGCCAGTGGATGCTGGACGGCGTCCGGGACGCCGATGTGCCCGGACTCATGAATTCTCTGTCCACCATGCTGAAGGAACCCGCGTGAACACCCTTGCTACAGACCACCAACCCGTCATCGATGTCCACGCGCACGTCCTCATTCCGGCCCTCCAGCAAGCAGTGGCGGAAGGTGACCCGGACGGATTTGCGGCGCTCCAGGACTTGGAAGTCCTGAGGAACGGGCCTGAATCCATGGCCACCTCGGGCGCCATGATCAAGGAGCGGTGGCAACAGCTCACTGACCTCGACCGACGCCTGGCAGACATGGACGCCCAAGGCGTGGATGTCCAACTGGTCTCCCCGTCGCCGTCGCATTTCTATTATTTTGCCGGTGCGGAGCTCGCAATGACGTTGGCCAAGCAGGCAAATGAGGCAGTTCGTGAGCTCGTCGACAGGGCGCCGGACCGGTTGAACGGACTCGGACTGGTTCCATTGCAGCATCCCCATCTCATGGTCGAAGCGCTGGAGCACGCCGTTGGGGAGTGCGGCCTGCAGGGTGTGGAGATCGGATCGTTCGCCGGTACGCCCGGCGATGCGGAGCGCACCACCATAGAGCTGTCCGATCCCCGGTTGGAACCCTTCTGGAGCCGGGCGGAAGAACTGGGCGCCCTGGTTTTCCTGCATCCGTTCGGTTGTTCCCTGGACGAACGTCTTGACCGGTTCTACCTTGCCAACACCGTGTCCCAGCCCGCCGAGAACGCCGTGGCCCTGTCCCACCTCATCTTCAGCGGGGTCCTGGACCGCTACCCGGAGCTGCAGGTCCTCGCCGCCCATGGTGGGGGTTACCTTCCCACCACGATCGGCCGTTCGGACCATGCCTGGAAGGTCCGGCCCGAAGCGCGGCGGTGCGCCAAACCGCCGTCGTCCTATCTTCAGCGGATTTTCTTCGATTCGCTGGTCCATAATCCCCGCGAACTCACGGCGCTCATCGAAGCAGCCGGGCCTTCCCAAGTGATGCTCGGCTCTGACTACCCCTTTGACATGGGCTCGGACCACCCTGTTGATGAGGTTCATGCTGCCGGGCTCTCTGACGCCGACGCCTCCCGCATTCTTGCCGGCAACGCCGCCCGGCTCGGTATCACCTCCGCGGCAGCCCTCACCGCCCGCCCCACCGCCTAAGGAAGAAACCATGGTCAAGATCGCCCGCTGGAACCACGACGGCGGTACTCGGGAAGGATTCGTCGACGACGATAACTGCTTTGCCTTGCCTGAGGGACGCACCGTCCAGCACCTGCTGGAAGCCGGCCTGGAGAAGACTCTGTCCATCGCCGCGGAAACGCGCCGGACCGTGCGTCCTGTTGCCTTGCGGGACGTAAAGTTGTTGGCACCGCTGCTACCGGGCACCATCAGGGATTTTGTAGCCTTCGAGGAACATGTTGAGGGCGTTCGCAAGAGCATCGACGGCGTAGCGGGCGTGGTGGCCGAATGGTACGAAGCGCCGACGTTCTATTTCACGAATCCGCATACGGTCACCGGCACCGGCGAGGTGATCGGCATTCCTGCGGGGTGCAGCGAACTGGACTTCGAGACCGAAGTCGCAGCCGTCGTCGGGCACGTACCAGGCAGTGAAGGCAGGAACCTGTCGGCGTCGGACGCGCACCAGCACATCTTCGGTTACACCATTCTCAACGATTGGTCGGCGCGCGACCTTCAAAGGCGGGAGATGAAAGTCAGCCTTGGCCCCTGCAAAGGAAAGGACTTCGCCAATACCCTGGGGCCCTGGATCGTGACCGCTGATGAGTTTGAGCACCTGCACGACGCCCAAGGTTTCCTCCCGCTCACCATGGGGGTACAGGTCAACGGCGAGGCCATTGGCCAGGACCTCCTGTCCAACATGGGGTGGCCCTTCGCAGAGCTCGTGGCCTACGCCTCCCAGGACTCCGTGGTCCGGCCAGGCGATGTCCTGGGTTCAGGAACCTGCGGCAGCGGCTGCCTGGCCGAGCTATGGGGCCGGAACGGCGCCAAGACTCCCCCGCCCTTGAAGACCGGGGATTCCGTGGAAATGACAGTGGATGGCATCGGCTCGATTCTCAACACCGTTGGTGAACGGCGCGAAGCCGTCACCCGGGTGCCTGCCCGCAACCGGCCAGGCAGCAAAGACCGCGGCAGCCGGAAAGTGCGGGAAACTGTCACTAACCACTAAAGAAAGCGCGGTCCACTTTTGATCTCCCTGCAGCAAGACCCCGAAGGCTTCGTCCGGATGAAGAGACACTTCCCGGGCGGTGCCTCGGTGTCCGTACTCTTCACTGACGGAACCCAGGAAGTTTTCACCGGGCAACGGCTCAACGACATTTACGATGAAGCGCTGGCTGCCTATCGCGCCGGCAACAACCTTGACGCGAAAGGGTTCAACCGCGGACCCCGGAAGAAGGTCCAGCAAACCATCGAGTTCATTCCCGTCTCGCCGGGCATGTCCGGGTAGCTCACCGTCGCCGGCCGGAGGCGTGTTCCACGCAGAAGGGCGTCCACGGCCGGGCCTCGAGCCTGGCCTCCGGAATGGCCGCCCCGCACTCCTGGCACCTTCCGTAGCTGCCCTCGGCAATGCGTTCCAGGGCAGCGTTGATCTCCTCCAGGCCGGCGCGGCTTTGTTCCAGGAGGGCTTCGGCCTGCGAAAGCTCGAACGCTATGGTGCTGCCCTCGGGATCATGTTCGTCGTCCACGTTGGAGTCCTGCCGTGCAAGGCTCACAGAGGTGATGTCGCTGCGCAGCGCCTTCACCAGCTTCACTTTGTGGTCCCGCTCCTCCTCAAGGAGGACCCTGAACCGTTCTGCGTCCTCCACGGCTGTTCAGAGTTCCACTGTCCCACTCTCGCCCACGCTGAACCGGGAGTTGGTGACCTTGGACTTGACCCACTGAAGTACCGTGGCGGCTGTTCCACCCGGGCTGGTCCAGTATTCTGCCGAGTCCGAATCGACGTGCAGCAGGCAAACCTCCGGAGTGTCCGGCCCATCCGGGTACCAGGCTTCCACCACTTGGTTCCACAGATCGCGGATTTTCTGGCGATCCGTGACAACTTCGGCGGTACCGGCCACCGACACCCACTCCGTGTTTTTGCCGAAGGACACATTTACCCGGGCATCCTGCCGGACATGCGCCACCTGCGAGGTGTCCAGTCCCGCAAAGAACCACATGTCGCCGTCGTCCTTGACGTCCTGAACGGCGAGCGGACGGCTGACCAGTGCGCCGTCTTGGTTGATGGTGGTCAACATTCCGATCCTGGAGTCGTTGATGATGTCCGTGACCTTCTTGATGTCCTGCTCTTCAGTCATTCCTCGCCTCGCTCTTTTCCGTGCCGGGGACTGTCCCCAAACGGTCAGCCTAATAGTAAGACTACTGATTTACTAGGCGGCCAAGGAATGTCGGTAAAAGGCCAGGAATGCACAGGACGTGGCCTGCCGGGAATCATGGCGGCCTGTTGTCCGTTCTCTTTGATGATGACGGCCGACGGCGGTCAGGCATGCCTCCACGGGGCACGCAAACGACGGGAAGTTTGGGGACTGCCATGACGTTGGACGAAACACTTGCCCACCTGCGGGCCGCGCACCTCATGGTCCGCGACGCCCAGGAGTGGGACGGCCTCACCACAGCACTGGGCTCAGCCTATGCGGCCAAGGATGAGGATCTTATTGAACAACTGAGGCCGCCGTACCTTCAGTCATGGCGGACCGTGACGGGCAATGTCCTCAGGGATACCTTTGACGCAGCAGGCATCTCAGTAGCCGATCCCGACCATCCTTGGGGAATTGCCACTTTGACCGCGAACGGCTTCAGCGCAGAACCGCTGCTGTGCCTTGTTGATGAAGCGCACGCCGACGCAACGGAAACTGCCCAGCCGGAGACCATCCGGCTCCTCACCTTTTCCGAAGCAATGAGCCACTACGCGGACTGCCTGGCGCCCTTCTTTGACAATCGGGTCCAGCAACCACGGTGAAAATCCTGTTTCCCCAACGAAGCCCCCAGCCGCTACGGAGCGACTGAGGGCTCCTCGAGCAGAGCGAGCAGCCGGGAGCCCGCATCCCGGAGTTCGGCACCGTGGGAGAACACCATCCTGTCCGGAGACATGTCGGCGATCTTCCAGAGCGAACGTTCGGCCTCCGCTGGGTCAGCCGTGAATGGGGCGGGTGGTCGCACCATGGTCCCGTCCATGACACCCACGGTGTCGCCCACGAACATCAAGCCCTCATCTTCCAACATCAAACTGAGGTGGCCCTCGGTATGCCCGGGTGTCCGGATAACCCGCAACCCGCGGATCTGCTGGCCATCAGAGGCTGGCTGCAACAGTCCGCCCGGGACCACGGCGTCGGACTCGCCGTCGCCGGCCCACACCGCAACTCCCGTCGTCCTGGACAGGACGTCGTCCAAACCGCCAACGTGATCCGGATGCGAATGCGTAAGCACGACGTCCGAGACGTCACTCCAGCCCGCGCCAACCCGGTCCAGCGCCAGTTCGATCTCGACGATACTGCCGGCCAGGCCCGTATCGATCAGGACAATTCCTTCAGCGATGGGGAGCACGAAGCAGCGTACGTCGAAGCTGAGCTTGTCCGGTCCAGCCATTCCAGCGGGCAGATGCACTTGCTGGACGATCGTTTCCAGTGCCCGGCTCATGGCTGCCGGCTTCCCGGAGGTCCGTCGATAACCCTCGGGATGTACTCCAGCAGTTGGGACCTCCCATCAAAGGTCCGGCTGTCCACCATCTCAAGTGCCACGTCCGGGTAGCCATCGTAAATCCGTTCCTGCCCGGTCTTGCCGGTGATGACGGGAAAAACCACCAGCCGATACCTGTCCACCAAACCGGCCGTCAGCAATGACCGGCACAGACTGAGGCTGCCGAGGGTGCTCAACGTGCCCGTGCGCGTCCGCTTCATTTCCCTCACTGCTTCAACGGCATCGCCGGACACCAACTCCGAATTGGGCCAGGCCAAGGGTTCTGTGAGGGTGGAGGAGAAGATGACTTTGGGCATGGCCGCCAGACCTGACAAGCTGGCGCCTTCCTCCTCGGAAAACCCGGATCCATCCCCCGACGCCTGCTCGGACATGCTGGACATCACCCGATACGTGTTGGCGCCCATCAGCATGGTGAGGTCCTTCTTGCCTTCCTCCTCAAGCCAGGCCAAGTACTCAGGGCCCTCAAGGCCCCACCAGCCAGGCCACCCCTCTGCGGAGGCGTAGCCGTCCAGGGAGATGATCAGGTCCACCATCAGGGTTGCCGATGGCCCGCTTACGGTTGACTCGCTCATGGGCTGCCTCCTCGGATCTACCGTGCGGGACATGCTAGCCCCGGAGCGGAGAGCCATTCAAGGGGTCTAGGATTAAAGCACCAGGAGGGCAAATCCACCAAGCGTGCTCAGGATGCCGACTCCAGTGAGGATCCAACCGACAATCAGCACTGTATGGTCGTGCCGTGGTGGTTCAAGCGAGCATCGCGAAGGATGGCAGACGTCGTAGTGGACCACCACCGCCCGGGGCTCATAGCCTCCGGCGCCGGCAGGGACGTCCAACAGGACTTTGCGTTCCTCATCTGACTGGTCAACCCAGTGGAGGCCCATGAATCCGCCCGCGGCAAAGCGTTCACCGTCCGCGGTCACCCAAACGCATCGGCGCTTGGCGATGATCCAGGCACTGATCAGCAACGGCACACCCGGGACGAACCCCACCCAGGTCATCATTTCCAGAATGGGGCCAAGAACGTCCACGGTACCGGCCATACTGTCGATCCTATGTGCTGGAGGCCGCTGTCCGGGAGGTCATGAAGCGGGAGGTCAGACGTTGCGGTCTACCCGGGAGCGCCACAACAGATAAACGAAGTACGGTGCTCCCACCAGAGCCGTCATGATGCCCGCGGGAATCTGCGCGGGAGCGATGACAGTCCTGCCAATCACGTCTGCGAAGACCACAGTGCCGGCCCCAATGAGGGCGGCCACCGGAAGGACGCGGGAGTGCCGCGCCCCCACCAAAGTACGGGCAGCGTGGGGGGCCACCAGGCCGACGAACGCGATCACGCCCACCGATGAAACGGCACCCGCCGTCAAGAGCACCGCGATTGAGAGCAGGAGCAGGCGTGATCCGGACAGCCCAATGCCCAGCACGCGGGGAGAATCATCATCCACCGCAATGAGGTCCAGGTCCCGCCGCATTCCAGCCAGCACAGGTATCGAGACCAGTAAAGCAAGGAGCGGCGGCAGGACCGACGCGAAATTGCGGCCATACGTGGAGCCGGACAACCACGTCAGCGCCTTCGTCTGGTTGAACGGGTCCGTACTCACCAGGAGGACGGTAATCATCGCGGCCAATCCTGCGGAGACACCGATGCCTATCAACACCAGGCGGTTCTGTTGCAGTCCTCCGCGGAAGGCGAGGCCGAAGACCAGCAGCGCCGACAATGCGGCGCCGCCCAGCGCGGAGCCGGTGATCACCCACGAGCCGGCAGCCGGGACGGTGGTGATGACGATGATTGCTGCCAGTCCGCCGCCGCCGGAGACCCCCAGGATTCCAGGCTCGGCCAGGGAGTTCCGGGAGACTGCCTGGATGAGCGCACCGGCAAGAGCCAGTGCAGCTCCGGCAAGAACCGCCGCCAGGACCCGCGGCATGCGCGTACCCAGCACGGCACTGACACGGTTTCCGGACTGGCCCGTGAGCCAATTGACCAGATCACCGAGCAGGAGTTTCGCATCACCCAGCAGCGCTCCGGCCACCAGCAAGCCAGTGAGCACCACCAGCAGCCCGATCAACACTGTGAGGAAGAACCGGCGTGATCGTAGCCGCGCCAACGCGTCGCCTGCAACGCTCAACCCGGCGTCGGACATCCGCATGGCCAGGACCACCAGGAAGACGGCGCCGAAGACCGTGGTGACTGCACCGGTAGGGACTTCGACGCCGGCTTGGGCGCCGAAGAGGCCACGGACAAGAACGTCGGCTCCGATGACCACCACTGCACCGGCCAAACCGGAGATGGGCAGCAACGCCCGGTGCCGGCCAAGGCCGCGGAGCCGGGAGGCCAGCAGCCGAACAATTGCCGGGGCGCACAGGCCCACGAACCCAATCGGCCCGGCGATGGTTACCGCCGATGCGGACAGGACGACGGCAAGTACGACGGCGCCAACCCGGGCCAGACGCGGATCCGCACCTGCCAGCCGGGAGGCGTCGTCGCCCAGGCCGAGTAAATCCATCCTGCGGGCGAGGAGGAACAAGCCTGCAATGCCCAGAAGAATGACCGGTGTGAACTGGATCAGTTCATCGGTGCGTGACTGGGCAAGGCTGCCCTGCCCCCAGGCGTAGAGTCCGGTGGTTTCCTGGCTGAACAACAGCAACAGCGCGCTGGTGGCCGAATGCAGGCCGAGGGCCAGTGCCGTGCCGGCCAACACCAAACGGATGGGACCGCCGTTGCCGTTCGCTCCCCCACCGGACAACGCCAGAACCAGCATTGCCGCAGCAAGTCCGCCGATGAAGGCAATACCACCGGACAGCAGCGCCGGCAGCGTCAGCCCGAACGCGGCCACTGCCACGATCGCAAAGTGGGCTCCGGCGTTGACCGCCAGAGTGTCCGGGGAAGCAAGAACGTTGCGGGTGGCCGACTGCAGTGCCGCACCGGCCACCCCCAACGCGACGCCGACCAACAGGCCGGCGAAAAGCCGCGGTATGCGCGAGGCGACCAACACTGCGGTTTCCTGGTCAGTTCCGCCACCAGTGACCAGCCCCAGCAACTGCAACGGGCCGACGTCGGCCGTTCCTTGCGTGAGGTGGAGCGCCGACAACAGGACCAAGGCAACCATCCCGGAGGCAGCCACAAGGACCGGGCCGGAAAGACGCCGGGCGCCTTGGCGGGCGCCGTGTCCGGTGGGCGGCGTGGGGACCGGAGTACCCGCCACGGCCGTGTGTACGGTCATGGCGGGCCTCTTCACAGTGTCGGTCATGGGGTAGGACTACTTGGTGAGGGACGCGACGATCGCGTCGACATACTGGGTCATCGAGGCAGGGCCACCGAACATCCAGATGCCATCAGAAAGGCGGTGCACGTTGCCGGAGGTCACGAACGGAAGGGACTTCCACACGGCGTTGTCGGTCAACTGCTCGGTGAAGTCACCGTCGGCACTGTTGGTGATGTACACAAAGTGGTCGGCATTGAGGGCAGTCAGGCCTTCGACGTCCGTGGAGCCCAAGCCGTACGCAGGGTCGCCTTCAACTGTCCAAGGGTCGACGAGTCCCAGTTCGGTATTGATGTCAGCCAGCAGGGAGCCCTTGGTGTAGGGGCGGATGGAAACCTTGCCGTCAGCAACCCAGCCGTCGGCGAACGCCACGCGGGCACCGCCAAGGCCGGCCTTCTCAAATTCAGCTTTGCCCTTGATGACAGCGGCATCAAAAGCTGCGATGGCCTCGTCAGCCTTCTTCTCCGTGCCGGTTGCCTTGGCGACCAGCTTCAAGTTGTCTTCAGCCTGCGCAATTTGGCGGCTGCCATCGGCGGACTTCACCACAACAACGGGAGCCAACTCTTCGAGCTGCTTGATGACTGGTTCGGCAAGATCAGTGGTCGCCACGATCAGGTCAGGATCGAGGGACGCGATGGTGTCGAAGCTGGGCTCGTTGCGGGTTCCGATGTCCGTGGGAGTGCTGTCCAGCTTGCCGGCGGTAACCCAGGCACTGTAGCCCTTGACGTCTGCAACGCCTACCGGCATGACGCCGAGGGTGGTCAGGTTCTCCACCACGTTCCATTCCGTGCCCACCACGCGCTTGGCTGGGCCGTCGAGCTTGACCTCGGTGCCGCGGGCGTCGGTCACGGTGATGGCTTCGCCGGCAGCGGCGGTGTTGGACGCCTGGCTGGCAGGTCCTTCAGTAGTACCGCAGCCGGTGAGCAGGACTGCCAGGGCAGCAGTGGCAGCCAATGCCTTGTGGATCTTCATGGACACGGGGTCCCTTTCGTGTTGGGGTGCTGACGTTGTATTGGAAGTCTTCAACTGTCGTTGTGCCGGCCCACCGCGCGGGTGCGCAGCCTGCCGGTCAGCGGATCAGTGTGGGTCACGATGGGGATTGAATAGACGTCGCTCAACAGCGCTGCGTCGAGGGCTTCGTGGGCTGGGCCCGCTGCTGCAATCCGACCCTCCGAGAGAACCACCACGTGGTCGGCCAGCGCTGCGGCTTCATCGAGGTCGTGCAGGACCACGCCAATCGCCACACCGTGGACGCGGGCGAGGTCGTACACCAGGTCAAAGATCTCCACCTTGTACCGGAGGTCCAGGTGGTTGGTTGGTTCATCGAGGAGCAACACCGACGTGTCCTGGGCCAGGCAGCTTGCCAACCACACCCGTTGCAGTTGCCCGCCGGAAAGTTCCTGGACACCACGATCAGCAAGTTCAGCTACGCCTGTCAGCTCCATGGCGCGGTGGACAGCAGCGGGTCCCTCGGGATCGGCAGCACGCCACCGTCCGCGGTACGGATGGCGGCCGAACTCCACGACGTCACGAACGCTCAGTCCGTGCGGCACGGGCCGGCTCTGCGACAGCAACGTTACATGGCGGGCGAAGTCACTGCGCTTCATCATCAGCGCATCCGATGCTTCTCCACCGTCAGGCCGGACCCTGATAGTTCCGGAGGAGGCCTCATGCAGCCGGGCGAGCGCACGGAGCAGCGTGGACTTGCCGCTGCCGTTCGGACCCACCAAGGCCACGATGCGGCCTGGCTCCAGGCGGAGCCCGGCACCGTGCACCACGTCCTTGTCTCCGTAGCGGAGGACCAGGTCTGTGGCTTCAAGCCCGGAAAGTTCACTCTGTTCAATCACAAAACGAAAGATTAGCTTAGGCTTACCTAATTTCTAAAACCGTGTCGGGGGATGTCCCTGCACTCGCTGACTCCGGAAGGCTCAGGGCGTGCAAGGCTTGAGTCATGGACCTGGATATCTCCCCCACAGTGACGGTTCCCGCCTCGGAGTTGTCCTGGCGGTTTTCGCGGTCGTCGGGACCCGGTGGCCAGCACGTCAACACCACTGACAGCCGGGCCGAACTGATGTGGAACGTTGCTAAAACGGCGGCCCTGACGGATGGGCAGCTCCAGCTGCTGCTCAGGCGCCTGGGGCCGAGACTCGTTGACGGAGTGATCACAGTGTCGGCCGCCGAGGAGCGGTCACAGCTGCGCAACCGCGAGATCGCACTGGCCAAACTTGCTGACATCGTCAGGACGGGCCTTGTCCCGGAAGCCATTCGCCGCCCCTCCAAACCCACCCGCGGCTCGGCCCGCCGGCACCGCGCAGCCAAGGAACTCAGGTCCGCCACCAAGCAGCAACGACGCCGGCCTCCAACCGAGTAGCGCAGATTGCGGGCGACACCGAGCCTGACTAGGCCTTGGTGTCCTCAACCCACTGCGCGCGCCACTCTGGAGCTTGGAAGGCTTCGCTCCAGTAGGCGGTTTCCTTGGCAATCCTGCCGTCGCGGAATTCGAAGATGAAGACCGTCTCATAGGCAGGTCCGCCATAGTCCAGCAAGGCCTCAGCCGTCACCAGGTTGCCGCCGCTCAGGAGGCGGCGCGGCGTAATGGTGGGGAGTTGCGGGAAGGCACTGTAGATGGCCCTGCGGTTCTCCGCCCCGCGAACCACTTCCCCGGATTGAGGCCAATGCATCACGGCGTCGTCATGGAACAGCTCATCCATGACCTCGATACGACGATTGTTGATGCAGTCGATCAGCCGCTTGACCACGTTCTCGTTGGTGCGCTGTTCATCCAGGGTTTCGTCAGCCATGATCCGCATTGTCCTCCTGGGGACCCTCATGCACTAGCGTTTGAGTGGCCCGGATCAGTTCTTCTTGATCAGTTTCAGTTCGGAGTGGAGCGCGCGGATCCCTCGACCACCACATCAAAGCGGCACCTGCCGGTAGGCACGATTTCATCATTCCCGCCCCTTAGCGCCGAGGCTGGAAGCAGGCCCCATCGAAGCGACCAGCCGCGAACGCCGCTAGAGTCATAGAAATGGACAGTGTACTGACAAATTCCCAGCGGCCCGTTCCCGAGGTGCCGGCAACGCCGTCTACCGACCCCGAGGATGGCTTCGTCCGAGTACGGGGAGCACGCGAAAACAACCTCCGCACCGTTGACGTGGACGTGCCCAGGGATGCGATCGTCGCCTTCACCGGCGTCTCCGGATCCGGAAAATCCTCCCTCGCCTTCGGCACCATCTTTGCCGAAGCACAGCGCCGCTACTTCGAATCCGTGGCTCCCTACGCCCGCCGCCTGATCCAACAGGGCCACAACCCCAAGGTGGAGACCATCACCGGGCTGCCACCCGCCGTCGCGCTCCAACAACGCCGCGGCACCGCGACCGCACGTTCCAGCGTGGGCACAGTGACAACCCTCTCCAACTCGCTGCGCATGCTGTTCTCCCGGGCCGGGCGTTACCCGCAAGGCGCCAAGCAACTGGACTCAGACGCATTCTCCCCCAACACCGCCGCCGGAGCATGCCCCGAGTGCCACGGCCTGGGCGTTGCGCACACCGTCAGCGAATCATCCTTGGTTCCCGACCCCTCCCTCAGCATCCGCGACGGCGCCATAGCCGCGTGGCCGGGCGCCTGGCAAGGCAAGAACCTCCGGGACATCCTCACCCACCTGGGCTACGACGTGGACACACCGTGGAAAAAACTGCCGAAAAAGGACCGACACTGGATTCTCTTCACTGAGGAACAGCCGGTGGTGGAAGTGACACCCCAACGCGACCGCGTTGCCAAACCCTACAAAGGACGGTTCTGGAGCGCCAAAAGCTACGTCCTCCACACACTCGCGGACTCCAAGAGCACCACCATGCGGGACCGGGTCCTGCGGTTCATGGAGACCGGCCGATGCCCACGGTGCGACGGCAGCGGACTCAGGCCAGACGCGCTCGCAGTCACCTTCGCCGGAAAGACCATCGCAGAGCTCAACGCCCTGCCAATGACCCAACTGGCAGAGATCATCAGGCCCACCGCCGAGCTCACCGCCGCGGGTACGGCGTCCCGTACCCAGACGTCCGGAGAAAGCAACGAGGTGGCAGTCGCCATCACGCGGGACCTGCTCGCCAGGGTTACCGTGCTCCTGGACCTTGGCCTGGGCTACCTGGCACTGGGGCGCGCAACACCCACGCTCTCCCCCGGCGAGATGCAAAGGCTCAGGATTGCCACGCAGCTGCGCTCCGGGTTGTTCGGCGTCATTTACGTGCTGGACGAACCGTCCGCCGGGCTTCATCCAGCTGATGCCGAACCCCTGCTTGAGGTGCTCAACCAGCTCAAGGCGTCCGGGAACTCGGTGTTTGTTGTGGAGCACAACATGGACTTCGTCCGGGCCGCCGATTGGTTGGTGGATGTCGGACCGCATGCCGGAGAGGGCGGCGGGCAGGTCCTCTACAGCGGTCCCGTGGGCGGTCTGGAAGATGTGCCGGACTCTGTAACCAGGCCCTTCCTTTTCCCTGACGGCAGCAGTGCGGGTAAAGGTGCGGCCCGCTCATGGGATGAATCGCTGGAGCTTCGAGGAATCACCCGGCACAACCTCCGCGGGCTTGCGGTCGATTTTCCCCTGGGTGTACTCACAGCTGTGACGGGCGTTTCCGGCTCGGGTAAGTCCACGTTGGTCAGCCAGGTTCTGGCCGATGTTGTCAGCGCCGAATTGCATCCGGAGTCCACGGACAGCGGGTCGCCCGCCGCGGCAACGGGGACTGCGGCCGTGTCCGGGCTGCACCATCTCGATCGCCTCGTGAAAGTGGACCAGAGGCCCATCGGCCGCACGCCGCGCTCCAACCTGGCCACCTATACGGGCCTTTTCGATGGTGTGCGGAAGGAATTCGCGGCCACTGCCGGCGCCCGCGCCCGGGGTTTCGGTGCAGGAAGGTTCTCGTTCAACGTCGCCGGGGGTCGCTGCGAAACGTGCCAGGGAGAAGGTTTCGTGGCGGTGGAGTTGCTGTTCCTGCCAGGAAGCTACGGCCCTTGCCCCGAGTGCAACGGTTCCCGTTTTAACCCGGAGACCCTGGAAGTTACCTACCGTGGCCGGACGATCGCCGAGGTCCTGGGCATGACCGTTTCGACAGCGTCCGGGTTCCTCTCGGATCTCCCGTCCGTCTCGCGAAGCCTGCAAACTTTGCAGGAAGTCGGACTGGGTTACCTCAGGTTGGGGCAGCCTGCCACGGAGCTGTCCGGCGGCGAAGCCCAACGCATTAAACTCGCCACCGAACTTCAGCGCGTCCAGCGCGGGCACACCCTGTACCTGCTGGACGAACCCACCACGGGATTGCACCCCGCTGACGTGCAGTTGCTGATGAAGCAGCTTCACAGGCTCGTCGACGCCGGCAACACCGTGATCGTGGTGGAGCACGAAATGGCCGTGGTGGCGGACGCAGATTGGGTGATCGATTTGGGTCCCGGCGGCGGCGACGCAGGTGGCAAGGTGATCGCCACCGGCCCGCCCGCCGTCGTCGCGCGCTCAACGGAAAGTCGGACGGCCCCGTACCTGGCTGCCGCGTTCCGGCAGTGAGTCAGCGCCGCGGGATGTTGCGCAGGTTGCTGCGGGCCATGCTCACGGCCTCGCCTGCACCCCGGTTCAGGACCACTTTGGACATGGCAGTAGCAAATCCAATCACCTGGGACCCCGAGATCTTCGGCGGAATGGACAGGGCGTTCGGATCCGTGATGAGCTCCACCAGTGACGGTCCAGGGTGTGCAAACGCCTCCCGGTACGCAGCCTCGATGTCCGCTGGATCCGTGACGCGCACTGCGTGGAAGCCCAACGCCTTGGCAACCCCGGCGTAGTTTGCGTCCGGGACGTCCACGCCGAAGTCAGGGAGCCCGTCCACCAGCATCTCCAGCTTGACCATGCCCAGGGTGGAGTTGTTGAACACCACCACGTTCACGGGCAACTTGTGCGCGGCAACCGTGATGAGCTCACCCAGCAACATGGACAGGCCGCCATCACCGGAGACTGAAACCACCTGCCGGCCGGGATATGCCACTTGCGCACCAATCGCGTGCGGCAGGGCGTTGGCCATGGAGCCGTGAAGGAAGGAACCGATCAGTCGCCGCGTGCCCAACGGGTTGATGTAGCGCGCGGTCCAGACGTTGCACATGCCGGTGTCAGCCGTGAAGATGGCGTCCTCTGCTGCAACCTGGTCCAGCAAGGAGGCAGCGTACTCGGGGTGTATCGGCTGCTTCTTCTCCACTTTGCGGGTGTAGGCGCCCACGGCTTTGTTCATCAGGCGGTCGTGCTTCTTGAGCATCTGATCCAGGAACCGGCGGTTCTTCTTCGCTTGGATCAGTGGCAGCAGCGCTTGAAGGGTTGGCAGGACGTCGCCGTGGACGGCAATATCGACGTCGGTCCGCCGGCCCAGCCGCTGCGCGGCCCGGTCCACTTGGGCTGTCCGGGTATCCGGGAGGAATTGATCGTAGGGGAAGTCGGTACCCAGCAGGATCAGCAGGTCTGCGTCCTCGATGCCCTCCGCTGCAGCACCGTAGCCGAGCAACCCGGTCATGCCAATGTCGAACGGATTGTCGTATTGAACAAAGTCCTTGCCCCGGAGGGAGTGGCCAATGGGAGCTTTGATGAGCTCTGCCAGCGCCATGAGTTCCCTGTGGGCCCCTGCAACGCCGGCACCGGCGAAAACAGCCACCTTATCGGCGTCGTTAATGGCCTTGGCCAAGTCCTGGACGCTCGCAGGATCGGGCACCACTGTTGCGGGCCGGAAGGTGGCAGGCGCCGGCGTGGGGACCGTGGCTTCGAGGCCGGCGATGTCGCCCGGGAGGGTGACCACCGAGACTCCCCTGAGGGCAATGGCGTTCTGGATGGCACTGTGCATGACCCGTGGTGCCTGCTCGGCGGTACTGATCAATTCCGAATACACCGAGCATTCCGTAAACAGCCGGTCCGGATGCGTTTCCTGGAAGAAGCCGCTGCCGATCTGCTTGCTGGGGATATGCGAGGCGATGGCCAGCACCGGGGCTCCAGTGCGGTTGGCATCGTACAGGCCGTTGATCAAGTGCAAATTGCCGGGGCCGCACGATCCTGCGCAGACGGCAAGCCTGCCGGTTAATTGCGCCTCCGCAGCTGCGGCGAAAGCTGCCGCCTCCTCGTGGCGGACATGGATCCAGTCGATGCCTCCCTTCGCCGAACCCCCGGTCTGGCGAACAGCGTCCACGATCGGGTTGAGGCTGTCACCAACGATTCCGTAGATCCGCTGCACGCCGGCAGCCTGGAGTTGTTCGATGAGCTGGGTGGCGAGTTCCTTGGCCATAGTGTGCAGACTCCCTCAGAGGATGGTGGTGGGCTGACATGGCCAAATATAGTCGGATTGCCTTTGCATCGGCTGGATGGCCACTAGGCCGCCAAACGGGTCTCGAAGAGGCGCTCCGCCATGGTCAACAAGTGTTCCGGGACGCAGGTGTCCTCACCGTTGCTTGCATGGCCGAGGAAGATTGCGTCGCCACTGATGGTGTCCTCAACCTGAAGGCCCGCTTCGCGGATCAACACCTCTGCGCGCGGGTTAAGGGGCAGGGGAATGAACTCGGCCTCATCATTCAGGAAAACGTGCCAACCCCTTCCGTTAATTGTCCCGACATTACCTTTTACCAATTTCTGCCGAAGGTCCAGACCATACCCAATCCATTCCAATCCAATGGGTGAAGATATCCGGGCAGGCACAATAAGTGCCAAGACTTTTTGTTTCATTGATGCACTTTCATAACCTCAACGATTAATCCATCACGTCTGATCCGTCCTTGCGAGGACTTGCCGGACCTATGGCTACCTCTGGTTCTTTCGCGGTTTGGAGAAGACGTTTTCGCTACCCTCAGCCTTTGCCCTCTTTTCCGCACGCTTCTCCAATATGGTCTTTCCAGACTTTTTCGACTTTGCTCCGTTTGGGGACTTTCCTGACAATCCAATCACTCCATTCCTAGGTGCTTCACTATCACCATACCTACTTTTAATTTAAACGCCAGTTCTGCAATTCCGGTGGGTGCGGTAACGGCATGGAACCACTTTTTCTTCGATTCCTCTGGCTGGGACAGCCGTTCGTTGCTAGCGTGACCGCATGAGCCCCTCCAAGACCCCCGCGGAGATCCTCGACATTGACGGCGCCGAGGTTCGTGTCTCGAATCCGGACAAAGTGGTTTTCCCGGAACCCGGGCTGACTAAACTCGATCTGGTCCGCTACTACCTTGAGGTGGCAGATGGTGCGCTGAGGGGAGCCGGCGGCCGGCCGATGGTCCTTAAGCGCTTCCCCAAAGGCATCGATGCAGAGCCGTTCTTCCAAAAGCGCGTGCCGGAAAACCATCCGCCGTTCATCGACACAGCTACGCTCCAATACTCCTCCGGAACCTCCGCTGAAGAAACGGTCATCCGGGACGCCGCGGGCTTGGCCTGGGTAGTGAACCTTGGCTGCCTTGACCTCAATCCGCACCCCGTCCGCGCCGAGGACCTGGAGCACCCTGATGAGCTTCGCGTGGACCTCGACCCCATGCCGGGAGTGGATTGGTCACAGATCGTGGATACCGCATACGTCGCGCAAGACGTACTCGACGACGTCGGGTTGGTGGGATGGCCGAAGACGAGCGGTTCGCGCGGGCTTCACATCCTGGTGCGGATCGCGCCGGACTGGTCCTACCGCGAGGTGCGTCTTGCCGCTGAAACCCTGGCCCGTGAGGTGGAGAACCGCGCTCCGGGGCTCGCCACCGCCAGATGGTGGAAAGAGGAACGGGGTGAAAGCGTGTTCGTCGACTTCAACCAGAACGCCAAGGACCGAACCGTTGCTTCCGCCTACTCGGTCCGGTCACTCCCCGATGCCCGCGTCTCAACGCCATTGACCTGGGCAGAAGTACGTTCAGCCCGGCCAAACCAGTTTACGGTCCTCACTGTCCCTGGCCGCTATGCCGATGTGGGTGATCCCCACGCCGGCATCGACCACGCCGTGGGGTCACTCGACGGGCTGCTGGCGTTGGCTGCCGAGCTGGGTCCGGCGGAAAAGGCTCCGCGGAGCGGGGACGGCTCAGGCCGCCGGAGGTCCACGATGCCGCTCATCGAGGTTGCCCGCACCAAAACAAAACCAGAGGCCCTCGCCGCGCTGGAAGAATGGAAAGAACGGCACCCGGACCTCGTCTCCGCCTTGCACCCGGCAGATGTCCTCATTGACGGGATGAGGGGATCCAGTTCGCTCTGGTACAGGGTTCGGGTCAACCTGCAGCACGTTCCTGACAGCGAGCGCCCGCCGCAGCGGGAACTCCTTGCCGACTACGATCCTTGGGCGGGCAAGGCTTGGCCCGGACGGCCCGGGGCCTGACATGCAAGGCCTGTCCGCGTCACTGGTCCTCATCGCAGCGTTGGCAGTTGTAGCTCCCATAGCCGTTGGTCTGCTTGATCCCGTGGTCAAGGTGCCGATCGTGGTCTTCGAAATTGTCCTGGGGATCCTGCTTGGCCCCAGCTTGCTGGGCTGGATCGAATCCACTCCGTTCACTGACACCTTGGCGGATTTCGGGCTGGCAATGCTGTTTTTCGTTGCAGGGAACGAAATCGACTTCACCGCAATCCGCGGGCGCCCGATCAAACGCGCTTCGGCAGGATGGGTGGTCTCCCTGGCAGCCGGAGTCGGCGCAGGCTTTGTGCTGGCTCCCGCTCCCGAGGCCGCCGTCATCATCGGAGTGGCCTTGTGCTCCACAGCATTGGGGACACTGCTGCCCATCATCCGCGATGCCGGCGAATCCACCTCCCCCATCGGCACTGCAGTGGCAGCCTTGGGTGCCGTGGGCGAGTTCGGTCCCCTGATTGCGATTTCGCTGTTCTTCACCGGGAAGCAAGTGGGAACGGCCTCAGTGGTGTTAGTGGGATTTGTCCTCCTGACCGGCGTGTCCATCTTCTTCGCTTCAAAGGCCCGGCACACTCTCTTTCACGCCCAGGTCACCAGGACCCTCCATACCAGCAGCCAGTTCGCCATGCGGTCCATCATGCTGGTCCTCAGCTCGCTGGTTGTCCTGAGCATGGTGCTGGGGCTGGACATGCTGCTTGGCGCCTTTGCGGCCGGCGTCCTCTGGCAGGTGACCATCGCGCGGGCTCCCGAAGCTGACCGACGGGTCATTGAAACAAAAATCGATGCAGTCGCCTTCGGATTCCTGGTGCCCATCTTCTTCATCGATACCGGTATTGATTTTGACCTCGGCGCGCTGACGTCAAGCCCTGCTACCCTCGCTTTGGTCCCGCTGTTCCTGGTCCTCCTGCTGGTCATCCGCGGCCTGCCGTCCTTGCTGGCAGCGCCCCAGGGCTCGTCATGGGCCCATAAGCGGGCAATCCTGCTGTTCGGGGCAACGGGGCTGCCCATCATCGTGGCCGTGACCACCATCGGACGGGAGCAGGGATTCATCACCAGCGGATTCTCCTCCGCTCTTGTAGGCGCCGGAATGCTCTCCGTTCTGCTGTTCCCCCTGTTGGCCCTGCTGCAACTCCAGCACAAGGCCACAACGGCCCCTGCGGCGGCACTACCGTCGGACAGCAGTCCGCACCCAATCCAACAGAAGCACGACGGCGACCTCCCGCCGTCGAGCGCTTCCGGCAGCGGCACCTAGGCGCAGCAAGTGATGGGCCGCAGGGACTCACCATCAGGTTTTGCACACGAACCCAGGCATGCTTAGGGTGGATTCATAAGCTTCCTTAGCTTTAGGGGCGCGTTACCCGCAGCGCTTCTCCCGTAGACAACAGGAGGACCACCATGACTGACCAGTACACGTTCCGAAACCCTGTCACCGCCTACGAGCAGATTTCCCCACCGAAGCAGCACCAACCCGAGCCAGGATTGGACGCCGATTTGACCCCCACAGCGGATCTTGGCGAGGAGACCTACCGCGGAACCGGCCGGCTGCAGGGCCGCAAGGCGATCGTTACCGGCGCGGACTCGGGCATCGGCGCGGCGACGGCCATTGCCTTCGCGAGGGAGGGCGCCGACGTCGTCCTTTCCTACCTGCCCGAAGAGGAAGAAGATGCCGCCCGGATCGCCGGCATCATTGAAGCCGCGGGCCGCAAGGCCGTCAAGGTGCCCGGCGACCTTAAAGATTCCGCTATGTGCCAGGAAATAGTGGACACCGCCGTCGCCGTCCTCGGCGGAGTGGACATCCTGGTCAACAACGCAGGCAAGCAAGTGGCACAGGAAGACCTCGCAGACATCACCGATGAGCAATTCGACCACACACAGAAGACCAATGTGTACGCCATGTTCTGGCTGACCAAGGCTGCCCTGCCCCACCTGCCCGCCGGTTCAACCATTATCAACACCACATCGATCCAGGCCTACAACCCTTCGCCCACACTGGTGGACTATGCAACCACCAAGGCCAGCATTAACAATTTCACCAAGGGCCTGGCCCAACAGCTCGCCCCCAAGGGCATCCGCGTCAACGCGGTGGCACCCGGCCCCATCTGGACCCCGCTGCAGGTGAGCAGCGGCCAGCCCAAAGAGGCCTTGCCGGAGTTCGGACACTCCACTCCCCTGGGCCGCGCCGGCCAGCCGGCGGAGCTTGCCCCGGCGTACGTGTTCCTTGCTTCGCCCGAATCCAGCTACGTAGTTGGCGAAACCCTCAACGTCAACGGTGGCAGCCCCACGCCCTAGCCGGGAACCTGCAGCTGCCTGGCTGACGTGGTGGGAATGGACTCGTCCTCAAGCTCTGCCCTTGAGGATCATGTGCCAGTAGACCTGGGGGAACATGATGCGGTCCACCCACCACGACACCCGGCTTTCCTTCCACGTGGGCACTTTCGGGATGGTAGGCATGGGGCGATAGTGGTCGTCGAATTCAGCGAAGACCACCGTGGTGCGCGAAACAGTGAAGGGGCATACGGAGTAGCCGTCGTACTTCATCGCGGGCGTTTTTCCCTGGCGGACCGCTACGAGGTTCTTCGCCAGCACCTTGGTCTGCTTGCGTAGCGCACCGCCGGCCTTGGAGTTGGTGGTGGCTGCAGCGTCGCCCAGAGCCCACACGTTGGAGTGGCGGACGTGGCGCAACGTTTCGGTGTCCACCTGGACGAATCCGTCCTGCCGCCCAGGGGCTGGAAGATCCGTAGCTTTGAGCCACTCCGGCGCAGACTGGGGCGGGACGGCGTTCAGGACGTCGTACGTCAGGTCCTCAGTGGTGTTGGTGACATTGTTGCGGATGGTCGCTTGCCTGCCGACAGCGTCCACGGCCACCAATTCGCTGTTCGTCCGGAGCTCAATGCCGTATTCAGCAATTTTCCGCTCAAGCTCCCTGTCCACCTCGGGGA
Organism: Arthrobacter sp. YN; assembly: GCF_002224285.1. Classification (GTDB taxonomy): domain Bacteria; phylum Actinomycetota; class Actinomycetes; order Actinomycetales; family Micrococcaceae; genus Arthrobacter. The sequence continues at coordinate 2,599,709 of NZ_CP022436.1, read as the reverse complement.
TGCCAAAAACGGTGGGATAGGGCTGCACCATCACCACCCGGATCTTGTCCAGGACACCTTGCTCCCGCCAGTAGTCACACGCCAGGTACATCGGTTTCTGGCTGGCACCCCCACATTTAACGGGTCCTGATGGCATGGTAAAAACCACTGTGCCGGACCGCACACTGCTCAGAAGTGACCAGACCTTGGGTGCGAGCTCGAATTCGTAGTGGGACGCTCCGTACGGGGAATGGACAGCCTCGGCCAAGCCCGGCACTGAATCCCATCGGTACTGGAGCCCGGGACACACCACCAGGTGTTGATAGCCAACGGTGCTGCCTGAGGCCAGCACCACCGTGTTGGCCGTGGTGTCCACGTCCACCGCATGGTCTTTGATCCAGGCGACTCCCTTGGGCATCACGGATGCCTGGCTGCGGGTAGCTTCCTTGACCGCAGCCCTGCCGCCGGCGATGTGGGAGAACAGAGGCTGATAGAGGTGATGGTCCTTGGGTTCAATGAGGCCAATATTCTTGACCCCGTACCTGGTCAGCCGGGCCGCGAGCGAGACTCCCGCATTGCCCCCGCCGATGATGGCTACATCGTGTTGATGGGACATATCGCTAGTTCTTTTCGGTCAAAGCGGCGGCTTTGTGCGCCGCCCGTGCGCCGGTTTTGTCTGATTCCACCACGAATTGCGGCTCGTCTTCCGTGGCTCGGTGGGTGTTGCCGTCCAGAACGAAGTCGCTGGTCTTCTTCTCCACAATCTTTCCGTGCGTCTTGCCTTGGGAGGTATTCCACTCCACGCGCGTTCCCTTGCCCAGTGCCATGTCCGCTCCAATGTGTGGTGTTCAGCTCTGACTTCAAGCGCTCCACAATAGTAAGCATGATGATCTTTTTCGCGGAACCCTCCTGCGACCGTTGGTGGAGGCAGGATCAGCCGGGCGGGTCTTGGCCGACGAGACCGTCCACTGATTCGCGGATAAGGTCTGCATGGCCATTGTGCCGGGCGTATTCCTCAATCATGTTCAAGAGGATATAGCGCAGGCAGGCAACTCGATGTCCGGACGGGATGCGATGCTGCCTTGCCGGGACGGGCCGCCTTCTGCCATAGCTGCTTCGAACAACACCCGGGAACGGGCAACAGCGTCACGCCACCTTTCATACAACTCCTCCGGCGAGTCCCCGGCAGCGGAGTTCCAGTCCCAGTCGGGGTCAGCGTCCCAATCAATGGAGTTCCACGGGGGCAGTTGCCTGCGGCCATGAAGCCACTCGGTGGACATATCGTCCTCGAAACGGGCCAGGTGCTTGAGCAGCCCGCCCAAAGTCAACGACGACGGTGCATGCCGGGCGCTAAGGCTGTCCCGGTCAAGCCCGCCTGTCTTCCAGGCGAACGTCGCCCTCTGCCGTTCAAGGAAGCCAAGCAGGGTGGCGGCTTCATCGCCGTCCAGCGGAGGCTCGGCGTTGACCGGTTCGGTAATGGCTGCTTGATCGTTCACAGCGACTCTCCTCGTGATTCATCCGGAAGGAGTTCCCTGCTCCCGGTCGCGTGGCCCTGCCGACGCAGCGGATTTTCTGGTAATCAGCCACGTGATGAACCAGAGCACAACACCAATGGCCATGAGCCCGCCGGCCACCTGGTACTGGATGGGGTTCCTGCCCACCCAGGGACCAGCAAGGAAGGCGCAGAGGATGGCGGCCACCCATGGCAACTGACCGGGCGAGGTGAAAAACACCTTGCGGTCCGGGTCCCTCTTGCGGCGGAGCACCACGCACGCCACGTTGACCACAGTGAAGACGCACAACAGCAGAAAAGCGGTTGTCCCCGAAAGGTTGGCCACGATGTTGCTGTCCGGATCGATGCTGACGTACCAGATCAGTCCCAAAGCCAGCACGGTGGAGAAAGTAATGCCGGCCCACGGTGAACGGCGTCCGGGCAACACCTTGCCCAGGCCGCGGGGCAGGACATGCTGGCGGGCCATCCCATAGATCAGCCGGCTCGCCATCAGCATGTTGATCAAGGCGGTGTTGGCCACTGCGAAGACTGCCAGGAACGGAAAGATCTTATCGATCGGGAAATCCGGGGAGCCCTTGTGGACGACCTCGAGGAGCGCCGCCCCTTCGGATTCCCTGATCTCCCCCAATTCGGTGGGCGACAACACACTGACAACAGACACCGCTACCAGCATGTAGAGCAACACCGCGATGCCGAGGCCTGTCAACATGGTTCGGGGAAAGATGCGCTCCGGGTTCTTGGTCTCCTCCACCATGTTCACCGAGTCTTCGAATCCAACCATGGCAAAAAAGGCAATGGACGTGGCGGCCGTAACAGCCAGGAACAACCCCTTGTCCTGGTAATCGGTGAACACCGTGATTTCTTGAATGTTTCCTGTTCCCTGCGCCATCACGAAGAACCCGACGCCGATCACAATGCACAGGGCGAGTACCTCAACGGCGGTCAGCACCACATTGAACTTCACGCTTTCGCCAACCCCGCGGAGGTTAATCACTGCCAGCAACACCATGAAGGCCATGGCGACCAGCGTGATCATTCCTTTGTCCGGCGCGCCCATCCACCCGTTGACCTCCAGGCCCCCGAACAGATTCTGGGCGAGGACATTCGCGGATGTTGACGCGCTGGTGATGCCGGAACACACCACGGCGAACGCCACAAGGAACGTGACAAAGTGAATCCCGAATGCCTTGTGCGTATACAGGGCTGCACCCGCCGCCTGAGGGTACTGCGTCACCAGTTCCAAGTAGGAAAAAGCCGTCAGCGTCGCCACGATGAAGGCCAGAAGGAACGGCAGCCAGACAATGCCGCCCACTGTCCCTGCCATCGTCCCGGTGACCGCGTAAACACCCGCTCCGAGAATGTCGCCCACGATGAAGAGGAGCAGGAGTTTGGGTCCCAGAACCCGCTTGAGTTGTGGTTCTTCGTCCGGGGGTGAAGCTTGGTAGATGTCGTCGGATGTGGTGCTCATGGTTGACCTCCACGGCGGATACACGGTTCCCTGATCGTGTTCGTGACCTGACGTAACCCACTGTGAGCCTGTCCGTTGACTTTGGCAACACCGTCGGACCCGAAAACCTGCCCTTCCGCAGACTCGCGCGCGTGCAATATTCTGGGCCCACCAGCCTGCGGCGGACGACGGAGAGCGGGCGGCGGGCCGAATAAAACCGACAGCTCCGAAAGGACCATCCATGCTGATTTGCGCTGCCTGTGCGGTGGAACGTGATGAACCCGTTCCCGAGGTCTGCCCCATCTGCGCCGACGAACGGCAGTACGTCCCTGAGGACGGGCAGCAGTGGCTCAGCCTTGACCAGCTCAGGACGGCCGGCCAGCGGATATCGTTCTCAGAAAACGAGCCAGGTCTCCTCGGCATCAGCACCGACCCGAAGGTGGGCATCGGCCAGACAGCCCAGCTGGTGGTGACGTCGCAGGGCTCGTTGCTCTGGGATCCGGTGGGCTACATCGACGACGACGCTGTGAACGCGGTGCTGGAGCACGGACCTGTGCTGGCGATCGCCGCCAGCCATCCCCACATGTTCGGCGTGCAGGTCGAATGGTCGCGGCGGCTGGGCGGCGCCCCGGTATGGGTGGCTGAGGCAGACCGCCAATGGCTGGGACGCGATGATCCCAACATGGTCTACTGGTCTGGGAGCACGTCGATCGCGGGCGGGCTGACCCTGCACCAAACCGGCGGACACTTTCCCGGCAGCGCCGTGGCGCACTGGGCGGCCGGAGCAGCCGGCATGGGGGTTCTGCTGACCGGTGACAGCGTGTTTCCCAATCCGGATCGCCGCTCCATCTCCTTCATGCGTAGCTACCCGAACCGCTTGCCGCTGTCCGGAGCCGTGGTGTCGCGGATCGCCGCGCAGTTGGACACCCTTGAGTTCGATCGCATCTACGGTAATTTCAACAACGTCATAGCGTCCGGAGCCAAAGTCGTTCTGCACGATTCCGCTGAACGGCATGCGGCCTGGGTGCGGGGAGACTTTGATCATCTGACGTGAATTGCCGCTAGGGGCAGTCCTCATCTTTTTCAGGTGCAGTCCCCTGCAGGGAATCGCCGCCGAGACCAAGTCTTTGCTGTGCTGGTGCTGCGGGTCAGCGAAGAACTTGTCGGTGTCGGTGAGTTCCACCAACCGCCCTTGGTAGAGGACGGCGACGCGCTGGCACATGTGGCGCACCACGTCCATGTCGTGGGTGATCATCATCAGGGACAGTCCCCGCTCGCGGTGAAGGCGTTGCAGCAGGTCAAGGATGGTTCTTTGTGTCAGCGCATCCAGCGCGGACGTTGCTTCGTCGCAAATGAGCACTTCCGGCTCCATCAGGAGCGCCCTTGCGATGGTGACCCGCTGCAACTGGCCGCCGGAGCATTGGCCCGGGCGCCTGTCCAACAGCCTGGGTTCCAGTTCAACCTCTGTCATGGCGTCGTGCAGCCGCCGGGTTCTCTCGCTCGACGGGAGCCCCCGTGGCAAGGGTGCTTCCAGGCTGGCACGGAGCGTCATGCGGGGGTCGAAGGCGTCATGTGGTTCCTGGAACACCAGTTGAACGGCAGTCGGATCGGTAAGACGGTCTGCCGACAGAGCCCGGGTGATGCTGCCGCTGCTGATTCCGTCCAGACCAACGATGGCCCGGGCAAGGGTGCTTTTCCCGGACCCTGACTGGCCGAGCACCCCCAGGATCTCACCCTTTTTCAGCTCGAGGGAAACAGCATCCAGTGCCGGACTGCGACCCCGCCGGCTGCGGCCGAAATTCTTCACCACGCTGTTCAGGGTGAGGACGCTCCGCTCTGGGTGCACCTGCTTCACAGTCCCTGATGGCAGGAGGTTCGATGCTTCCAAAAGCTTTTGCGTGTACGGAATCTTCGGACTTCCCAGCACTTCCTCAGTGGTGCCCGACTCCACGATCTTCCCTGCGTCCATCACCAGGACGCGGTCTGCGAAGGCCGCAACAGAGGCAAGGTTGTGCGTGATGTAGAGAATCCCCAGACCACGCTGGCTCCGTTCGCGGTCCAGCAACTGCAGGATCTGGCGTTCCAGGACCTTGTCCAAAGCGGACGTCGGTTCGTCAGCAAGCAGGATTCCAGGCTGGCCCGCCAGGGCCATGGCTGTCATGGCACGCTGGGCCATGCCACCGGAAAGTTGGTGCGGGTAGGCCCGGGCGCCCCACTGTGGATCCTCGAACCCCACTTCAGCCAGCAGCTCCAGCACCTTCGCCTCCGCACCCTTGCCGCGCAGGCCTGCATGGAGTCGGAGGGGTTCACCTAGATGGGCACGGATGGTCTTGCTGGGGTTGAACATTTTCTTGGGCTGCTGGAACAGCATCCCCAGCCGGCCACCCCGGATGCGGTTCAGTTCAGTTTCAGGGGCACGGGTCACATCGACGGAGCCCACATGGATGGACCCCGAGGCGATCCGCAATTGCTGCGGCAGCAACTGCAGGACGGAGCGGGCAGTCATGGTTTTGCCCGACCCCGAACCTCCCACGAGCGCTACGAACTCACCGGGATGCACTGCCAGGCTCACACCGGAAAGAACCGGGCGCCCTGCGTCTGCGCCCACCACCGTCAGGTTCTCGATAACCAGTTCAGGCATGCTGGCCCTCCACCACCAGGACATCCACCGGGTCCGCTGCCCGCCGTGATGTCCGCTGACCGATCAGCGTTACACACAGGGCAACCAGGAAGATGGTGAGGCCCGGTGCAATGATCCCCAGGGCGCCCGCTCCGCGTAGGGCTGGGCCGCTGCCACCATGGAACCCCAGTCAGACTGTGGCGGTTGAACGCCCAGCCCGAGGTAGGACAGGGCTCCCACGCTGATCAGGAGCTGCCCGAAACGGAGTGTCGCTTGCCCCAGCATCGGGGCTGCGAGGTGCGGGATGATGTGACGGAAGACAATGAACGACGGCGAACAGCCCACCACGCGCGCTGCTTCGACGAATCCGCGTGCAGAGACGTCATAGGCCAACGTCCGCGCCAGGCGGGCAAAGGGCGTCCACCCGGTCACGGTCAGCGCGACCAGCAGGGACGTGAAGCCTGTGCCCATGGCAGCGACGATGAACAACGCCACCACCATCTCCGGCAGCGCCAACAACACATCATTGGTACGGGTGAAGAGTTCGTCTACCCAGCCCTTCCGCCGCGCGCTGAGCACACCGACCACCAAACCAATGATTCCGGTCAGGACCGTGGCCAGTGCCGCCACCACCAAAGAGAACCGACCGCCGTCGAGCAAGCGGCTGAGCGTATCCCGCCCAAGGTGGTCCGTCCCCAACCAGTGTGTGGCACTGGGTGGCGCGAGCCGTGCAGCGAGGTTCTGATCGTCCGGTGGAAAAGGCGCCAGCCACGGCGCAGCCGCCACGGCGGCGACTATCAGGACGAGAATAACGACGGCGGCGCCGTCGAACACTGACCGCTTACGCAAGGGCGCCACTCACCTTTGGGCTCAGAATCCGGTGCAGGAAGTCCGCGAGAGTGGTGATGGCGACGGCCAAAGCCACCACGACCACCACGCCTCCCTGCGCCAAGGGGATGTCACTGTTGACCACGGCGTCGTAGAGAAGACGTCCCATGCCGGGGATCGCGAAGATGACCTCCACGATGACCGAACCTCCCAGAAGTCCCGCGAACCACACCGCGAACAACGTGGACAACGGAACCAGGCCGTTGGGAACAACGTGCCGCAGGACAGTTTGCACGTGGCTAAGGCCGCGGGCCCGGGCAGCGGGAATGTGCTCCGCCTCGAGGGCATCGATCATGCCCGAGCGGACCGCTGAGGTGAAGAAGCTGATGGGCCGGAGGGACAGCGTGGCGGCCGGCAGGACAATGGACGAGGCCGTGTTCCACCCCGCAGAGGGCAGCCAGGCAAGCTTGAGGGCAAAGACCAGCACCAGCAGTGGTGCCAACCAGTATTCCGGCATGGCAATGAAGGACTGCGTGACAGTGGTGATCAGTTTGTCGGTTTTGCTGCCTTGCTTCAGTGCCGCCACAATCCCCAGGGGCAAGGAGACCACCACGGCCGTGCCCAAAGCCACCAGTACAAGGCTGAGGGTGATCCCCAAGGCCGGCAGCACCTGATCAATCACGGGTGTACGGCTGATGTGCGACAAACCCATGTCTCCCGTGAAGAAGTCACCCAGCCACCGCAGATATTGGTTGGGAAGTGGATCGTTGAGCCCCAGGCTTTCCGCCAGTGCCTGAACGGTGGCTTCGTCCACCACATCCCCGGCCACACGGGAGCGAATGATTTTCCGGACCGGATCGCCTGGGGTCACGTAAGGAATCAGGAAGACGGCGAAAGACGACAGCAGGACGGCGACCACCAGGGTCGCCGTCCGCTTCGCAAGGAACGTGATCATACGTGCTTCGGTTGTCTCAGCCCGTTGTCAGGAGCCGGCCTTGGCCGTTTGCGCGGTCAGGACGTAACGGGACAACGGGTCCTGGACGTAGGACAGGACGTTGCTGCGGACAGCGTCCGTGGCTTGTTCATTGACCAGCCACAGGTTCACGGCTTGGTCGTTCAGGAGTTGACCGGCCTTGCCATACAGCTTGTACCGTTCCTCAGTGTTGGAGGTCCGGGCAGCTTCTGTGATGAGTGCGTCGTACTCTTCGTTGCAGAAGTGGCTCAGGTTGTATGTGCCCTTGCAGGAGTAGTCGGCCGTCAGGAAGCCAATGGGATCGGCGATGTCAATCAGCCGGTTGCGCTGGCTCAGGATCATGTCATAGTTGCCGGCCAGAACGTCGGGTTCAGCCGAGGCGTATTCCTTGGCCTGAATGGTCACCGGAACTCCGATGTCCTTGAGGTTGTCCTGAATCACTGTTGCTACGTCGGCGAACTCCGTCCGCTCCACGATGGCGATGATCTCCAGCGGCTTGTCCGCGGTGTAGCCGGCATCGGCCAGGAGCTTCTTCGCCTCGTCCAGGTTCTGCTTGGGCGTCTTGGCTTCGCTGGACGCCCATGGTTCGGAGGGTGCGAAGGGGCCAACTGCAGGCAACGCCGCACCTTCGTAGACGCTGGCAGCCAGGGCTTCCAGGTCCAGAGCGGACCGGAGTGCCTTGCGGAAATCCACGTTGTTGAAAGGTGCCCGGCCGTTGTTCATGTACAAAGTGGCCGTGCGGGGCGAATCTGCCTTCAGGACGGATACATCGGGTGCACTTTCAAGCGTGGACAGTGCGGAGGCCGGAATGGACAAGGAAATGTCGGCCTCGCCGGTTTGTACTTGCGCGGCCCGGGTAGCGCCATTGGTGATGAAGCGGACTTCAGCGCCAGCCAACTGCACCTTTCCGCCCCAGTAATTCTCGTTGCGGTCCAAGGTCAAGGACTGCTTCGCCTTCTCAGACACTGGTGTGAACGGGCCCGTGCAGTGACCGAAGGGATTAACCGTGGCACCGGCATAGGCGGCAGGCGCGAGGATGCCCGTGTTGACGCTCGCCAAGCGGAACGGCACCAACGGATTCTCCACCGGCGTGGTGACGCGAACGGTCTTGGCGTCCGTTGCCTGAACTCCGCTGACAATGCTCGGGCTGAACGCCCTTGCAGGTACCTTGGCCTTAAGGACTGAGTTCAGTGAAGCGGCGACGGTCTCTGCGGTGAGATCGGTACCGTCCTGGAACTTCACGCCTTCACGGATGGTGAAGTCCCACTCAAGTGGTGAGACCTGCTTCCACTCAGTTGCCAGGAACGGGACCACTTTGCCCTGGGCTGAGTCATATTTGGTCAGGGTTTCCAGGCAGCCGGACAACGACAGAATGTACGCGGCGTCGGACTCCAGCGCCCAGTTGGCCACGGGGGCCCGGAAGTTATCCACGACGATGCGCTGGTTGGTATCGGCCACCTTCTCGGTGGTGCCTGCCTGTCCACCGCTAAGACCACAACCGGTCAGGGAAAGAAGTGCAGCGACCCCAAGGGCTGCTGTGGAACGGCTGAGTGTACGCAAAGGGAACCACCTGCGGTGTATGCCCGGAACGGGAGGGCATGGGGAAAATGGAGACTATTTAGGTTAGCCTTACCTCGGCGCAACAGCAAAAACAGGATGCTTCGCAGATGCGTCACAATGTGCCTGGCATCACCCGTCAGCCCAATAATCCGCTCGCTACGGCATCCTGCGCGCAGGTTCAGCCTTCCCGGGCTTTTCGGGTAGCCGCGTCATTGGCTTTCTGCAGTGCCTGGACCAGCTCATCCTTGTTCATGGTTGAACGGCCCTTGATGTCCAGCTCGCGGGCCCGCCGGTAGAGATGCTCCTTGGAAGCGTTGGCGTCGACTCCGCCCGCAGTGGGCTTATCCGAGCTGAGCCCTTCCGCCGCGTGGTCATCGGAAGGTCCACTTTCCTCTTTGGGTTCCCAATGGTCGCCTACCTTCTCGTAGCTGTGCTTCAGCGACGCGAAAGCCGTGCGGGCGGCCCTGCTCTCATCGCCGTCATAGGAATCCATTGCCGAGTCGTAGGTCTTGGCAAATGTGTCCTGGGCCTTCTGGTCCGAGCGTTGAAGAGTCGTTGGCAACTCGTCTTTCCGGGCATGATCGTTCTTGCCGGTCTTGGGCATGGCACTCACACTCCTGATCCAGGGAACAACTTAAGCATGTGACAACAGACGCATAGATGCTCGTCCAGCCTACTAAAGGGCCGGAATTGATGGGGGCGTAGGGTGGGATGAGGACGAAAGGAGCACTTCATGAAGAAAATCCTCATGGTACTTACCAGCGTTTCCGAGCTCGGCGACACGGGAGAGAAGACCGGCTACAACGTAGCTGAGGCCGCACATCCCTGGAAGGTCTTCAAAGACTCAGGCCACTTCGTCGATTTTGCTTCCATCAAAGGAGGCCAGCCTCCGCGCGACGAAGTGGATGCGGACGATCCCATCCAGGTTGCCTTTACCCAAGACGAGACAACGCGCGCCGGGCTGTACAACACCGCCCGCGTCGACGTCGTGGATCCCTCTCAGTACGATGCCATCTACCTCGTGGGCGGCCACGGCACCATGTGGGACTTCCCGGACAGCGAAGGCCTGCAGAATCTGGTGGCCAGCGTCTACAACGCCGGTGGCCTGGTGGGTGCCGTCTGCCACGGGCCGGCCGGCCTTTTGAACGTAGAACTGGACAACGGATTCCGGCTGGTCGAGGGCCGCGACGTAGCCGCGTTCACCAATGACGAAGAAGTGGCTGCAGGGAAAGACAAGATCATTCCGTTCTTCCTGGCGGACCGGCTTGAGGAACAGGGGGCCCGCCACGTCTCCGCAGGGGTCTTCGAGGAGAAGGTAGCGGTGGACGGCCGATTGGTTACCGGCCAGAACCCCGCCTCGGCCGCCGGCGTGGCCAAGGAAATGGAAAAGCTCTTCGCCGAAGTCATCCACCAGGAAAAGGCAGAAGAGCAACACGAGGCAGAAGCAGTGCGCGCGGAGAAGGACGCCGAGAAAAGCGCCCGGAAGGCTGAGGCCGACGCCGACCACTAGTTACAAGTAGTCGCGCCCCCGTTCGCGGGCAATTTCCACGAGCGTGGAGTGGAATGCCACTTCGGCGGGGGCGTAGACCTTGTCCTGGCGCTGGGCCAGAAGTACCCGACGCAAAGGAGCGTCCGGGCCCAGACTGAGGACGCGGACGTCGGGATGCTGCAGTGCAACAGCCGTCTTAGGCACCATTGCCACGCCCATGCCCACGCTGACCATGGCCTGCGCCTCCTGGTAGTCGTTGGCCAGGAACCCGATGTTTGGTTCAAAGCCTGCATCGTGGGCAGATCGCTGAAGCACTTCCACTACCGGATGGGCTTCAGCGCGCACTATCCATGACTCCTTCCGGAGGTCACCCATGCTTACTTCATCACGGTCAGCCAAGGGGTGTCCCTTGGCCACCAGAATCACCGTGCTCTCCTGGAAGACCTCAGTGATGCGGATGGACTCATCACTGAACCGGTTCCAAGGGTAATCCCACAGCAAACACAGTCCGGTTGCCCCGGATTCAAGGTCCGAGACCAACTCATCGAAGCGGGCACTGCGCACGGAAAGTCCAATGGCGGGGTAACGCTTTTTGAATGCCCTGATGACAAGCGGGAGAAACGATCCCGCCAGCGTGGGAAAAGTACCAACGGTCAGTGACCCGCGGCGCAGGCCCGCGATCTGATCCAGGTCCGCGCGGGCCGCCCGCATCTGCCCAACGATCTTCCGCGCGTGCCCTGCCAGTATCTGGCCTGCCTCGGTGGGGACTACGCCGCGCGAACGGCGGTTGAGGAGAGGCTGGCCAACTTCCTGCTCGAGCTTGCGCAACTGCTGCGAGACGGCCGACGGCGTATACATCATGGTGTCGGCCGCAGCGGTGATGGAGCCCTGCTCAACCACTTCCACCAGAAGCGCGAGGCGCCGAATATCGAATAATTCGGGGTTTTCTTCGTTAAGCATGCGTTCATGCTCCTGTCCAAGTGGTTCATTCACTGTATTTCCCGGAGGCCTAGCCGTCATGGAGCCAGCTCTTCCGGACTTTGGTGTGTCGAAATCCACTCTATGCGCGTTGAACTGCATATGAATTAAGCATTGCTACAGCCCCCATTATATATCCAACATTGTCTTCATTTGTGATCCGGATCATCCTCGTAACAGGAACAACATCAACGAGATGCAGGGAACACCATGAAGATAGAAGCGGAATGGATGCGCGGAGGCACCAGCAAGTGCTGGGTCTTTGAAACTGCTCATCTGGAACAAGCCGGCACCGACGTCAACGAGCTGCTTCCCAGGCTCTTCGGAAGCCCGGACTCCCGCCAGATCGACGGGGTTGGCGGCGCCACCTCCACCACCAGCAAGGCGATGATCCTCAGCCGGCCTGACGACGACGAAGTGGACGTCGAATTCACCTTCGCCCAGGTAGGCATCGAAGAGGCAGCCGTGGACTGGGGCAGCAACTGCGGGAATTGCTCCGCGGTTGTAGGCCTCTACGCCATTGAAAAAGGCTGGGTTTCGCCCGACGGCGATTCCACCCGCATCGTCACCCGCAACACCAATACGGGCCAGATCATCATCCAGCGGGTTTCAACCCCCGACGGCGCCCTGCCGATCGTTCCGGATGCAGACATGCCCGGTGTCGTCTTTCCCGGGTACCGGGTGGGTCTGGGCTTCCGTGATCCGGCAGGAAAGACCACCGGGAAGCTCCTTCCTACCGGCGCACCAACGGACGCCATTGTCGCAAGCGGCACCCGCTGGACGGTATCAATGGTCGACGCCGGAGCACCGGTGGTCATGGTCCGCGCCGAGGAGTTGGGACTGGACACTGCCCGCTATGAAACCTGGGGCGCCGGCGTGGAACTGCAGCTGGAGACTTTGGACGTGATCCGCCGCCAGGCGGCTGTCCGGATGGGATTGGCGCCCAGTCCTTCGCAAGCCGCGCGGGCCGTCCCCAAGCTTGCGATCGTGGGCGCACCCACCGGGGCAGACCCGGAAGGCGACGTCAACGTCATGATGCTCTCCATGGGCAAACCGCATCCGGCCTTGGCCATCACGGGAAGCATCGCTTTGACACTGGCCGCCGGCACCCCGGGAACAGTGCTGAACCATATCACCGGCCCCCTCTCCCGCCCCACGCTAAAACTCCGCACGCCGGCCGGCGTGATTGAAACCTGGACCGAACACCGGGACGGTTCCCTCCTTGTGGGCGTCGACCGGACCGCACGCACCATCGCCACCAGCATCATTCACCTCCCGGAGACTCTCGGCAGTGCCGTCGAAGCCTCGCTAGCATCAGCCACTCAATGAGGAGAAACCACCATGGCTAAAGTTACTTACCAACCAGCTCCCGAATCGGAGAGCGAAACCCTGGAACAGAATTCCGGCAGTCCCAACCACCGCCGCCGTATCCTGCTGGTAACGGTTGCCGCTTCCGTGATCCTGGGCCTGGTTGCCATCCTGTTCGGGGGCGCCATCTTCAACCCGGCGGCCACCCCGGAATCGGAGCCGACCATGACTGCCACCCAGATCATCCCGCTGGTCATCCTCGTGGTGATGTTCGTCGTCGCCACCAAATGGCCGCTGAACATCGGCGTCATGGGACTGGTGGCATCCTTCGGCGTCGGCTACTTCATGCTGGGCATGACGGACAAGGAAATCCTGGCCGACTTCCCTGCCAACATCGTCATCACCATCATCGGTGTCACGTACTTCTTCAGCATGGCCCAGCGGAATGGGACCATCGACATCATCGTCCAGACGTGTGTTCGGCTGGTTCGCGGCAAAACCATGCTCCTGCCGTGGGTGTTCTTTCTCCTGGCAGCATCACTGACGGCCCTCGGTACGTTCTCCCCTGCCGCCGTCGCCCTGCTGGCCCCCGCCGCCATCGGGCTGGCCTATGAATCACGCATTCACCCCGTCCTCATGGGGGCCTTCATCATCAACGGAGCACATGCAGGTGGATTCTCGCCGCTGTCCGTGGCGGGCGTTCTTGTGCACGACATTGCAGTGAAGAACGGCTTCCCGATCTCGCAGGGCTCACTCTTCGCCGCAAGCTTTGCGCTGAACCTCATCCTGTCAGTCCTGACAGTGGTGCTGTTTGCCCTCCTGGGCAAAATGCGCGACGGCGCCGCAGGCCAGCTCGCTGACGTGGACACCACACGTACCGCCCGGCCGCACGGACAGCAGATCCTCACGCTGGCACTGATCGTCGCAATGCTTGTCTGCGCCTTGGGCTTCCACATGCCCATCGGCTTCGTGGCACTCTCCGCAGGACTCCTCTTGGCACTGGTCAACATCAAGGAACACCAGACGTTCATCGGCGGTGTCTCCTGGTCCACCGTGCTCCTGGTCGCCGGCATGATCACCTACGTATCCCTGCTGCAGCACGTCGGCGTCATCGATACACTCGCCGAGCAGGCCCTGGCACTCGGAGCCCCGCTCCTGATTGCGCTGGTTCTTTGCTACGTGATCGGCGTTGGCTCGGCCTTTGCATCCTCCACCGCCCTGCTCACGGCTTTCATCCCCTTGGCGGGACCGTTGCTGGCGACCAGTTCACTGAGCGCCTCGGGCACGGTGGCCGCTCTGGCCATCGCCGCGACCGTCGTCGATGTATCCCCGTTCTCCACCGACGGCGCGCTGGTTGTCGCCAACGCCCGCGAAGACGATCGCCAGCGCGTCTACAAGCAACTGATGATGTACGCCGGCGGAGTGGTCCTCGTTGCGCCCGCCTTGGCCTGGGCACTGCTGGTCCCCACCGGAATCATGTAAGTCCCGGGCCCCACCGACCGCCGGAGAACAGGTTCGGCAAGCGTAGGGAACCGGACCTGCACACCATCGCAACAGGAAGCCCGAACCTCGGGCGCAGGGACCGGCACCATACGCACCAAAGGCAGGGCCACCTCAGCGGTGGCCCTGCCTTTGGCTTCAGGCGTTGACGGTCTTCAGCTGTGGGTAGACGGCTTCCACGGGTGCACTGAGTCCGGCCTTGAGGTTCACGGAGGTCTCATCCGCGAGGACTTCGTACTCACCGGCTTGGACGGCGTCGAAGACGGTTGCCACCAAGTCCGCGGGGGCCGTCTTCGGCTCGGTGGCGTTGGCGGCCATGGGGGTGTCGACGTAGCCAACATGGACACCTACGACGTGCACGTTCTCGGCGGCGAGTTCAAGGCGAAGGGAGTTCGTGGCTGACCACAGGGCCGCTTTGGTGGCGCTGTAGATCCCTGCCACCGCGTACCAGCTCAGGGCGGAGTGGATATCAATGAGCACCGCCTCCTCCTTGGCGGACAAGACCGGCGCGAAAGCCCTGGCCAGGAAGAGCGGCCCCAGAAAGTTGGTCTCCACGTTGTGCCGGATCTCCTCATCCGTGTGGCTGAGGATGCCAGGCGTTGGCGTGCTGGCACCGGCGTTGTTGATGAGCACTGTCGTGTCCTGTGCGGCCTCAACTGCTGCCTGAATGGATGCCGGGTCCGTGACGTCCAAGGTGAGCGGGACAATGCGGTCATCGTCCCAGGTGCGCGGGTTCCGGGCCGTGGCGTAGACCTTGCGGGCGCCGCGGGCCAGTGCTTCATGGACGAAGTGGGTTCCGATGCCGCCGTTGGCGCCAGTGACGAGGACAACTGCATCATTCAAGACGGACGTATTCAGTGAGGGCATGGTTGGGGCTTCTTCCTGCTGGGCGGACTGCGGCGGAATGCTGTTCCGTGATGGGATCCCGCTTACTGACTTCACTCACAACTGAGTGCTCTCAGTAAATATTCCCTTGATTTTCCGGATGGTCACAGTCCTTCCGGGACGAGGGTGCGGATGCTGTCAAAGATCCCGGCCATCGTCCAGGCGTCGAAGGAGAGGAGCCGCGCCGAACCTTCTGTGGCTGCCAGCGTCACGCGTCCGCCGTCCAGGGTCGGGTAGACACGGGCCGTGAGCGGCTTGCCGTTGGCGAAAATTTCGACGGCGGACCGGTCCACCAGGACGCGCAGGCGGACCCGCCCGTCCGTCATCGGCAGGGGCCCGGACTTGTCGTCACCATCGACGGCGGGGTCGAGGCTGGAACGGCTACGGTCCAGGCGAAGGGTGCCGGTAAGGCCTCCGTCGGCGGCCCGGCTCAGCACAATCACCGTCTCCTCGGCACCGTCCGAGGACGTCAGCACTCCGAGCCGAACCTCCGCGCCGGGGGCAAGTTGCACGTCCAGCTCAAGGTCCAGCTGGTTGCCGGACACACCGGTCTCCACGGAGGTACCCGCACCCACCATCACGTGGCCGGGGACGCTGACGTGGCTTCTGCGCAACTTCTCCACTTCTGGAACCGGTGCGAACTCCAGGGTTCCGTCCTTCGCCAAGGTGGTGACGCGCGGCAGGCTCATGACGCCCGACCAGCCGGCTTCCACCATGGCGGCATCGCTTCGTCCTTCCTGCATCCAGCCGAACATGACACGGCGGTTTGACTCGTCGTGGAACGATTGCGGTGCGTAGAAGAAGCGGCCTCCGTAGTCCAATCGGTGCAGCGCATCCGGCTCGAAGGTATCGCCGGCGTAACGGCCGGTCCAATACAGCGGGTGGCGGGTTTCGCCGTCGTCCCATGCAGAGAAGACCAGCACATCCGGCGAGCCGTCAGCGGGCGCAGACCCCAACGATCCCTGTCCGGCCCGGAACAGGTCAACGCATTCCCACATCGTCCCGGTCCAATCAGTGTCCGCAGGATCACCCTGCGAGGCATCCCCGATAAACAGTGGGCCCAGATAGTCCCACGACCGCAGGTCCGGAGACTCATAGAGGAACGCCGTGCCGCCGAGGTGTCGAATCCCTGAACCCACCAGTTGGCGCCACTTGCTGCCTTCACGCCACACACAGTGATCGCGGTACGCCGTGATGTCAACGCCGGCCGGTGGGGCGCCAATAACAGGGTTCCCGGGATCCTTGGTCCAGCTCAGCAGGTCAGGGGTTCCCACAGCAACGCATGGCAGCTCCTTGCCCTCTGCCCGTCCCGAGTACACCAAGGTGGGCGTGCCGCCGTCGTTCACCAAGACCCCGGACCAGCACCCCTCGGCGTCCGGCCCCTCGGACGGTTCCAAAGCAACAGGCTGGTCAATCCAGGTGACCAGATCCGTGCTGGTGGCATGACCCCACTGGATGCGGTGGTGGAAAGCTCCCTCAGGGTTGTACTGATAGAAGAGGTGGTAGGTGCCGTTCCAGTGACTGACACCGTTGGGGTCGTTCAGCCAACCGGCCGGGGAGACAAAATGGAAGCGCGGCCTCAGGGGATCGGCTTCGGCGCGGGCCACCAATTCATCCTGCGGAACGGTGGCGAGCGGATGGGTCAGTTCAGTCATGCGGAAGCCTCTTCTTGAGCGTTCGACGCCGGGTGGCCGGGTTGGAGTGGTTCACTCGCCAGCGCATGGCCGCCGGCAGCGGCCCATGGGCGGTACAGGTGGCAGCGGACCCAGTGACGGTTTTCGGGGTCTCCCACCTGATGGCGGACGGGTTCTTCAGCCGAACAGGCCTGGTCCGGGTCGCCGTCGAAGGCGCAGTGCGTCGAGGCCATGACTGCCTGCCGCAATTCAGCCCTGCGGACGGGATCGTAAGAGCCGGCCCGGGCGGGATCAGGGACAGCCGACACCAGGAGTTGCGTGTACGGATGCGCTGGGTTGGCCAACAAGTCCAGGGACTCGCCTTCCTCCACCAGTTCACCGGCGAACATGACCGCTGTACGGTCCGCCAGGTACCGGGCGGACGCGAGGTCGTGGGTGATGTACAGCATGGAGATGTTTTGCTCGTCGCGGAGCTTGCGCATCAGGTTGAGCACGCCGATCCGGACGGAAACGTCCAGCATGGAGGTAGGCTCGTCGGCCAGGATGACCTGCGGTTCAACGGCGAGGGCCCGGGCTATCGCAACGCGTTGGCGCTGACCGCCGGAGAGCTCGTGCGGATACGAGTTCAGCATGTCCGCGTCCAGGCCAACAGTGGTCATGAGCTCCTCGAGCCGCCGCTGGGTCTCCTCCTCGGAAACACCGTTCTTTCCGTGGATCGCAAGGGAGCGCCGCAGGAAATGCTCGATCCTGTGGGCCGGGTTCAGGGAGCCGAAAGGATCCTGGAACACCATCTGCAGCTGGGACCGAAACGCCCGTGACGCCTGGAATCGATCCCGCTTCAGGACATCGACGCCGTCAATGAGAATCTCCCCGACGCTCGGCTTTTCGAGCCGGGCGACACAGCGGGCCAACGTGCTCTTGCCGGAACCGGACTCCCCCACGAGAGCCACGATTTCGCCTTGGCCAATGGTCAGATCGACCCCATGCAGCGCTCGCACAGAATCGCGGGAGAACAAGCCGCCAATTGGGAAGGTCTTTCCCAAGCCTCGAATCTCAAGGGCAGGGGTGCCGGTAGTGGACACGGCGGCTGAGGTCATCAGGGAGTGGCTCATCGTGCGGCTCCTTCCAGGTTTGCTGAATCAATCACCGGGGCGTCGCCACCAAACGGAGCCACAAAATGGCCGGGTGCCACCTCGGCGAGGTCCGGAATGTTCCGGAACTTCACGCCGTCGGGCAATCCCGTCAGCGGAACGCGTGGACCGGTGAGCGGCGGGAATGCGCCCATCAGCGCCTGGGTGTACGGATGGCGGGGGGTGGCATAGACGTCCTGGGCTTTGGCGGTTTCCACGATTCGGCCTCCGTACATCACGGCCATGCGGTGCGAGAGTTCCACCATGAGGGACATGTCGTGCGTGATGAAAAGGACGGAGAAGCCGAGTTCGCGCTGAAGCTCCTTGATTTGAGCCATGATTTCCTGCTGCACCACCACGTCCAGCGCGGTGGTGGGTTCGTCGAGGATCAACAGCGACGGTTTGAGCGCAACGGCCATGGCAATAACGGCACGTTGACGCATACCGCCGGAGAGCTGGTGCGGATAGGACTTCAGCCGTGCGGGATCGATCCTCACCAGTTCCAGCAGCTCACCGGCACGCCGCATCGACTCTTTACGGGAGTAACCGGCGTGGGTGGTGAAGATGTCCACGATCTGTTCGCCGATGGTCAACACCGGGTTGAGCGAGTTCATGGCTGATTGAAACACCATTGCCACGTCCTGCCAGCGGAAGCGCCGCAACTCTTCCGGGCTCATGGCCAGGACATCCTTGCCACCAAAGGAAATGCTTCCGCCTGCGATCTTTGCCGGATCCTTCAGGAGTCTCATGATGGAGTTGGCAATGGTGGACTTCCCACAACCGGACTCCCCCGCAAGGCCGAACACCTCACCGGTGCCGATGCTGAAGGAGACGCGGTCGACGGCGGTGGTGGAGCGGGTGTCACCGATGTACTTGACGGTGAGGTTCTTGACGTCAAGGACCGGTTGGTGGGAGCCGAAAGAAACTTGGGAGATGGTCATTTGGCGGCGCTCCTTTCGGTGTTAGCGGGTGTTGATTTAGGTGTTTTGATCTTCCGAAGCCGCGGATTGGTGACCTCGTCCACGGCGTAGTTGATGAGGGCAAGGGCAAAAGCGACCAGCGCGATGCACACACCTGAGGGGACAAAAACCCACCAGCTTCCGGTGAGCAGGGCCCCTTCGTTGCCGGCCCAGAAGAGGTTGTTGCCCCAGGAGACCGTGCTGACATCGCCCAGGCCCAGGAACTCCAGGCCCGCTTGGGCGCCGATGCCGTAGATGACGCAAGCCAGCAGGGTGCCCATGACGATTGAGGCCATGTTGGGCAGGATCTCGCGGAACATGATCCGGCCGGCCCGTTCGCCGGACACCACGGCAGCAGCCACAAAGTCCTTGGAGCGGATGGACAATGCCTGCGATCGCAGTACACGGGCAGAGCCGGCCCATCCGGTCACCACGAGGACCAGAATCACGGTCCCCAGTCCCGGCGGAAGGAACGCGGCCAGGATGACCAACAGCGGCAGGCCGGGCAGGAGCAGGAAGACATTGGTGACCAAGGACAATGCTTCGTCAATGAATTTGCCGAAGTACGCCGAGGCAAGGCCCACAAGGATGCCGATGAACGTGGACGCCAAGCCCACAGTCAGTCCCACGAACAGCGAGCTCCGGGAACCATGGACGGTCAGCGCGAGGACGTCCTGTCCCTTGGCCGTGGTTCCCAGCCAGTGCTCGGCTGATGGTTCCAGTGAGGCCATGGCCGTGATCCGCGACGGGTCGCCGGGAAACAGGATTGGTGCCAGGAGGGCCAGGGCGATGAAGATGATCATCACGGCCATGCCCGTCAGCGCTTTCTTGTTGGTGATCAGGCCGTGGACGAAACTGCGGTTCGGCTTGCGGACCGGCGTTGGAGTTGGCTGCTTAAGAAGTGCGGTTGTCATGATCGATCCCTCTAATTGCTGCGCACGCGCGGGTCGAGGCGGACGTAGAGGATGTCCACCAGGAAGTTGGCAAGCAGAACAGCGGCGGTGATGGTCAGGAACAGGCCCTGCATGAGCGGATAGTCGAGGCCTTGGACAGCATTCAGGAGCTGGTAGCCGACGCCGGGATAGGCGAACACAACCTCTGTGAGCAAGGCGCCGCCCACCACGAATCCCAGTCCCATGCCGAAGCTGGTCACCGATGGGAGCATGGCATTGCGTGCTGCGTAGCGAAGCATGATGCGGCCCGGACGGAGTCCCTTGGCTTCGGCCATGGTGATGTAGTCCTCGGAATTGGTAGCGATCATCGTGTTCCGCATGCCGAGCATCCAGCCGCCGATGGACACCAGCACAATCGTCAGCGCCGGCAGCACAAGGTGGGCACCGACGTCGCCGATGAACTCCCAGGTAAACGCCGGCTCCAAACCGTCAGTGAACGCATGGCGGATCGGGAACCAGCCCAACACCACGCCAAACAGGTAGAGCGCGCCCATGGCGAGCCAGAAGTACGGGAACGAGCCGATGAACACCAGCACCGGCGGAAGCGCGGAGTCGATCGCTCCGCCGCGCCGCCAGGCGGCCAGGATGCCCAGCAGGTTTCCCACGACGGCGGCAATGACCAGGGCGGTACCGCCCAGCAGGAGTGTCCAACCGATTTGGGACGAAATGACCTCGGTGACCGGGGTGGGGAAACGGGAGATGGAAACTCCCATCTGCCCGGTGAAGATGTTGTGCATGTAGTCGATGTATTGCGCCCAGAGGGGCCGGTCGTCAACACCCAGCAGCTTGCGCAGGGCCTCGATCTGTTCCGGCTGCATTCGATCTTGGGAGCGGGCAAACATGCGGGAGACGGGGTCCCCGGGCATGAAGCGCGGAAGCAGGAAATTCAGGGTGATGGACGCCCAGAAGGCGATCAGGTAGAAACCCAGGCGGCGCAGGATGAAGCGCACGGTTTCCCTCCATTCGGGAAGTGCGGAAAGTATGGGAGGCACGCCCGGCGGAGTCGGCCGGGTCAACGGCGTCGAACCGCCGGGCGTGCGCTGTGAGGCCCGACTGGGCCTCATACTGAGGAAACGCTACTTGCGCGGTTCCAGCGTGGTCAGAACCAGCACCGTGGTAGGCGACCGGACCGAGAGAGTGGCATAAGGGTTGGCCTCGGTGGGCCAGCCTGTGAAGCGGGTGTCGTTGAAGGCACCCCATTCAGGGCCGGAGAACAGTGGCACCAGCGGTGCGACGTCGTTGTATTCTTCCTGCAGTTTGTTGGCGATGTCCTTCTGCTTGGACAGATCGGCCTCCGCTGCGAAGTCGGCCAGCAAGGCATCCGCCGTGGTGTCGCCGAACCGGTGGTAATTGTCGAACGTCTTGGTGCCGACGGGCTTCACGGTGCCTGTGCCCATGGAGGTGTTGAAGTACTTGTACGGGCTGGGGTCGTTGGCACTCCAGACAATGCCGGAGTCGAAGTCGCCGGTCTCATAGCCGGCAACCACAGCGGCCCAGTCCGGGGACTCCACTTTGGTGGTGACGCCGACCTCGGCCAGGTTCTGCGAGATGACGTTGGCCACGGACAGCCAGTCGGAAGAAGTGGCACCCACGGAGATCTTGAATTCGAAGGGCTTGCCGTCCTTCAGCGTGCGCTTCCCATCAGCTCCCTTGGCATAGCCCGCTTTGTCCAGCAGCTCGTTGGCCTTCTGGACATCGTGGTTGGTCCAGGTGCAGTTGTCTTTGACCTGGGTGTTCTTCCAGGTCTCGTAGTTGCCGGACAGCCCGGTGCAGTCGGCCGGCTTGGCGTAACCGCTCATGCCGATTTTAGTGACTTGCTCGCGGTCAACTGCCATGCTCAGTGCTTTGCGGACATCAACATCGTTGAACGGCGCTTTGGTGGTGTTGAGCTGCCAGTTGATCATGGCACCCGTAGCCGGGAACCAGTACTGACGGTGTTCCTTGTCCTTGGAGACAAAGGTCTTTTCGATGTTGGGGATGTACTGGGGAGCCCAGTCCACGTCGCCGTTCGCTGCGGCGAGGTTGGCGCCGTCGTTTCCTGCGAAAGCGAGCATCTTGATACCGGCGATCTTCTGCTTTTCCGGCTGCCAATAATTGGGGTTCTTCTTCAGCACGAAGGACTGGGCCTGGAAACTGTCTACCTCGGTATATGGTCCGGTGCCCACGGGCTTGGCGTTGGCATCCTTTTCCGGGTCCGGCAGAGCGGACCAGATGTGCTTGGGCAGGATGGTGATTTGGCCGACGTCGTAAAGGGCCGGCGACCACGGCTTGTTGAAGTTGAAGGTGACCTTGTTGCCCTCGGCGGTGACGGTGTCCAAGTACTCGAAGCCGCCCTTGATCTTCTTCTGAAGTTCGAACGTATAGGCAACATCGTCTGCCACGAAAGGCTGCCCGTCGGACCATTTCACACCATCGCGGAGGGTGAACGTGACGGACTTGCCATCCTCGGCTGCCTTCCACTCGGTGGCGAGCCACGGCACCGTGTCACCCTTGGCCGGGTTGAAGATGAGGAGGGATTCGTAAATGGATTGCTGAACCATGGGGTTCACCGTGGGGGCAAAGGGGTTGAAGTTCTGCACGAACGTGCCCATGTCCTCACGCGGGATGGTGAGGAACGCGCCGGCGTTCGCACCGGCCTCTGAGGTGTTGGTCTTCGCAACGTTGGCTGTGCAGCCGGTGAGCAGCATAGCGCCTATTGCAAGGCTCGCCGCCGTCATCCGGGCAGCCCTGAATCGGGGTTGTGTCATGATGGTTATCTCTTTCCTATCTTCATCGTCCAAGGTGAAGGGGTGGGTAAGGGGTTTTGCTCTTCGACGTTGATTTCGCGGTCAGACCGAAGAGCGTTCTAGCAGCGGACAGTCGACCAATTGCTGGTCGGCAAGGATCGGCTGTCCTGCTGTAAGAGCGGCAAGCGTTTGGACACCCAAGGCGCCCATTTTTTCGAAGGGCAACGCAACCGTGGTCAGTTTTGGCCTGAGGTAGGCCGCAATGAGTTCCTGGTTGTCGAAGCCGATCACGGCGATGTCCCCGGGGATGGTCAGGCCCCGTTCCTTGATGGCGTCATAGGCGCCCATCGCCATGCGGTCATTGAGGCAGAACAGAGCGGTTGGCCTGTCCTCCGGTGGATAGCGGTCCAGAATCCGGCATGCGGCGTCGTAACCGCCGTCCGCCGTTGCGTATCCGGACACCACCAGCTCCGGGTCGAGCTCCAGTCCGGCAGTGGAGAGTGCTTCGCGTGCACCCTCCAACCGCCCTACTGCAGCAGGGATAACCGGGTCAAGGTTGATAACTCCGATCCGCTTGTGGCCGGCTTGGAGCAAACGTTCGACGGCGACTCTGCCACCCCCACGCTCGTCCGGGACGATCGAGGGCAGCTTTTCATCAGCGTCGAAGCAGTTGATCAAGACGGTGGGTACTTCGTTGGCGGTCACAGGAACCCGGACGCCCCGGTGAAAAGTGGCTGCGTAGAGAAGCCCTTCCACTCGTTGCTCCAACAGTTTTTCGATGGCGGCATCCTCCAGGCCCTGGTTGGGTCCTACGGCATCGGCCTGGTCGGATGGCGCGATGAGCAGGAACCGGCGGTCAAGCCAGGCTTGGTCCTGCGCGCCTTTGATGATGTCGACGGCGAAGGGTGCGGTGACGATCTCCGTCACGATCCCGTACCAGTCACTGCGCTGTGATGCCAGCGCACGGGCGCCGGCATTGGGGCGGTAGCCCAATTCCTGCACGGCGTCGTTGATCCGGGTGCGGGTTTCCTCTGAAATGCTGGCATTTTCGCGGTTGCTCAGCACAAAGGAAACAGCCGTCCGGGAAACACCGGCATGTTTGGCGACGTCTTTCATGGTGACTCCGCGCTGCCGGACAGCCGCAGTGCCAGGGGTGGTGCTTTTCGCCATCGAATGCTCCGGTGTTCTCGGTGTTCTGAGTGTCGCGCCAGACCTTCCTTGTCTGGTCCGCTTGCTTGGTAATGCAGCATTGGTAACGCGCGTTACTAAGCGAGCATGTGACCTAGGTTACCCGCGTTACTTCGAGTCTGTCAACAGCTCTTTGAGCCCCTCCGCCAAACTAACTTTCGTCAGGTTCTTCCTTGGTTGTTTCCTTTTCGTCGTGACCGGGGGTGTCGTGGACCTTCCTCGGCATTTTGCCCTCAAGGTCAGCAGGTACGGGAGGATCCTTCTCTTCATCAGTAGACATGAAGCCAGCATAGGTGGATCCCGGCGATGCCCGGCAGGAACAACCCGAACATAGGTATATTTCAGCTGGCAATATCACGGCCAAGGCGCGTCACGGCCATCCCAGGTTTTACCAGCCAACGTATAATCCGAGCATGCCTTTCTTGCTCCTCGTACCTGTTATCCATGCCCAGCCTTCCGGCCTTAGCCAGGACGGAGCAGCTCTGTGAGCGGCGGTCTCGTCGCTCTGTTGGATGACATTGCTGCCCTGGCCCGCATCGCGGCCGCCTCGGTGGACGATATCGCAGCGGGAGCCGCCAAGGCTGGGGCCAAAGCTGCCGGCGTAGTCATCGACGACGCCGCCGTCACCCCTCAGTACGTGTCCGGGGCGGACCCATCCCGCGAACTGCCCATGATCAAAAAGATCTTCTGGGGCTCGCTGCGCAACAAACTGGTGATCATCCTGCCGGCGCTGCTGCTCGTCAGCGCCTTCATCCCGGGAATCATTCCGTTCATCCTCATGCTGGGCGGTTCCTACCTCTGCTACGAGGGCGCCGAAAAGGTCTGGCACAAGCTCCGCGGCCATGCTGATGCCGAGAAGGCACCGGCTGTCCAACGCGGCCCTGAAGCCGAGGCCAAGGTGACCAAGGGAGCCATCACCACCGACTTCATCCTGTCCTGCGAAATCATGGTGATCGCCATGAACGAGGTAGCCACCGAGTCTCTCTGGGCCCGGGCGTTCATCCTCGTCGTCGTAGCGATCGCGATTACGGTCATCGTCTATGGTGCGGTAGGACTCATCGTCAAGATGGATGACATTGGCCTGCACCTGACCACCAAGGACTCGGCGGGCTCCCAGCGCTTCGGCCGGCTTCTTGTCAAGGGAATGCCCGCCGTACTGGCTGCGATCACCCTCATCGGGACCATCGCCATGCTCTGGGTTGGCGGCCACATCATGTTGCAGGGGGCACACGACCTTGGCTGGCACGGCCCGTACGACCTTGTTCATGTCCTCGAGACGCCCTTTGCCGGAATCCCCGTTGTGGGTGGCTTCCTCGCATGGCTGGTCAACACGCTGTGCTCAGCCATTCTCGGCGCCATCTGGGGCCTGGTCATCATGGTCATCCTGCACCCGCTTCTGAAGGTGCTGCCGTTTGGCAAGAAAAAGGACGGACACAAAGAAGGCGATGTCCGTGCTGCGATCTCCGGTCACCGGCCCGGAAGCGATCATAGCCAGAAGGATAAGGCCTGATTCAGGTCAGGCAAGCCAGCGCCACCAGCGTGAAGGTTCAGGTTCCGGAACAGGTTCCGGCTGCGGCTCCTGGCCCAGGGCCAGAGCGGCCCCGACGATGTCATCTTCGGTGAGCGTAATGACCGCTTCACGATCAAGTGCGTCGAGACTCGGTTCTTCGTCGCGCGTCAGCCGCAGCGCCTGGCGATTAAGTGACTGCTCAAACAGGGTGCGGGCGAACCGGGCGTTCCCCGAGTCTTCGCCGGCGTGAAGCCCGGCGAGGATGCGGCGCAGCATCTGATCCGCGCCTGGCTCCAGCATGTACTCGTGTTGGGCCAGCATCTGCTGGAATATCGTCTCGAGTTCGTCCACTGAGTAGTCCGGGAAGGTGATCTCGCGGGCGAACCGGGAACGCAGTCCGGGGTTGGAGAGCAGGAAGGATTCCATGAGGCGCGGGTAGCCGGCCACGATCACCACCAAACGGTGGCGATGGTCCTCCATCCGCTTGAGCAGGACCTCGATCGCCTCGGGGCCGAAGTCCATCCGGCCGTCCTCCGGGGCCAGCGCGTAGGCCTCATCGATGAACAGGACGCCGTCCAGCGCCCGCCGGATCACCCGGTCCGTCTTGATGGCAGTTGCCCCAACGTACTGCCCCACCAGGCCGGAACGGTCCACCTCAACCAGGTGTCCTTTCTGCAGCAGGCCCACCGCACGGTACATCTCGGCCAGGAGCCGCGCCACGGTGGTCTTGCCCGTGCCCGGGTTTCCGAGAAACACAAGATGCTGGGATGTGGCCACCTCGGGCAGTCCGTGGGCTTTGCGACGGGCCTGAACCTGGAGCAATGCCACCAAGGCCCTGACCTGTTCCTTCACGGTCTCCAGACCGACCAGCGCATCGAGCTCGGCCTGCACCTCGGACAACGGCCGGGCCGGACCGGGCCGCGCACCGATGAAATCGCCCACCAGGTCGTCAACGCGTTCTGAACCTGGCAGCTTGAGCTGATTGGCCAGATGGCCAATGGTTTCCCTCAGCTCATCGAGCGGATTGCGGCTTGCAGCCATACATCCACTGTAGTACGCGCGATATGAAGCGGCCACGGATCAAACTGTCCGCTTTTGGGCGTTTCGGCATCTCCGACGGGCGATTCGTCCATAAGTAACTGACACTCCCCGGACTGAGGCTTAGAGGACAGCATCACCGCCCTACCCAAGGAGATCCCGTGAACACTTACAACCTGGCCCTGATCGGTTTCGGAGGCGTCAACCGCGCCCTGGCAGAACTGATCCGCGACGAACCCCATCGCTTCGCTTCCCTCGGCTTCGAGCTCCGCGTCGTAGCCATCACCGACCTCGCCTTCGGCTCACTCGTCCAAGGCGACGGCATCGACCTTGCAGCTGTTCTGGCCATGCCCGCGGATCTTCCTTCGACGGGCTCCCGGGCGGAAGTTCCGACCCCCGTAACGAAGAGGTCATCAAGAACAGCCCCGCCGACATCGTCGTCGAAGCAACCTTCACCAGCCCGGTCGACGGCGAACCAGCAGTTTCGCACGTGCGGTGGGCTATCGAGTCCGGCAAGCACGTGGTCACCACCAACAAGGGACCGGTGGCTTTGCAGGGCACGTCACTGTCCGAGCTCGCAGCAAACAACGGAGTCCGCTTCGAATACGAAGGCGCCGTCATGAGCGGCACACCTGTGATCCGCCTGGCTCATAAAATGCTCGGCGGCCTGGAACTGAACGCCGTGCAGGGCATCCTGAACGGAACAAGCAATTACGTCCTGGGCCGGATGGAAGCCGGCCTGCGCCTGGATGAGTCCATCGCCGAAGCCCAAAACCTTGGATACGCCGAAGCTGACCCGACCGCTGACATCGGCGGATCCGACGTCCGGCTCAAGGTCGCCATCCTGGCCAACGAACTCCTCGGCGCCAACATCCACCCCCATGATGTTCACAGCACAGGCATTCAGGACATCACCAGCGCTGACGTCACCCAGGCCTTGGCAAACGGCCTCCGCTGGAAGCTCATCGGCGAAGCCCGCCGCGAGAGCGATGGCAGCATCACTGCATCTGTCCAGCCCGTCGCCCTTCCGGCAGACCACCCGCTGGCCGGGATTTCCGGTGCCACCAACGCCGTCTCCTTCACCACTGACCTGCTTGGAGCCGTCACAGTTTCCGGTCCGGGTGCTGGTCGCGTCGAGACTGCCTACGCCCTCATTTCCGACATCATTGCCGTCGACGAATTCGCCAAAGGAGCCGTCCGTGCCTGAAACAGCCATCGCCGAGACCAACAGCGAAGCCACCGTCAATCAATTGGTGGTCCGCAACAAGTTTGACGGCACCGTCCTGGCCACCTTGGACCAGTGCTCCGAGGCTGACGTCCGGGTGGAACTGATCCGTACTGCTTCCGCGGCACCGGCAGCAGCTGCCATGCCGCGCCACGAACGCGGCCGGATTTTGGATACCGCTGCGGGCCTCCTTCAGGAACGGTCCCAGAAAGTCGCCGAACTGATCGTTGCCGAAGCCGGCAAGACCATCAAGCAGGCCCGCAAGGAAGTCTCCCGCGCGGTCAACACCCTCAAGCTGTCCGCAGCTGAAACGCGCCGCAATGTCGGGGAAGTTGTCCCGTTCGACTCCTTCGAAGGATCCGAGAACCGCCAGGGCTGGTTCACCCGCGAACCGCTGGGACTTATCGCCGCGATCACCCCGTACAACGACGCGTTGAACCTGGTGGCGCACAAGCTCGGGCCGGCGATTGCCGGCGGCAACACCGTCATCCTGAAGCCGTCCCAGCTGACTCCCCTGACGGCCATCCTCCTGGTCGACCTTCTCCGTGAAGCCGGGCTGCCCGCGGAGTTCGTCACCGTTGTCCTGGGCGACCGCACGATCGCCCAAACCATCATTTCCTCCAAACTGGTCCGCATGGTCTCCTTCACCGGCGGCTTCGCTACAGGCCGGGCTATCGCAGCGAACGCCGGCCTCAAGCGCTTGTCCATGGAACTTGGCGGCAACGCACCGGTCATCGTCTTCGACGACGCCGACGTTCCAGCCGCCGTCGAAGCCAGCGTCTCCGGTTCTTTCTGGGCCGCCGGGCAGAACTGCATCGGCGCCCAGCGGATCCTTGTCCAACGATCAGTCTTCAACACCTTCGTGCAGGTCTTCGTCGCCCAAACCGCGCCGCTGAAGACCGGCGACCCGAGGAACGAACACACCGACGTCGGGCCCATGATCAGCAACGTCTCCGCCGCCGAAGCGAAACGGAAGATCGATGAGGCTGTGGCCGCCGGGGCACAACTCCTCACGGGCGGAACCCTGAACGGGCCGGTCCTCACACCCGCTGTCCTCACCGGAGTCCCCCGCAACTGCGAAGCCTGGAGCGAGGAACTGTTCGCCCCGGTCGTCCTGATCGAGCCTTTCGACACCGCAGAGGAAGCCATCGCACTGGCCAACGACAGCGAATACGCCCTGCAGGCGGGGGTCTTCACCAAGGACCTGGGCCGGGCCCTGGCCACCGCCAAGGCGATCGACGCCGGGGGCGTGATGATCAACGACTCCTCCGACTACCGCCATGACGCCATGCCGTTCGGCGGTTCCAAGTACGGCAGCATGGGCCGCGAAGGCGTCCACTTCGCCTACGAGGAAATGACCCAGCCCAAAGTCATCGCGATCACCTCATGACCACAGAACCAAGAATCGAGCACGACAGCCTCGGTTCCATGGCCGTCCCGAAGTCCGCACTGTGGGGAATCCACACCGAACGGGCCATCCTCAACTTCCCCATCAGCGGCATCCAACTCGGAACCCACCGGCACCTCGTCCGATCCCTGGCGTTCGTGAAGAAGGCCGCAGCGCTGACCAACGCCGAACTGGGCCTGATCCCCCCTGAGATTGGCGAAGCCATTGCTCTGGCCTGCGACACGGTGGCCGCCGGCGACGTCGACCATGCTTTTCCTGTAGACGTTATCCAAGGCGGCGCCGGGACATCCACGAACATGAACGCCAACGAGGTCATCGCCAACCTCGCCTTGGAAGCCTTGGGCCACCCCCGCGGCTCCTACGATCTGGTGGACCCCATCGCGCACGTCAACAAGTGCCAGTCCACCAATGACGTCTACCCGACGGCGGTGCGCCTTGCTCTGGTGTTCGCGCTGGAGGATCTGCTGGAACGGCTGGCGCTGCTTTCGGCGGCGTTCGCCGAACGGGGTCAGGCGTTCGCCGCCATCCCGAAGGTCGGCCGCACTCAATTGCAGGATGCCGTGCCGATGACCCTAGGCCAGGAGTTCACCGCGTTCTCCGTAACGCTGGAGGAAGACCAACGGCGTCTGCGCGAAGCAGCCGCCCTGCTGCTCGAGTGCAGCCTGGGCGCCACAGCCATCGGTACCGGAATCACCGCCGATCCTCTCTATGTTGAGCGCGTCATCGACAAGCTCTCAGTGGTGAGCGGCGTCCACCTGGTCCGTGCCCATGACTTTGTTGAGGCAACGTGGGACACCGGGGCGTTCATGACGTTCTCCGGAGCGCTCAAACGCACCGCCATCAAGCTCTCCAAAATCTGCAGCGACCTTCGCCTGCTCTCCAGCGGTCCGCAAACAGGGCTCGCGGAGATCCGGTTGCCTCCGCGGCAGGCCGGCTCCTCCATCATGCCCGGCAAGGTCAACCCGGTGATTCCGGAGGTCGTGAACCAGATTGCGTTCTTCGTGGCCGGGGCCGACCTCACCGTCACAATGGCTGCCGACAACGGACAGCTCCAACTGAACGCCTTCGAACCGGTCATCGCCCACGCCCTGCTGCAATCACTGGGTTGGCTGACCAACGGGACCGATGTTTTGCGGGACCTTTGCGTCGAGGGCATCGAAGCGAACGAAGCGTTGCTGCGGTCCAGGGCACGGGCCTCCACAGCGCAAGCCACCGAGCTGCTCCCAATGCTCGGATACGCCGTTGCGGCCGACCTCGCCCACAAGGCGCTCGTGTCCGGACGGAGCGTCCTCGACATCGCTGTCGCTGAAGGCCTCCTGCTGCCCGAACAAGCTGAGGCCCTGATGTTGGCCTGAGACGGGAACATACGATTCACCGGACCACGCCGGGTCGTGCGGGGAACTAGGCTGGGTGGATGGCGACAGTTATTCTCGTGCGGCACGGCCGCACCACAGCCAATGCCACGGGACTGCTGGCTGGCCGCACCTCCGGCGTGAGCCTGGACCAGATCGGGTGCGAACAGGCGGCCCTGACGGCAGACCGCCTCGCAGCCGTGCCGGTAGTCGGGGTCGTGTCGAGTCCGCTTGAGCGCTGCCGGCAGACCGCCGAGCTGATTCTCGCCCGCCAGGCCGGCACGCCGTATGCGCCGGTCGACATCGACATCACCGAGTGCGATTACGGCCAGTGGCAGGGCCGCATGCTCAGTGATCTCGAAACCGAGGATTTGTGGCCGGTGGTGCAGACGCAACCATCCGCCGTCGTGTTTCCGGGCGGTGAATCCATGGCCGCGATGCAAGCCAGGTCCGTGGCGGCAATCAGGCGCCACGATGCAGCCTTCGAAGCCGAGCATGGGCCGGGAGCAGTGTGGGTGGCGGTGAGTCACGGTGACATCATCAAGTCAATCCTCGCCGACGCGCTCGGCATGCACCTTGACCTGTTCCAGCGTATCAACGTGGGCCCCGCCTCCGTATCGATCGTGCGCTACGGCGCTGACCGGCCGAGCGTCTACGCGACCAACACCGATGCGGGTGATCTGTCATGGCTGTCCAACGGCATCCATTCCGGCGATGCGCCGGTGGGCGGCGGTGCAGGACAGAACGCGCCGTGAACCTTATGTGCCTAAAATACTGACATGCCTACAAGTGTTCACGAGTTTGCCTGGCCTGATCGGGTTGTAGTTGGAACCATTGGCCTTCCAGGGTCGCGGACGTTCTACCTGCAGGTGCGTGCAGGGAAACAGATCGTGAGTATTGCCCTGGAGAAGCAGCAGTCGGCCCAGCTCGCAGAGAAGATC
Organism: Arthrobacter sp. YN; assembly: GCF_002224285.1. Classification (GTDB taxonomy): domain Bacteria; phylum Actinomycetota; class Actinomycetes; order Actinomycetales; family Micrococcaceae; genus Arthrobacter. The sequence goes on along the minus strand of NZ_CP022436.1, from coordinate 2,568,565 downwards.
GACGAGATCCTTGACCAGCTCATCACTGTCCAGGGCAATCCATTCAGCGTTCCGACCAGCACTCCCATTGAGCTTGTCGACAACGATCCCCTAGAGGCAGTTGACGAGCAGTTTCGCGCTGGAGCCATGAGCTTGGGTTGGGATCCAACCACTGCCCAGGTGGTGATTGAGGCCTACCCCATCGCCGAGGTCGACGCTGATGACAACGACGAACCGCTGGTCGAGGAGGGCACAATCGAAGCCGAAATGCTGCTGGTGCGCATGCCCGTAGGCACCGCCCGCGCCTTCGCCAAGCGCACCCGTGAAATCGTCGGAGCCGGGCGCCCGACGTGCCCGCTCTGTGGATACCCCATGGACGCCGACGGGCACAGCTGCACCCTTCCCGAGGCGTGATGCCGGCGCCGGACTTGGCGACCGCCGAACTGACGCTCACTGGCCGCATCACGACGGCTTCAAACGCGACATTCTTGGGTGCCATCGGAGACGTAAAAGTTGTCTATAAGCCGATAGCAGGCGAAAGTCCGCTCTGGGATTTTCCGCGTGGCAATCTTGCTTACCGGGAGGTGGCCGCCTACCTGGTATCGCAGGTATTCGGCGGAGACATCGTGCCACGTACCTTTCTGCGCGATGGCCCGTTAGGCGAAGGAATGGTGCAACTCTGGCAAGAGCAAGACCCTGCCCAGCGCGCCGTCGACTTGGTCGTCACGGACCACGTGCCGGAGACGGGATGGAAGCACGTTCTCGAAGGGCAGGATGAGAAGGGACGGATGGTTGCCCTCATTCACGAAGACTCGCCAGCCCTAAGACGCATGGCGGTCTTCGACATGATCGTCAACAACGCCGACCGTAAAGGCGACCACATCCTTGCCATGACGGACGGACACCGTCACGGCGTAGACCATGGACTGACCTTCCACCATGACCACAAGTTGCGCACGGTGCTGTGGGGTTGGCTGGGCGACCCGCTGGCCGCCGGGGAACTCGAAGGCATCGATCGTGTCACTGAGGGTTTGAACGGCGGGCTGGGTCAAAACCTGGCGGACTTGCTGAGCGCCGAAGAAGTCGCATCACTCGCCACACGCTGCGACCGATTACGCCTGCTTGGACGGTTTCCGGCTCCGAGCGGTGACATGCCAGCGGTGCCCTGGCCTCTGTTCTAGGGGAATCCGGCTACGGGATTCCCAGCGAAAACAACCCCACCCACTGCTCCGCGAGAAATGAATATGGAACTTTTTGACGCCCACACCGTTGTGATTTCTGCCGTGCTCCTGGTGCACATTACAGGGGTGATGATCGTGGCCGCCTCAGTTGCCGGCCTGGTGGTCTCACTCTTCGTCGTCGTTCTCGCCGTGCACTCCATCCGAACCACGTGGGAACTGACGCAAAACCTGCGAAGCAAGGGACGCTTCGGTGGCACCCTCAGTAAGGTCCTGTCTTCGGTGAAGTCAGGAGCCCTGGCAGCGCGTCCGCTGATAGCTGCCGCACGACAGAGGATCAGCCGGCTGTCACCGTTCAAGCCACAGTAGAAGCCGGTTCACCAAGACCCTGGGACCCTGATTGCGGCGCGGACGGGCACTCAACCGGCAGGGCTAGGGCACGGCGAGCTTGAAGACCTTGGCCCACGCGGAGCCTACCTGCTTCAGCAGTGGCCCTGTGGTGTACTTCAAGCCATAGCGCTGGCAAATGTCACGGACCTTGGGCGCAATCTCGGCGTAGCGGTTGGACGGCAGGTCAGGGAAGAGATGGTGCTCAATCTGGTGCGACAGATTCCCCGTCATGAGGTGCATGAACGGTGACCCGGAGATGTTGGCGGATCCGATCATCTGGCGGACGTACCAGTCGCCACGGGTTTCCCCTTCCACCATTTCCTCGGTGAACGTGTCTGTTCCTTCCGGGAAGTGGCCGCAGAAGATGACGGCGTGGGCCCATACGTTGCGGACGGCGTTGGCAGTGAGAGTGCCGTAGAGGGCTTGTTTCCCGGAGCCCGACAGCATGGCCAGGGCCGGGGTGGCAGCATAGTCCTTGGCGAATTGTTTGAGCGCCTTCCGCCCCAGCGCTTTGAGGTCCTTGTTCATGGCCTCCTTGGATTTCAGGCCTTCCTTGTACTCAGGGATCTCCAAGTCGTAGAGGGCTATACCCCATTCAAAAACGGGCGCAAGCAAGGCGTTGTAAAGGGGGTTGCCCAGATTGAAGGGCTTCCACTCCTGGTCGGGGTCCATGCGCAGAAGGTTGTAGCCGACGTCGCGGTCCTTGCCAACCACGTTGGTCCAACGGTGGTGAAGGTCGTTGTGCGTGTGCTGCCACGAACGCGACGGGGTAACGAAGTCCCACTCCCAGGTGGTGGAGTGGATGTCCGGATCACGCATCCAGTCCCACTGGCCGTGGAGGATGTTGTGGCCAAGTTCCATGTTCTCCAGGATTTTTGCCAGGCTGAGGAGTGTTGTGCCGGTGAACCAGGCAGCTTTGTTCTTGCCTACCAGCAGCGCGGCACGACCTGAGATTTCCAATCCACGTTGGATCTTGATCATGCGCTTGATGTAGGCGGCGTCGCTGGAGCCGCGCTTGGCAAGGATTTCGTCACGGATGGCATCGAGCTCACGGCCCAGTTGGGCTACTTGCTCGTCGCTCAGATGTGCGGCCGCCGGCGGCCGCACCGTGGGCCTACCCTCATCGGCAAGGGCACCAGGCCGGGTCTTGGATCCGACGGCGGTGGCGGAGCTTTTGGCTGAAACTACTGACATGCGGTTGTACTCCTCAAATTTCCAGGTTGACGGGCCCGGCGGCTGCCGAGACACACGTTTGGATAAGTTCCCCGGGCGCCCCATGAATCTCACCGGTGCGCAGATCTCGGACCCTCCCGGCAAGCAAAGGAGTCAGGCAGCTGTGACAAATACCCATGCGGCAGCCGCTGGGCATCAGTACCCCTGCGTCCTCGCCGACGTCGAGGAGGGGGACGCCGCCGTCGGCCTTGACCTCGCGATCGGAAGTTTCGAACGTGACCATGCCGCCTTCGCTGCCGTCCCCTCCCAGGAGTTCGGTGCTGAACCGCTCGATGGTGAGCGAGCCGTGCCCTGATCCACCGTTGGCTGTCTTCCCTGACGTGGCGGCCGGAGTCAACGCTGCCTGGTTCCACATGGCTTCGGCGTCATCCAGGAAAGACTCGGGGCCGCACGCGTACGCCGCTCTGTCACGCCAGTCCGGGCACACTTCCTCGAGAACGGCCGTAGAGGTGAAGTTCATGCGGCCACGTCCACCGGTGAGCCACTGAACCACTCGGAAGTTGGGAAATTGATCAGCAAGTTCGTCCAGTTCCTCGCGGAAGATACTGTCGCCTTCTTGACGGGAGGAATGGATGAGCACAACATCTGCGTCAGGGCGGCTGGGGACAAGCGTCCGAATCATTGACATGACGGGTGTGATGCCACTTCCCGCTGTGAGCATGAGTAGTGAACGGGGGTGCTCAGGGAGGACAAAATCGCCCTGGGGCGGTGCCAGGAAGAGGATGTCACCAACCTTGGTCTTACGGACCAAGGTTCCGGACACGGATCCTACGTCAGTGACCGTGATGGCCGGACCTTTGCCAGCCGGCGCACTCAGCGAATAGGACCGCCATTGGCGGACCCCGTTGATTTCGACGCCTATTCTCGCCCATTGGCCGGCGAGGTGGGCATGCCAGCCGCGGCCGGGCCGGAAGAAAATGGTGGCTGATTGAGCTGTTTCGCGGACTACCTCGGTGACGACTCCGCGCAATTGACGGGACGAGTAGACCGGGTTGAACAGCGCCAAGACATCCTCAGGCGCAAGCGGGGTGGTCAAAACCGAGGCGATGCGGGCCAGGGGACGAAAGCTGACCATGAACTACTCCTCGCAACGACGGAGACCGAAGACCTCGACAACGTGTGCCGGGATATCCGAACTAGCAAATATCATAAGTATACTTACAAATCTCATTCCCTGAAACATAGGGAAAGCCCCTCAGGAGGGGCTTTCGACGGGAATAGGGCGAAATGCTTGGATTGGTCAGCGGTGATGCGCTCCTCCCCTCCGGGCCTTTGTGCCCATGCCGGCTTCAGTAGCAAGACAGTAATACGCGCAGCGGATGACATGCAAACCCGTAACCGACTAAGACCATCAGCACGGCAGCCCCGGTATCCGGATTCAGGTTTTGGTCATCGGGGCAGCCGCACGAAAGTGACCTTGAGCGGATTGCTCGGCTTTTGATATATTAGTTAAGTATTAGATGTCTACGATGACTCTTAACTCAACGAGGAGTAAACAGCATGCAGCAACTCGCGCATCGACTCGAACGGCTCGGCACCGAAACCGCCTTTAGCGTTGCCCAAGCTGCGGCGGCCTGGAAGGCGAAGGGAAATCTGGTGTACCCCTTCCACCTCGGCGACATCAACATCCCGACCGCGCCACATATCGTCGAAGCCATGACCAAGGCAATCGCTGACGGCTACACGGGCTATTGCCCCGGCCCGGGCATCCCACAGCTCCGGGAAGCCCTCGCCGAGGACCTCGGCTCCCGCCGCGGCATGACTTTCTCTGCCGACAACGTCGTGGTGATGACGGGCGGCAAGCCGGTCATCACCAAGTTCCTGCAGGCGGTGATGAACCCCGGGCAGGAGGTGCTCTACCCGAATCCCGGCTTCCCCATCTATGAGTCGCAGATCGAATACCTCGGAGGCACAGCGGTGCCGTACCGGTACCTCCCCACGAGCCAGGGCTTCTCGATCGACCTGGACCAAGTGCGCGCGTCCATCACCCCGAACACGGTGGCGATCATCTACAACGACCTCCAGAATCCCATCTCAGCGGAGTCGACCACAGCCGAGCGCGAAGCCATCGCGCAGCTCGCCCAGGAGCACAATCTATGGGTGCTCTCCGACGAGGCCTACTTCGAGACCCGTTACGAGGGCGCCTCCAGCTCGATCGCCTCGATTCCCGGTATGGCGGAACGTACTGTCATCCTTTACACCTTCAGCAAGAAGTTCGCCATGACCGGCTCACGGCTAGGCTGCGCAGTCGCACCACTTGAGATCGCAAAAGTCCTCAGCACGCTCAACACCAACGATGAATCATGCACAACCCATTACGTGCAATGGGCAGGCATCGAAGCACTCCGCGGCACCCAGGAACCCGTCCAGCAGATGCTGGACATCCTGCGTGAGCGCCGGGATGCTACCTGCAAGCTCGTCAATTCCGTCCCCGGAATGCACGTCGCCGTGCCGCAATCGACCTTCTACCTGTTCCCCGACGTCACCGACGTCATGGAGAAAATGGGGTACACGGCAGTGGGCGACTTCGCAAGCGACGCTCTGTACAAGACCGGAGTCTCCTTCTGCACGCGTGAGCACTTCGGCCGGCGCCAACCCGGTGAAGAACGGCAGTACATCCGGCTCGCCTACTCAGGCATCGACGTAGCGGACATCCGCGACGGCCTCGGCCGCCTCCGCGAATGGATCGTGGCCGCATGAGCCGGGTTGTCGTCACGGGACGCATCCCCCACGCTGCGATTGAAAAACTTCGCACCGAACACGACGTCGATGCCTGGAACGGCCCGGAATCCATTGGGCGCGAGGAACTCCTGCGTCGCGTAGCTGGTGCCGACGCGATCGTGTCCCTGCTTACCGAGCGAGTTGATGCCGAACTGCTCGACGCAGCCGGACCGCAGCTCAAAGTCGTGGCGAACGTCGCCGTCGGATATGACAACATTGACGTGCCCGCCTGCACCGCGCGCGGTGTCGTCGCCACCAACACGCCCGGTGTGCTCACCGACGCCACAGCGGACATCGCGTTCGGCCTCATCCTCATGGCGACCCGTCGGCTCGGTGAGGGCGAACGCCTTATCCGCTCGGGCGAGGCATGGAAGTGGGGCATGTTTTTCCTGCTCGGGTCCAGCCTTCAAGGAAAGACACTCGGCGTCGTCGGCATGGGCGGCATCGGCCAGGCAACCGCGCGCCGGGCCAAAGCCTTCGGCATGGACATCGTGTACCAGTCCCGCAGCGAAATCGATCCCACGATCGCCGCCGAGTTGGACGCACGCCGCGTCGATCTCGACGAGCTGCTGGCCGTTTCCGACGTCGTCTCGCTGCACTGCCCGTATGGTCCTGCCACTCACCACCTGATCGGAACCGAGCAACTGGCTGCGATGAAGAGTTCCGCGTTCCTCGTCAACACCGCCCGCGGACCTATCGTCGATGAGAATGCGCTGGCAACTGCGCTCCGGGAAGGTTCTATCGCGGGAGCCGGTCTCGACGTTTACGAGCAGGAGCCCCGCGTCCATCCGGGGCTGCTGGAGTTGGAAAATGTTGCGCTCCTGCCGCACCTTGGCTCGGCGACGGTAGAGACGCGCACCGCCATGGCCATGCTCGCCGCCGACAACACCCTCGCAGTGCTGAGCGGGGAACAACCCCCTGCACCGATCGCTTAGGGCGTCGGGGGTACACAACGAGGAGAGCCGGCCAGCAATAGGCGACTCCGCTCCTCCGTGGTGTGGAGACTGCGTAACTAGTTGGGGGGCGTCCGTGGTTCACGGACACCCCCTGGCTTGTCCCCTCTATCTACTATTGGCACATGGCCTTGACCTCGGCGCACGACCTTGCCGTCCCGAACCTCGGGATGCCACGCCTCCATCCGGTACGCAGGCAGACGTGGGGTCTCCGTGCCGGATACCTCATTGATCCAGATGGCACCCAGCTCACCCTTATCGAACAGCGGCCCTGAGGACGAACTACGCCCCGCGCTCAGGGCCAGGCAGCCTGCTAGCCTCTCCCCATGCGCACAACGTCGGCACGAACCAAAGCCTCCGCCAGCGGACAGCGCATTTTAATACTGTCCGCAGGCGTGGGATCGGGACATAACAGCGCCGCAGCGGCGGTACAGCAAGCTTGCACCGCCCGCGCTGACACCGCCGAGGTGCAGGTGCTGGACGTGCTGCAGGTAAGCAGCGTTCTCTACCGCGCACTGCTGGGCAAGGGCTACTTCGTCCTCGTAGAAGACTTGCCCTGGCTGGTCGAGTGGGGCTACGACATCAGCAACCCGCCGTACCGGCGTCGTGGCCCGATCGACCCCTGGACGCGGGTGAATGCCGCCCCGGTTGTCAGTGCCATCAAGCGCTTCCGGCCCACCGCGATTGTCTGCACGCATTTCCTCCCAGCCCAGCTGTTGGCCTCACTTCTCCTTCGCGGCGTGATCGATGCAAAGACAGCTGTGGTGACCACCGACTATGACTTCCAGGGCCTATCGCTCTCAGGCGCCTTCCACAAGATCTTTGTGGCCAGGGAGGAGGGAAAGGTGGAGCTCATGGCGCTCGGCCTTCCTTCCGACCGTGTCGCTGCTACGGGAATTCCGATCAGCAAACAGCTCACTCCAGCGCCCGAGCGCAATGCCAACAAGCCGCCGATGCTGCTCATCTCGGCGGGCGCGACCGGTGGCGACTACGTTGTCTCAGTGGTGCGGCAGACGATGCACATGCGCTCCGAGTTCACAGCCACGGTCGTGTGCGGACACAACGATGCATTGCGCCAGCGCATCGAGGCGCTCGTCGCGTCGGCTGGCGACCGCTACAGCGTGCTCGGATTCACGTCGGAAATGCCGCAACTGCTGCAGCGCGCGGACCTGTTCGTGGGCAAGCCGGGCGGGCTCTCGGCGTCGGAGTGCATGGCTGCGGGGCTCCCCATGGTGCTTGTGAACCCGATCCCTGGTCAGGAGGTCCGCAACGGGGATTACCTCATGGAGCAGGGGGCGGCTGTCCGCTGCAACGCAGCGGCAACCATCGGCTGGAAAATCGATGAGGTGCTGCGCGAACCCGGCCGCCTACAGAAGATGCAGTCGGCGGCGCAGAGAACAGGTCGCCCCAATGCCGCGGCCGACGTACTAAGCGCCCTGCTGGGCGGACCGTCCCGCCCGCTGGTCGTGACGCGGGCGGCGCAAAGGACAATTCTTGCCGCCAGCGAGCAGCGCTTCGTCGCCACAGATCTCACGGGGCCTTCCTCATTGGTCCGCTTGGTTGACCAGGCTTCGGGCGGCACGGTTGCCCTGCTGCAAGAGGAGGAGTTGGCGGATTTGCAGAAGCGGTACTCGACGCCGGACGGAGACTTGGTGCTGCGCCCAAGCAAAGCGTCCCTGCTTCTCCACTGGGAGGAACGTCGGCTGCTCCGGGCTATGCTGCGGGGCGACGACGCGCTGCCTGTCCGTGTCGAGGGGCGGTTGGCGCCGTTCCGTGATCTTCCCGGATAATTGGCGGAACCTCTGACTCCATCAGGCCCGCTTGCCGTCTGAAATGCCTTCCTGGTCAATCAGACCCTCCGTACGTCGCAAGCGGATTGCGTTCTCCCAGCTGTCCGGGCTGTGTTGGCTCGCTTGCAGGGCCCACTCCCCGAACGGGGAGACCAGCGCCGTGTGGTCGAATCGCGCTGCAGGGTGGGGCCCGCATCCAAAACGACCCGCACAGTCGTCTCCGCGCCAGGCTGCAGGGTCACCTTCCGGAAGCCCAGGAGCTGAGCCACAGGTCTGCGGAGGGACACATCTGCCGCGTAGACCTGAACGACGGTTGAGCCCTTGCGGTTGCCCTTGTTCGTTACGTGCACGTTCGCGCTGCCGCCTGCGTTGTCCAACGTGTGGTCAATGAGTCGGTGCTCGATGGTTGTATAGCCCAGGCCGAATCCAAACGGGTACGCAGGCCTGTGCCCCCTGCCGTCGAGCCTGCGCTGACCCCATTGGTTGTCATAGACAACAGACTTTGCGGTGGAGTCGAAGAATGGCAGATGTGCGGCGTCCGTTGGCAGCACAAAGGGCAGCCGTCCGCCGGGCTCCTCGCTGCCGGTCAGCACACTCGCAAGCGCGCGGCCGCCCTCCATACCGCCGTACCAGGCAAAGAGGAACGCTGGAACGCGGTCACGCCATGCCTCGGTGAGGATCGCACTGCCGCTGACAAGCACGACGACGGTCCGGGGGTTCGCGCTGGCGACCACCTGGATAAGCCGCTCGTCAGAGGGGCGGAGCTTCAGGGAGCTGCGGTCGCCGCCCCGGACGAAGCGGGAGGCCAGGTGTGCGAGTCCGATGAGCAACCGACGGAGAGGGCCTGAGCCGAATTCCCGACCGAGCACGCCCACGTCGACACCTCCGGTGACGACGGATTCACCCTCGTCATGCTGGTCCAGGCCTACAACGACGATCGCCGTCTCCGCTGCGGCCGCCAAAGCCGCCGCGCGGTGCTCGTTCCGACCATTCGTCGTAGTGATCCTGACCCCTGGAAGCGCCTCACGCAGCCCCCGCAGCGGCGAGACTGTGGAGGGAGGCCGAACGCGTGACGAGCCATGATCGCCGAGGTTCGCTCTTCCGGCGAGCCGTCCGATCACGGCGAGATGCCGGGTAGCGGGAGCCAACGGCAGCAGCGGCGCCGCGCCGACGGCTTCGTTCTTCAGCAGGACGATCGACTTTGTCGCGACCTCGTGGGCAAGCGCCCGGTGGGCCGGAGAGGCGATGACGGCACGTGAAGGGACCGCTGATTCCCGGGCCGCGGCGTGCTGCACGCACGTGCGCAGAATGCGGCGTGCGGACTGCAGCACGGTGGCACGGGCCAAGACACCGTTGCTCAGCGCGGCTGGCAGGGCGCGGGCGCGCAGCAACCGGAGCGGCATCTCCACGTCCATTCCCGCCTCGAGGCTGACGACCGCGTCGTGCGTCCCGAACACCCAGTCGCTCGTCACGAACCCGGAGAAGCCCCACTCGTTCCGCAAAACGTCCGTGAGCAGGGCTCGGTTGACATCCATGTACTCGCCTCGCACACGGTTGTAGGCACTCATGACGGAGTCTGCTCCGGCGTCAACGACCGCTTTGAAGTGCGGCAGATACACCTCGTGCAAGGAGTGTTCATCCACCGCCACGTCCACCTCAAAGCGCTCGTTCTCCATCGAGTTGAGCGCGAAGTGCTTGACGCACGCCATCGTGTTCACCCGCACACCTCGGGTAAGGGCCGATCCCATCCGGGCTGTGAGTACCGGATCCTCCCCGTAGCACTCCTGCGCCCGGCCCCATGCTGGGTGGCGAAGCAAATTCACGCAGACCGAGGCCGAGTAGTTCGCTCCCCGGGCCCTGGTTTCCAGACCGATGGCGACTCCGACGCGTTTTTCCAGCGATGGATCCCAGGTTGCTGCCCGTGCAATTGTGACCGGGAAAGCTGTGGAGGCGCCGATCACTACACCGCGGCCACCGTCGCTGAACCGAATGCCCGGTATGCCGAGCCGCGGGACCGCCCCGGCCACGAAGGGCACCCTGTCCAACAGGATCGGGATGAAGGGGAGCAGCAACCTGGGCGAGTCGCCGTCGAGCAGCCCGAGGATCTCCTGATCCGTCATCTGTTGGATCAGTTGGTTGGCAGCTTCATCCGCATCAATCCCACCCATCCGGACTGCCCGGACTGCGTCGTCGTACGCGCTGCCCGTCGTCGTGTCCATCAATGCCGGCTCTTGCATTCGCGGGGCCGTAAGCCCGCAGCCATCTTCATGAACCCCATTCTGCACCCTGTACGTGCACGCGCACCTGAGCGAGGTTATCCCGTTCGGGTCGTGTTCAGTAGGGTTGGGAAGACCCCACCGTGAGGACCATCTCAATGCACAACACTGCCAGCCAGACCGCCGTAGACCGGCATTACGACCTGGTCATCATCGGCACCGGGTCCGGGAACTCCATTCCCGGACCCGAGTTCGAAGACCAGTCGATCGCGATCATCGAGGAAGGGTCGTTCGGCGGCACCTGCCTGAACGCCGGCTGCATCCCTTCGAAAATGTACGTACACACCGCCGACACCGCGCTGGACATTGCTGAGTCCGGGCGGCTGGGCCTCCGCGCTGAGCTCAACTCCGTAGACTGGCCGGCCATGGTCACCCGCATCTTTGAGAACCGCGTCGACCCTATAGCCGCCGCCGGTGAGGAATACCGCCGAAGCCCACGGACCCCGAACATCGACGTCTACGACCAGCACGCCGTCTTCGTCGGAAAACGCACCTTGCGCACGGGTCAAGGCGCCCACCATAAAACCATCTCAGGTGACCAGATCGTCATCGCCGCAGGTTCCCGGCCCGTCATCCCCGAGGACATCGCTGCCTCCGGCGTGCGGTACCACACCAACGAGGACATCATGCGGCTCCCCCGGCTACCCAAATCCTTGGTAATCATCGGTGGTGGCTACATCGCCATGGAGTTCGCCCACGTCTTCGACGCCCTCGGCACGGACGTCACGATCATCGCCCGCTCCACGCTCCTGGGGAACCTCGATGAAGACCTGCACGGCCCGTACAACGACTTGGCGGCAGAACGCTTCGATATCCGGTTCGGCCGGACCACCATCGGCGCCGACCAGACAGACCAAGGCATAACCGTCAGGCTCGACGACGGCACCTCCGCCACCGGGGAGGTACTGCTGGTGGCCACCGGGCGCATCCCCAACGGGGACCTGCTGGACCCACACTCCGGCGGGATCGAGACCATAGGCGCCGGGCGTATCAAGGTCGATGAGCACGGCCGGTCAACCTCCGCTGCAGGTGTCTGGGCCCTCGGCGACGTCTCCTCGCCCTACATGCTCAAGCACGTCGCCAACGCCGAGATGCGCGCCGTACGCCACAACCTGCTCAACCCGGAAAACCTGCAGAAAATGCCGCACGACCACGTCCCTGCCGCCGTCTTCACCAACCCCCAGATCGCCACCGTCGGGATGACCGAAGCCCAAGCCCGCGAACACGGCCACAACGTGACAACCAAGGTCCAAACCTACGGGGACGTGGCCTACGGCTGGGCACTGGAAGACACCACCGGCATCTGCAAACTCATCGCCGACCAAGAGACCGGCAAACTCCTTGGCGCCCACTACATGGGCCCCCAAGCATCAACCCTGATCCAGCAAATGATCACCGTCCTGGCCTTCGACCTCGACGTCCGCCAGTTCGCTGCCAACCAATACTGGATCCACCCCGCACTGCCCGAAGTCACCGAAAACGCCCTGCTCGGTCTGACCTTCAACCGACCAGACCGCACCGATTAGACTCCGGGGGAACCCGAGCTGGCGCCAGCGCTTCGGAGCACCCTTCGCAACTTTGCCGTACGCTGTGCAGAGTTGCTGCTCTCCTACGCGTGAGGATGAAGCCATGTCAGGCGAGATCACCGTCCCACTGCTGCCCTGCCGATCCATCGACGAAATCGCGGACTTCTACCAGATGCTCGGATTCGAACGCACTTACTGGCAGACCAAGCCCTACCCCTGCGTCGGCCTCCGTCGCGAAGACTTCCAGTTGCAGTTCTTTGGGCTGGACGGCTTCGACCCGGAGGCTTCGTACGGGTCGTGTGTGGTCCTGGTCGAGGACACTATGGCGCTCTACGAAGCCTTCGCCGCCGGCATGCGGGCGGTGCACGGCAAGGTGCTGGTCTCCGGCATCCCGCGAATGACCAGGCCACGCAAGCGGAAGAACACCGGCAACGCCGCCGGCTTCTCGGTCGTCGATCCGGGCGGCAACTGGATCCGGATCTTCCACAACACCGACGCCGCGGACGACAGCACCGACGAACCGTCCAGCCAGCTAGCGAAGGCCATGCAGAACGCGGTCGTGCTGGGCGACTCAAAAGGCGACACCCGGCAGGCCGCCCGGATCCTGGACAGCGCACTGAACAGGCACCGCGCGTCGTCGCCGGTCACTGACCTTGTGGAAGCGCTGGTCTACGGCGCCGAGCTCTCGATGCGGCTCGGTGACCGGGCGCGGGCCGGCGTACTGCTGGCGGAGGTCGCAGCCGCTGAGCTCACCGACGAGCAGCGGGATAGCCTGAGCGAGGCGCTGGCGAACGCGGCCAATCTGGAACAAGCACGGACCGCCGGAGACTGACCTGCATTATCGTCCCCGGACCCTTAACTCCTCCAGTTCAAACGCCCGACGACCATTTTCATCCTGGAGTAGAGTCGATCCATCACTCAACCGCAGGTAATCATCGAGCAGCGCAGACTACCTTCCACACGAGGACAAGACATGGGCAAAGTAGCCTGGGGATTCACATGCTCCATCGACGGTTTCATCGCTGGGCCCGGACATGACATGAGCTGGTTGTCCGATGCCGAACCACTCGACAACGGCACCACCGAGCGGATGGCCGGCGAGGTCGCGGTGATCATCTCCGGCAGGGACGGTTACGACGCAGCGAAAGCTCAAAGGGACGAGCGGGATCAGATGACAGCCGAGGCTTATGGCGGTGCCTGGTCCGGGACCGAGATCATCCTTACCCACCGGCCGGAAGAGATCGCCGACGACCCCACCATCATTGCGCTTAACTGCAACGTCATGGAGGCGGTCCGCCGTGCCCAGGAGATCGCCGGCGACAGGGACGTTCAGATCATCAGCGCCGACATCGCCCGCCAAGCACTGGAACTCGACCTCATCGACGAACTGCAGGTCTTCGTAGCCCCAGTGTTCCTCGGCGATGGCACCCGCATCTTCGATGTCCCCGGCGGGCGCCGCTATGACTGGGAGCTCGTCCAGATGTACGAGGGCGCCGAACGCAGTTTCGGGCGAACCTACCGGCCGAAGCGGCGCTGACCTCAGCCGGTTGGGCGACCCTGGGCCCAAGTGTTGCTGCGGGCCAGCGCGCCGGAAACTCGGCGCTGCCGCCTCTTGGAAAGCGTGCTTGGCTGACGGTGCGGCCCGGTTCCATTGGCGCCCTTCTCAAAATACAAAGGGCCCGGTCCTTCCGAGGTTTTTCGGGGCTACACTTCCATCATGCAGCCCTTGGTTCTGATGGGTGTCGTCCTCGCAGCGGCCGTGTTGTGGATCGGAGTCATTCTGGCGATGTTGGCCGGACTGCACCGCGCGCAACGCCGGGCTGAACGCAGGGCATCTCTTGCCGCGTACAAAAAAGCTGGACACAGGCCCTCGTCCCGGCTACATGTCTGGGTGGGATATCGACGGGGCGTGGCTGCAACCGCAGGCGCCGCCCCGTCGCACTCCGCCCAACGGCCCCGGCGGGGAACCAAGCACCCGATTCGTATTCACCGCCATCAGCCCCGGCGTTTCTCGCTGCGACGGAACGGAGGAAACACATAACAACTCCCACCCGGACTCCGCGGCGGACGGGTCTGCCGACCATACGGGGAAGTGATTCAGGATGCCTTGCCAGGGCTAAGGTCTCTCTCACGGCGAAGTAGAAGCCACCGCTCGGCGCTGGCCATGGCCCGGGTGGCAGCCGCCCAATAGGCCACACCAACGGCCAAGGAAGCAAGAACGGCCAGGCCTCTGTCCCCCTCCACCAACAGGGGGTATATCAGCCAGTGAGTGACATAGACATACAGGGAAGACGTGGCCAGCAGAGCCGTGATTCGATGCAGTCCACGTGGCACGGGCAGAGTCGGGATCCACAGCAGGACAAGGAACCCAACCACGATGGTTGCACTACGATACTCATCCGAAAATGAACCGGGGATCGTCACCAAGGCGATAGCGGTGACGACGGCGCGCTGCCGGACGTTTTTTGAGGCCGCAGCCGCCCAACCCAGTGCAAAAAGCCACAGCACGGGCCCCTGCCCGGGATACGACACTTCGACGACGTCGAAGCGCTGCAGCAGGTCAACGCCCGCCAAAGCCAGGGGGAAGCCCCACGGCCACCTGCGCAGGGCACGATCAACCGCCGGTATCGCGAGCAGCACAGCCAAACCGAGCAAGATGTGGACCAGTACCTCAACGAACCAGAAGCGGGACATATCCGTCCACCCCTGGGGACCCAGGAGAGAGTTCAGCAGGAACACGTTCTGCCAGCCATAATCATCCGTGAGCACAAACGCGACGGCAATCACGACGACGCTCGGAAGCACGATCCGCCCAACGGTACGCAGCTGCCTCAGCAGCCGCTCCTTTCGGGAGCCGGACAACTGGAAGCGGGCAAAGTTATAGCCGGCCAGCGCCATCAGGACGTGCGCTGTTCCTTCCCAGTCGAAGAATTTGAAGTGCGTGGACACTATGAAGACGATTGCCACGGCGCGCAGAACAATACCTGTCTCCATGCGGGCGAACAGCCGTCCCCGCAAAGTCCTGGCTTTGCCCGTTTTGCTGGTCACCGCGCCGGACTGGCGACCAGCGGATGAAGGGGCGGGCGTGAGCTCGCACACAGGCATGAGGTGCCAGCCGGTCGGAACATAGCCGAGAGCGCGCTCCAAACGGACCGAAGCAGCCACATAGGAAAGTGAGTCACCCCCCAAGGAAACGAACGTGTCGGACCCTTTGACGTTGCGGCATTCGAGGACGTCCTCGAAAATCTCCCGCACAGTGTCCGTCGATGACGCAGAACCCGTACTTGCCTCCGCCTCTGGTTGCCGATCTGAATCGGGCTGGAGGGACAATGCCAGGATGGCCGGGTAGTCGGGTTTTCCGTTGGCCAGCCGCGGAATGGACGGTACAGAATGAAGTTCGACGGCGGCACGCGGCACCCGCAGGTCCTGCGCCAAAGTTTTGGCGACCAAGGCGAGGTCATGGGCGCCTTCCACTGCTGCCACCACCATCTCGTCCGAGCCGGCAGCGGCGGCACTGAGGCCAAGGTGTGAAAGGATCCGTTCTACTTGTCCCAGATCAATCCGGAGCCCAGCGATTTTGACGAATCGGCTGCGCCGGCCAACGATTTCATAGAGGCCGCCCGGGTCTTGACGGGCAAGGTCACCGGTGCGGAGCTCTGAAATTTCGCGGCCGAGAGCCAGGTCCTCGGGTCGCTCCGCATAGCCCAGCATGACGTTGGGGCCGCTGAATACGAGTTCGCTGGCGTCCAACCCCGGGACTGGTTCAAGCCGGAACGCTCCGCCTGGTAGTGGCACTCCGATAGCGTGCGGGTGGACTGCCGCTTGGTCGGGTGGCAGGTAGGCCATCCGGGCTGTCGCCTCCGTCTGCCCGTACATGACAAAAAGGTCCCACCCGCGTTTTTGGCCCAACTCTGCGTAGCAACGGACTCGCTCCGGTGCCAGGCGGCCTCCAGCCTGGGTGATGTAACGCAGGCTCGGAAGGTCCAGGTGCTCGAAGCCGACCCGGTCCAGAAGGTCGAACGTGTACGGCACGGCGGCAAACGATGTCACGTGCCTTGATCGGACCAGGTCCCAAAAACAGGGATCCACCACCGAAAGCTCGGTCAGTACCAAAGATGCGCCCACCAGCAAGTGGCTGTTGACCACGCTCATCCCGTAACAGTACGAGAGGGGAAGCGTGGTGGCTGCGGTGTCACTTGGACGCAGGTGCAAGTACTCGGCGATAGCGGCCGCGTTGGCCTGAACGGAGGCGCCGGAGAGACGAACAAGTTTCGGTGATCCGGTGGAACCGGACGTGCTGACCAAGAGCGCCAACTCGGGATGTAAGTCGTGCCGGGTCTCGTCCCTCAGGACGTCCAGGACACAATCGCCAGGGCCTGAACGGGCAACAATGTCGGGATCATAGGCGGCAATGAGTGCTTCGGAAGCTTGGCCACCGCCCGGGGGCAAAATCAGCAGAGGATGTCCGGACGCCATGGCAGCGAGGTAGACCGTCAACGACGACAAGGTATTCTCGGCCTCAAGCGCAATCAGGCGTCGGGCGGGACCGAACGACCGCGCCATCGCCCCTACGAGCTGGGCCAGCTCACCATAGCTGATTGAGCGGTCGCCAACGCTGATGGCGGTACGGTCTCCGAACGCGGCCAGGTTGGCGGCGAACGAAACTCCGGCCAAATCCGGCTGAATAGTCACATCGGACATTGAACAAGGTAAAGCTAACCTAACTCAACTGGATAATGCCTCGGGCCGCAAATATTACCGTGGCTATGCGCTCACCGGGAACGCCACGCCCTCGCCGACCACCCGAAGGCAGAGCTCCGTTCCAGGCTTGGTGATGGACGCGTTCCAATGCCTGATGGTGATGACTTCGCCGCCGCCTGGGTAGCGGTGGCCGTTGCCTGAGCTTCCTCCGTCGGGGGCGGCATAAGCACCCAGTCTGATGCGGACGGTGGTTTCAGGTCCGAAGTAATCAGTGTCCACTACGACGCCACGGATGGGCCCATCCGGGGCGATGCGGATTTGTTCCGGCCGCAGCATGAGTTGAACCTTGCCTTGTGCCGGCGGGCGTCTGACGGGGATACCTCCCAGCGAGCAGGTAGCCAGGGAGCCTTCCATCCAGGCGTCCAGAATGACCGCCTCCCCGAGGAACTCCGCAGTGGCACGGTCCGCGGGACGAGTGTAGACGACGAAAGGGTTGCCAATTTGGGCCAGTGTTCCATCACGCATGATGGCCACTTGGTCCGCGAAGGACAATGCTTCGGCTTGGTCGTGGGTGACCAGGATGGTGGTCACGCCTGCTTCGTTCAGAACCTTCGCTACGGCTCTCCGCGTCGCGACGCGAAGCCCGGCGTCGAGGGCGGAGAACGGCTCATCGAGGAGCATCAATTCGGGCTCCCGGGCCAAGGCCCTTGCCAATGCAACCCTTTGTTGCTGACCGCCTGACAACTGATGGGGGCGGCGCTTTGCCATGGACGCATCGAGCGAAACCATGGCGAGCAGTTCCTCTACGCGCGCCCGCACGCCCCGCCGACCGCCGTCGAGCTCTCCAACGTCCAGACCGAAGGAGATGTTCTGCCCCACCGAAAGATGCGGGAAGAGCGCGCCGTCCTGGGCGACGTAGCCTACGTGCCGCTTGTGCGCGGGAACCCGGACCCCGTTTCCGGCAACCAAAGATCCGTTGAGACTGATCGCGCCTCTGGTGGGATGTTCAAAACCGGCGATGAGCCTGAGCAACGTGGTCTTGCCCGAGCCTGACGGACCCACAATGGCCGTGGTGCCGCCTTTGGATACGGAGAGGTCAATACCCCTTAACACTGTCTGCGGACCAAAATTCTTGGTGACGCCGATAATGTCGAGGTGAGTGTCCGTTGTTGGTGCAACCGAGGGTGCAATGCGCGGAGCCGCGAAACCCGGGGAGGAATGAGTAGTCACTGTCCGGCCACTTTCTTGGACTGTTGGAAGAGGAGGTACGTCATGGGGGCCGAGAGCAGGATCATCAGCAGCGCATAGGGTGCCGCGCCGGTGTAGTCGATTTCGCTGCTCTTGCTCCAGAACTCTGTTGCGAGCGTCCGGGTGCCGTTGGGTGAAAGCAGAAGTGTGGCCGTGAGTTCATTGACGATGGCGAGGAAAACCAGCGCCGCTCCCCCAGCAGCGGCGGGGGCGGTGAGCCGCAAAGTGACTTTGAAGAAGGACACCAGCGGAGCCTTGCCGAGGGACTGGGCGGCCTCGTCGAGCTCCTTGGGCGCTTGGGCCAGGCCGGAGCGAAGGTTGACCAACGCGCGCGGCACGAAAAGGAGGACGTAGGCAGCGATCAGGACACCCGCGCTTTGGTAGACACCCGGAATGGCGCGGATGCTGACGGTGACGAACGCAAGGCCCACCACGATCCCCGGCATTGAGCTGGTCACATAATTGGAAAGCTCAAGCATTTTGCTGAACCAGCCGGGATGCCGGACAGCCAAGTAGGCCATGGGGAAGGCCACCACCGTGGTGACTGCAGCGCCCGCTGCCCCGTACAAGAGGGTTTGCAGGAGCGCCGGGACGAACTCGTCCGCTGCCCAAACACCAGGCCCTCCTGCAATAGTCCAGCGCAGCACAAACCACACTGGGAGCCCGAAAGCCAGGACAGTCAGCGCCAGCATCCCCAGTTGCGCCGGCAGCTGATAACCGCCGAGAGCAATCCGGGTGGCTTTGGCCTGGGCGCCGGAACCTACGCGTGCGTAGCGGGCCGAGCCGCGGCTTTTCACCTCGGCGAGCAACAGGATAAGGCAAAGAAAGACCAGGACGCTGGCCAACATATTGCCTGCCGTGCCGTTGAACGTCGACTGAAACTGGACCATGATCGCGGTGGTGAAGGTATCGAATCGGATCATGGCAAAGGCTCCGTACTCCGCCAGGAGATGCAACGCCACCAGCAGAGCCCCGCCGGTCATCGCGATACGAAGTTGAGGCAGCACCACTCGGAAGAACACGGCCCAAGGACCATAGCCCATCGAGGCCGCGGACTGCTCGATAGCCGGGTCCAGCCTGCCTAGAGTAGCGGCTGCCGGGATGTAGACGAGCGGGAAGTAGGACAGCGTGGCGATGAGCACGCCAGACCAGATTCCCTCCAATGAAGGAACTGCGGACACCCAGGAGTAGCTGTTCACAAACGCAGGAATAGCCAGAGGCGCTGCCAACGCGACAGCCCACCAGCGGTGCCCGCGAAGGTTGGTCCGCTCCACCAGCCAGGCCCCGCCGACGCCCAGAACAAGGCACAGCGGAACAGTCAAAACCATCAGCATGATCGTGTTCAGCAGCAACTCGCCGACCCGCGGCCGGACAATCAATTCGACGGCGGTGTCCCAACCTGTCACTGCTGTCATATAAACGACATAGCCCAACGGCACCAGCGAAAACAGTGCTATCAGCACTGCCAGCAAGGACACCGTGGAAACGCCGAAGGGCGGGCGGGGGCGCTTGCCCCCACCCGCCGTCGTCGTGCTTTCCTGGCTCTGCGAGCCGGAAGCCGAAAACCGAACGGTCACGGAATTACAGCAGTCCTGCCTTGGTCATCAGATCGGTGACCTTGGTGGAATTCAACTTGGCCGGGTCAACGGCCGGTGCCTGCAGTTCCTTGATGGGAACCAGCTTCTGGTTGGCATCAACCTGGGACGCGATGGCGTACTCGAATGAGGTACCGGTCTTGAGGATCTCCTGGCCTTGCTTGCCCGTGATGAACTTCAGGAATGCCTGGGCGTCGGCTGCCTTCTTGGACGACTTCAGGACACCGCCGCCGGAGATGGAAAGGAACGCACCCGGGTCCTGGTTCTTGAAGTAGTACGGCGTGACGTTCTTGGAGTTCTCACCGGTCTTGGCCTGATCGCCGTAATAGTAGTAGTGGTAAATCAGTGCAGCGTCGACTTCTCCGGCGTTGACCGCCTTCATGGCCGTGCCGTTGCCCTTGTAGGCCTTGAAGTTTTCCTTCATGCCCTTGAGCCAGGCTTCCGTAGCGGCCTCACCCTTGAGCTCGAGCAGGGCGGCAACGATTGCCTGGTAGTCGGCGCCGGTGGGCGAAGCAGCCCACTTGCCCTTCCATTCGGGGTTGGCCAGATCAAGCATGGACTTTGGGAGCTTGTCTTCACTGATCTTGTTCTTGTCATAGACCAGAACAGTGGAGCGAGCGGCAATGCCGGTCCACTTACCCGTGGACGGGCGGAACTCCGCCGGGACCTGATCGATGGTGGCCGCGTCGACGTCAGCGAAGAGGCCTGCGTTTTCAACCTGCGCCATTGCAGGGGAATTCTCCGTGAGGAAAACGTCCGCCGGGGACGCCGCACCTTCCTGGACGATCTGGTTGGACATCTCAGTGTCCGAGCCCTGCCGAAGGGTGACCTTAATGCCCGTTTCCTTCGTGAAGGCTTCGATCCATTCCTTGGTCAGGCTCTCATGCTGAGCGTTGTACACAGTGATGCCATCGCTTGGAGCGGCGGATTCGGAGGCGGCAGGTGCTGTGCCGGCGTTGGAGCCACAGGCCGCGAGGCCGAGGGCTGCGGTGGCGGCCAGTGCGATTCCGGCCAGCGCGTTCTTGCGGAACTTCATGGGGGCTACTTTCTGCGAACAAAGGGGGAGAGGTTGGGGACCCTCAAGAGAACTTTAGGTTAGCCAAGCCTAAGCATCCA
Source organism: Arthrobacter sp. YN (assembly GCF_002224285.1). GTDB lineage: Bacteria > Actinomycetota > Actinomycetes > Actinomycetales > Micrococcaceae > Arthrobacter. The sequence continues at coordinate 2,547,859 of NZ_CP022436.1, read as the reverse complement.
ACTGCCGCTGAGGTCCAAGTGGTCTGGGTCAGGATTGTTACGTACCGCTCTGCCTCCGACGGCGCTCCGGGCAGCGACTGAGCCGGACCCTCCTACATGGACGTGTAACCGCTCATGGCTGGAAACGGTATCCCATCCCGGGTTCGGTAATGAAGTGTCGCGGATTCCCCGGCTCCGGTTCGAGCTTGCGCCGAAGCTGCGCCATGTAAACCCGAAGATAGTTGGCTTCCTTGGCGTAGGCCGGCCCCCACACCTCGGTAAGGAGCTGCTGCTGGGTGATGAGTTTCTCGGGGTTCCGGACAAGGACGTCCAGAATGCTCCATTCAGTGGGAGTCAACCGAACGTCGTCACCGTCGCGGTTGGCCTTTCGCCCGGAGAAATCAAGCGTGAAAGTGGAGGTCACCACCAGCGGCGCTTCCGCAGGCTGTTCCACGGTACGCCGCAGGGCCGCGCGAAGGCGGGCCAGGAGTTCCTCCAGCCCAAACGGCTTGGTGATGTAGTCGTCAGCTCCTGCGTCGAGGGCTTCTACTTTGTCGGTGGACCCGTGCCGTGCGGAAAGTACCAGAATGGGCACGTCGCTCCATTCCCGAAGCCTGATGATGACCTCGGTGCCGTCGATGTCGGGCAGTCCAAGGTCCAGGACGACGACGGCGACCGGGTGCTGGGCCGCTGACAGCAGCGCGGCTTCACCGTTTTCGGCCGTCGTTACTCCATAACCGTGGGCTTTCAACGTGATCTGCAATGCCTTGAGGATGTGCGGATCGTCATCCACCACCAGAATATTGCTCATCGAGCACCCCGCCGCGTATCCGCAGGCGGGACATGGGGGTGGTGCAGCAGCACCGATTGCGCCTCCAAAGGTGCATGCCCCGAAGCCCGTTCGAGAAGTGCTCCCGTGGAGAGTGGCATCCGGATGACCATGGTCAGGCCGCCGCCCGGTGTTGCCTCGGCATTCAGGGTGCCGCCCATGGCTTCCGCGAAGCCCTTTGCAACTGCCAGGCCCAATCCGACGCCAGTGCTCGCGGGGACGTCATCCAGGCGTTGGAACGGCTGGAACATGCGCACAACGCCGTCCGCGGGAACACCCTTGCCGTGGTCGATGATGCGCAGCTCTCCCGAGGGGCGGCCGTCCAAGGACGTGGTGCTCAACCCGCCGCCCGACGCCACGATCACTATGTCCGAACCCGGCGCATATTTGACGGCGTTCTCTGCGATGTTGGCAATCACGCGTTCAAGCATGCCCGCATCCGCGTCGATGGCGGGGAGGTTTGCCGGCAGGTCAACGCGGACACTGCCGGCAGGTACTCCGCGCAAGGCGGGTGGGATCACTTCAGACCAGCGGACGGGCTTGATGAGAGCGTTGACGGAGTCGGAGGTGATTCTGGACATGTCCAGAAGGTTTCCCACCAGGACATCGAGCCGATCCGAACACTCGTCAATGGTGATGAGCAGGTCCTGTATTTCTTCGGGCGTGTACTGGACGTCGTGTTGTTTCAGTCCCCCCACGGCCAGCTTGATGCCGGCCAAGGGTGTGCGGAGATCGTGGGATACGGCGCGAAGGATGGAGGTTCGCATGATGTTGCTTTCGGCCAGCCGCGTAACTTCACGCCGGCTGGCCGCGAGCTGCCTGCGCTCGAGCTGGGCAGCGAGATGCGTGCCGAAGGCTCCCAGCAAGCGGCGGTCGCTCGCCGGAAGTGTCCTGCCGTAAAGAACCAGCCGGGTCCGGTCATCGATCCGTTCCATTGTGTCGCCACCGACGAGCTGATCGTCGCTCTCCGGAGTCAATGAGGCTACCTCGCCGGCCTTGGCCAGCGGGCGCCAGGCACCTTCGGGTTCTGATCCGGCGTCGGCCGTGAACACTGCCGCACCGCGCATTTGGAAGACGTCCAAGGCCTGCGCCAGCAGTCCCTGGACGGTGTCTTCCGCGTCCGTTGCGCCGCGTGTCAGATCAGCCATGGTTGCTGCTTCCGCGCGGGCGCGCCTGGCCTCCTTTGATCGCCGTGCCGAGATGTCGACGACGGCGGCCACCGCGGCCGAGACGCCGACAAAGACGAGGAGGGCCAGCAAGTTTTGGGGATCGCTGATGGTCAGGTTTCCAATAGGTGGCGTAGAGAAGTAGTTCACCAGAAGGCTGCTCCACACTGCTCCCAGGAGTGCTGGCCAGAGCCCGCCGACCAGGGCGACGGCGACCGATCCAGTGAGTTGGACAAGGACTGCCGTCGCGATGTTGTGGGATGGACTGGCTGCCAGGACAACCTGCAGCAATGCCGGCAGGACAACGGCCAGCCCAAACCCTACGGCTACGCGAGCCCTCCCCAGCTCACCACGGTGGGGGCGGTTCACACCCTGGCCACCCAAGGGATGGGAGACCATGTGGACGTCGATGTCTCCTGATTCCCGGACAACCTTGTTTCCCACGCCACTGCCCATGAGCCGCCCAGCCAGGGAACGGTGCCGTGACACGCCCACCACGATCTGTGTCGCGTTGACGCTGCGGGCAAAGTCCAGGAGCGCTTGGGCCGGGTCCTCCCCCGCCACCGTGTGATAGCTCCCGCCGAGGTCCCGGATCAGGTGCCGCTGCGATTCAAGGTCGTGGGGGGATTCGCCGGAAACACCATCGGCTGCGCGGACGTGGACGGCCAGAAGGTCGCCTCCGTTGATGCGCTTGAGTATTCTGGCGGCCCGCCGGATCAGGACTTCGCCTTCGGGACCACCGGTGAGCCCGATAACGATGCGTTCACGGGCAGGCCAGCTGGCGTCGATGTTGTTCTCTGCCCTGTACTTCGACAGTCCTTCGTCCACGCGGTCGGCGAGCCAGAGCAGGGCGAGCTCCCGTAATGCGGTCAGGTTCCCGAGCCGGAAGTAGTTCGACAGCGCTGCATCCACTTTGTCGGCAGCATAGATTTTGCCGTCTCCCAAGCGCTGGCGGAGCAGTTCCGGGGAGATGTCCACCAGATGGATCTGGTCGGCACGGCGGACGACGTCGTCGGGAACGGTCTCTGCTTGGCGGACTTCCGTGATCGCCAGGACAACGTCCCCCAGTGACGCCAGATGTTGCACGTTCACGGTGGACAGCACGTTGATGCCTGCCTCGAGGAGCTCCTCGATGTCCTGCCAGCGTTTTTCATTGCCGCTGCCGGGGATGTTGGTGTGGGCGTATTCATCCACGACGGCGGTGTGCGGCCGCCGGGCCAGCACGGCGTCGAGATCCATTTCCTCAAAGACAGTCCCCCGGTACTGGATGGTCCGTGATGGGATTGATTCCAACCCGTGGGTCAGTGCCCGTGTGTCGCTGCGGCCGTGATCCATGGCAAACGCCACCACGACGTCCTCGCCGCGGCCCACCAGCCGGTGTGCTTCTTCGAGCATGGCGTAGGTCTTGCCGACCCCCGGGGCGGCCCCCAGGAAGATTCTCAGTGTCGCCCGTGCCATAGCCTCATTCTTCCACCCGTGATTCCGGCGGTCCGGCGCCTCACCGTGCGACCTCCGCAACGGCCAGATTCAGCTCAGTGACATTCACCCCTGGTTGGCCTAAAAATGCTTCCAGTCCATCACTCGTGTACTTGTCCACGAGGCCTTGAACAGCTTCAAGACTGAGCCCCTGCGCTTTCGCCACCCGCGGGATCTGGAGTGTGGCGTACTCAACGGAGATGTCCGGGTCCAGTCCCGAGCCGCTGGCCGTCACGGCATCTGCAGGCACAGCGGCCTCACTGACGCCTTCCGACTCCGCAACGGCCGCGCGGTTGGCGGTGACGGCGTCGAGCAATTTTGCGTCGTTGGGACCCAGATTGCTGGCCGACGACGACGCCGGGTCCCAGCCAACGGCCGAGGGTCGCGTGTGGAACCAGGCCGGGTCCTGAGTCCCTGCGTCGTCAGCGGAAGCCTGCGCGATCAGCGCTGAAGCCGCCGGATTTCCGGCGTCGTCTTTGACGATGGAGCCGTTGGCCTGGAACGGGGCAACAGCCTGTCCCACCCCGAAGACTGCCAACGGGTAGGCAAGCCCCAAGATGAGGGTGGCGAGGAGCAGGAACCGGAAGGCGGTGCCTGCCTGTCGGAGGTAGCCGAGCAGCATGTTCATGATGGGTGTCCTAGCCGATGCCGGGGATGAGGGAAATGAGAAGGTCAATCAGTTTGATGCCGAGGAACGGTGCTACGAGTCCGCCGAGGCCGTAGAGGAGCAGGTTCCTGCCGAGCGCTTGGTTTGCCGACACCGCCCGGTACTTCACGCCACGCAAAGCCAGCGGCACCAGCACAATGATGATGAGGGCGTTGAAGATCACGGCTGACAGGATGGCTGAGGCCGGCGTGGCCAGGCCCATGATGTTCAGCAGTCCCAGGCCCGGGAACGCTGCGGTAAACAGTGCCGGGACTATCGCGAAGTACTTTGCTACGTCGTTCGCCACCGAGAACGTGGTCAACGCTCCCCGGGTGATGAGCAACTGTTTACCGATGCCCACGATGTTGATCAGTTTGGTGGGATCGGAATCCAGGTCCACCATGTTCGCCGCTTCCTTGGCAGCCGGTGTCCCGGAGTTCATGGCCACGCCAACGTCGGCGGCAGCAAGGGCAGGTGCGTCGTTGGTGCCGTCGCCGGTCATCGCAACCAGGCGGCCTTCGCCCTGCTCGCGGCGGATGACGTCCAGTTTGTCTTCGGGTGTGGCTTCAGCGACGAAATCGTCGACGCCGGCCTCCGCCGCAATCGCTTTTGCCGTGACAGGGTTGTCGCCCGTGATCATGACCGTCCGGATCCCCATTTTGCGGAGTTCGGCGAACCGGGCGTGCATGCCCGGCTTGACCACGTCGGCCAGGTGCACTGTTCCCAAAACCCGGACTCCGCCGTCGTGCGTGGCTTCGGCAACCAGCAGCGGCGTGCCGCCCACAGCTGATATCTCCTGCACTCGACGCTGGACCTCTGCGGGCATGCGCCCGCCTGCCTCCGTGACATAGCGTTCGACGGCGGACGCGGCGCCTTTCCGGATCCGGCGCCCGTCAAGGTCCAAACCGCTCATGCGGGTGCTGGCCGTGAACTCAACAATGAGAATTTCCTTCGAGGCTTTCCGGATCTGCTCCAAGCCGGGACCGTTCGCACCCTTGTCGTTGGCGAGGTCCACGATGGAGCGCCCTTCGGGGGTCTCATCAGCCAAGCTGGACAGGCGTGCGGCTTCGATGAGATCGGAGAGCTCCACGTTGTTGGCCGGGTAGAAATTGACTGCGCGCCGGTTGCCGTAGGTGATGGTGCCGGTCTTATCCAGCAGCAACGTTGTGATATCGCCTGCCGTTTCCACCGCACGCCCGGAGGTTGCCAGGACATTATGCTGGACCAGCCGGTCCATACCCGCGATGCCGATAGCCGGAACCAAAGCCCCAATAGTTGTGGGAATCAAGCAGACCAGCAGGGCCACCAGCACGATGGGCGATGGTGTGGCGCCTGCCAAGGAGGCGAATGGCGCCAGCGTCATGGTGACCACCAGGAAGACGATGGTGAGGGACACCAGCAGCACGTGCAGGGCGACTTCGTTGGGCGTTTTTTGCCTCACTGCGCCTTCAACGAGCTTGATCATCCTGTCGATGAACGTGGCCCCCGGCTCGGCAGTAATACGGACCAGGATGCGGTCGGAGAGGACCTTCGTGCCACCGGTGACGGACGAACGGTCACCGCCGGATTCACGGATGACCGGCGCTGATTCGCCCGTGATGGTGGACTCGTCAACGCTGGCCAGGCCCTCGATGATCTCGCCGTCGGACGGGATGACGTCGCCGGCTTCACAGATGACAACGTCGTTCAACTTAAGGTCCGTTCCGGGAACCGCCTTGGTGCTACCATCCTCCAAGCGGAGCCGCGCGAAAACACCCTGGCGGCTGGCCCGAAGACTGTCGGCCTGGGCTTTTCCGCGGCCTTCGGCGATAGCCTCGGACAGCGTGCCGAACAGCACGGTGAGCCAGAGCCAGACTGTCACTGCGATGCCGAACACGTCCGGCTTGACCACACAGATCACCGTGCAGATGGCGGCGCCGACCAGCACCACGAACATCACTGGTGAATGGATCATTTGCCGAGGGGAGAGCTTTTTCAGCGCCACTGGAAGGGCGGACCGGATGGTGGCAGCGTTCAGCTTTGCCGGCGCTTTGGTGTGGTGTTTGTGTTCTCCAGGGGTTCCGAGAGGGTTGCCGTCGGCGTAGGTCAGCGCGGCGGTTTCCGATGCGGATGCCGTGGTGGACCGAGTCATTTGATGAGTCCTTCTGCGAGGGGGCCCAAAGCGAGGGCCGGGAAATAGCTCAGTGCGGTCATGATCACGGTCACGCTGAGAAGCAGTGATCCGAAGAGCCAACCGTGCGTGGGGACGGTTCCGGACGACGCCGGGATCTTGCGTTGCCTGGCGAAGGAACCCGCCAGCGCCAACACCAGCGCGATGGGCAGAAAACGGCCGAGCAGCATGGCGATCCCGAGCATCACTGAGAGGTAGGGACCGGAGCTGGTGATGCCGCCGAAGGCAGAACCGTTGTTGTTCGCACCCGAGGTAAAGGCGTAGAGCACCTCACTGAACTGGTGCGGACCGGACGCCGGTGCGTTGGCCATGACGTCCGGCAGCAGCACCGTGACGCCAGCCATGGCCAGCACCAAGGTGGGTGTCACCAGGATGTAAAGGGCTGCGAGCTTCATCTCCCGGGGGCCGATCTTCTTGCCCAGGAATTCAGGCGTGCGGCCCACCATCAGGCCGGCAATGAAGACGGCGATGATGGCCAGGACCAGCATCCCGTACAGTCCGGAGCCGGTGCCTCCCGGGGCCACCTCGCCGAGCATCATGTTCAGCATCGCGATGCCGCCGGCCAACGGGGACAGGGAATCGTGTGCGACGTTGACTGCTCCGGTGGACGTCAGGGTGGTGGAAGCGGCGAAAATCGAGCTGGCCGCCGGACCCAGGCGCTGTTCGAAACCTTCGCCCAGACCGCCGGCAGCCGCCGTCGCGGTTCCTTGGCCCGCGGCAACAGCCCAACCCATCAACGCCGTGGAGGTCAGCCAGAGAGCGGCCATGACGCCGGCAACGGTGTAGCCCTGGCGCTGGTCCCCCACCATCCTCCCGTACATATACGGGAGCGCCGAGGGGATCAGCAGGATCAGGAAGACTTCGAACATGCTGGTGAAAATGCTCGGGTTCTCGAACGGGTGCGCTGAGTTCGCGTTGAAGTAGCCGCCGCCGTTGGTACCCAAAACCTTGATTGTTTCCTGGGAAGCGACCGGTCCACCGGGAATCACCTGCGTGACCCCGCCAGCGGCGTTGGTGACCTCCGTGGACCAGAAGTTCTGGACGACGCCGCCGATCACCAACGCGATGGCCCCCACGGTTGCCAGGGGAAGCAGGACCCGGAAGGAGGCCCGCGCGAGGTCAACCCAGAAGTTGCCAAGACGGTCGGTTGTGGTTCGCATGATGCCGCGGATCAGGGCGACCACCACTACGATCCCCACGGCGGCCGAGAGGAAGTTCTGGACCGCCAGCAGGCACATCTGGACGAAAATGCCCACAGTGGCCTCCGGCACGTAAGTTTGCCAGTTGGTATTGGTGACGAACGAGATAGCCGTGTTCATCGCGATCCACGGGTCGACGCCCGGAAGGTCATTGCTGCCGGGAAGCACCCCTTGGAGACGCTGCAGCAGGAAAATCATCAGAATGGAGACCGCCGAGAACACCAGAACGCTGCGCAGATACACAGACCAGCTCTGTTCAGTTCCGGCATCGACCCCGGCCAAGCGGTAGAACAACCTCTCAGGCCGCGACGATTTAGTACCCGAGAAAACCCGCTCGAGATACAAGCCCAAGGGCTTGTGCAAGAGCAGGAGAACGAGCAAAAGGACAACTATTTGAGTGATGAAGGAGGCAGTGCTGAAGACCATCGGCCATCACCACTTTTCCGGGTGAAGCAACACTGCCAGCAGATAGCCCACCGTAGCGAGGCCCGCGATGAAGAGCCCGATCCACATGATCGCATCCAACGTCATTGCCCGCTCACCGGACCATCGCCGTCGACCATTTTGCCCAAGAGGTGGGCAACCCACATCACGATTCCCATGCACGCCACAAGAATCACCACAACAGCCACGTCGGCCACTGGAACGTCCTTTCATCAGCGCCCCGTTCGCGGGGCTGACCTCAGTCAATCCCTTGAAATGGGCCGAAAAGACGATCCTTACGGTTCCTTAATGCCGGCGGGGTGTTTCTTGATGAATCCTTAACGCCCTCTCGCCGGCTGGATCCAGGTTCCGCCGACGTGAACCCACGGCCACCGGGTGCGATCCGGTTGGGGTTACTCCGTACACCGGAATAGATGTGCGGCATAGGCACCGTGACATCGAGGACTTGCAGGAGAACAGAGGCGATGGTGTTCGGTCGACGAATCCCGCGTGTTCCAGGAAATCGCCACCAAACCCTCAGTGGATCCAGCCACCACTGTTGTTCCAAGCCGGCCGGCGTTCTCGGGGAGGGCGGCCGGCTGGCTGCGCTTGACGGAAACCCCACCCTGCATTGTGCAGCAGGACACCGGCTCATAGATTGGACGCATGACAGACGACGAGCTCGAGGAAGGATTCGATCGCCTGAACCGGCTGATCACTTCGACCGACGACCTTCAGGGCTTCCTTCAGGGCATGGCCGGGCTGGCCTCGGAGAGTTTGTCCCGCGCACGAGGCACTCAGATCGAATGCGCTGTTGCATTACACCGTCGCAAGCACCGCACCACAATCGCGGGCAGCAGCGACATCGCCGTCTGGCTGGATCAAATAGAACAGCGCCTCGGCGAAGGACCCTGCCTCGAAGCGATGGACGTGGGCCACGCCATTGTCGTCTCGGATGCAACGGAGGAGCAACGATGGCCCAACTTCAGCAGGACACTTGCCGATGAGGGGTACCGCAGCGCCATGGGCATCCCCCTCGAGCTGGGCTCCGACGCCAAGGCAGTTCTGGACTTCTTCGCAGCACCGGCAGAACAGTTCACTCCGGAGTCCGTTGCCGACGCCCGGATTTTTGGGGACATGGCGGCCCGGGCCCTGCGTCTTGCTATCCGGATCACGACGTCCGAACAGTTGGTCGAGAATCTCAAAGCCGCCTTGGAAGGGCGAACAGTTATCGACCTTGCGTGCGGAATGATCATGGCCCAGAACCGGTGCAGCCAGTTCCAAGCCATGGAAATCCTCAAGAAAGCATCGAGCGACAGAAATCAAAAACTCTACGAAGTGGCCGACACCATAGTCCAACGCGTCAACAATTCCCAGGCCTCAACCTTCTTCGAGAAATAACATCTCCGTATAGGGGGGGGTGAACAGACCGTGGCGACCGCCGCCGTCGGGAGCCACCACGGCCAACGGGTTTATGGTTGAGGAAGCAGTCAGAGTCCGACTGTCTGGCAAGATACAGGAATGGTGGTCATTGGTGCAGCCGAGCCATCGCGTAAGAGCTGACGACGAGTGCCCGAGATGACTCCATCGCCGGCTTATGGTCCCCACGGTGACCTTTGCGCCGCATTCCTCCAGGAATTGCCCATCGATGGAGCAGCTGTTTCCATTTTCGGCGGTTCCTCGGCCGAGACGTTGATGTGCGCCTCCGACTCAACGGCTGCCCGGCTCGATGAGCTCCAGTACGATCTGGGGGACGGACCACGGTGGGATGTTCTCCGCACCCACCTCCCTGTCATGATCTCCGATCTGAGCGACGCCGGAGTGCGGGCCTGGCCGGCTTTCGCCGAAGCGGCAACCGTGACCGACGCAGCGGCACTCTTCGTCTTCCCGTTGCTCGCCGGGGGTCTCGTCATCGGCGTGGCGGAGCTATACAGCACCTCACCGGGCAATTTCAGCCACGCCCAGACCAGCCGGGCCGCCCAAATCTCCAGCAGGACCGCCTGGACCTTGCTACGGGGATTGTTGCCAGAGGATGAGAACGAATCGGCGGCCATTCCCTTGGCCCGGCGGGAAATCCATCAAGCAACCGGCATGGTGCTGGTCCAAACAGACAGCACACCAGACGAAGCGTTGTTGTTGCTGCGGGGCCACGCTTTCGCGAGCGGAAGATCATTGCAGGACACCGCTTTGGACGTTGTGAGCCGGCGGCTGGAATTCACACCGGAAGCGGGCGCTGCCGATCCGGGTTCACAGTAAAATGCAAACATGGTAATCAAAAGCAGAGCCGAACGTCTCAGCGATACGTTCGTGAAGCTTACCGACACCCTCGTTGCCGACTACGACGTCCTGGACTTGCTCCACACGCTCGTGGAGGACGCCGTCGATTTACTCGACGCCGCCCAGGCCGGGCTATTGCTCTCCGACGCCAACGGCAACCTGCAATTGCTGGCCTCCACCAGCGAGCAAAGCCAACTGGTGGAACTGCTCCAACTCGAAGCCGGAGCGGGCCCGTGCGTGGAGTGCTACCACACAGGAACAGTCATCACCGTCGATGACATCAGCGCCCTTGGTGACCGCTGGCCGGCCTTTCAGCAGATTGCCTTGGACATGGGCTTCAGGTCAGTGCACGCCGTACCCATGCGCGTCCACACCAGGGTCATCGGCGCCATGGGCCTGTTCGGCGCCGAAACCGGCGCCCTGACCCCCGAAGACGCCTCCATCGCCCAGGCCATGGCCGACGTCGCCACCATCAGCCTCCTGCAGGAGCGCACCATCCGCGAAGCAGGCATCCTCAACGACCAACTCCAACGCGCGTTGGCCACCCGGGTGCTCATCGAGCAAGCCAAAGGTGTCATCGCGCAGACCAAAAACCTCGACATGGACGACGCCTTCAACGTGCTCCGCGCACATGCCCGCTCCTCCCGGCAAAATCTTCACGATGTCGCCGAGAACATCGTTAATCGCACTTTGATGATTTAGCACTTTTCCATGTGACCCGCTGCAAAGGATTACCCACCCAGGTTCATTCCCTATGGACTCGCGGTGTCCTTCGTGCCTACGCTGGTGTTGTTGCCCCAGACCTCGGCAGTGCATTCAGAGCACACACGAGGAGGCAATATCTTGTCGCTCATCAAAGAGCCCCCACCGGTCGTCCCCACAGTCAAACCAGCGCCCAAGCAGACAACGCCCGCAGTTCGCATCAACAAAGTCACCAGCAGCTACGCGAGCCTCTTGACCTCAGTCAAGGAAGCGGGGCTGCTCGACCGGTGTCGCCGCTCTTACCTCCTGCTCCTGATGCTCTTGATCATCGCGGGTGCCAGCCTGTGGGCGGCGTTCTTCTTTCTCGGCGACTCCTGGCTCCAGCTTGCAGTGGCTGCAGCGCTCGGCGTTGTCTTCACGCAGTTCGCTTTGGTCGGCCACGAAGCAGGCCACCTTCAGGTCTTCACCTCCCGGGGGGCAAACGAGTGGACTGCCCGCCTGATCGCCACCCTCATGGTTGGCATGAGTTACGCCTACTGGACCGACAAACACTCACGGCATCATGCCCGGCCGAACGTGGTTAATCGGGATCCGGACATCGCTCCCGGTGCGATCGTCTTTCACAACGAGGTGGCGACCAACCGCGGACGACTTTCCCGGGCGTTTGGCAAACGACAGGGCTACCTCCTCGTCCCACTGCTGTTGTTCCTAGGATGGACGCTGCACATCGACTCACTGAGGTATTTGCTGCGCCGCGGTCCGGTGAAGTTTCGTTGGCTGGAGCTTGGCCTACTCGGGCTGCGCTTTGGCACCTACATCGGACTGCTGTTCCTCATGCTGTCCCCAGGCATCGCTGCGGCGTTTATCGGGGTTCAGGTTGCCGTTTTCGGGCTGTACATGGGCGGAACCTTTGCGCCAAACCACAAAGGGATGCCGATACTTCCCGAGAACAGTCGCGCCGACTTCCTGACCCGGCAGGTGCTCACGTCCCGCAATATCAGCGGCAGTAGGTTCGTGACGTTCTTCATGGGTGGGCTCAACTACCAGATCGAACACCACCTGTTTCCCGACATGCCCCGCCGCCACCTCGGCGAGGCAAGTCGACTTGTCAAAGCACACTGCGTTCTCATAGGGATCCCCTACACCGAAACAGGGTTGATGCGCTCCTACGGAATCGTGATCCGCTACCTTAACACCGTAGGTCTCGCGGCGGCTGACCCGTTCACCTGCCCCCTCGCCGGGGAGCACCGGAGCTAACGGAGCGCTCAGGGCCTTTGTTTTGAGAGGATTCGCCCTCACAGGGTTCTTTCCTATGGACTCGCGGCCTCCTTGGTGCCTACGCTGGTGTTGTTGCCCCAGACCCCGGCAGCGCCTTACCAGCGCAACGAGGAGGCAACATCTTGTCGCTCATCAACCGGCCCCTACCGGCCGTGCCCACAGCAGGGATGCCAACCAGTGGCCCGATAGTCCGCCGCGTCCATTCCAATCGTGAAAGCAGCCCCTCTTTCACGGTGGAGCAAGACCGGTAGCCTTCATGGCAGAGAACTCCGTTTCATCGGGTGGGACGGGTGGGACACCCCTGCCCCAAGGGGCGAGAATGTGGTGCCCGACGTGCCGGACCGACGGCTACCTGGTGCTGCACGCGATTGAAGCAGCACGGGCCCACACAGTCGGCCTCATCGTAGAGGTCTCTTACAGCTGTACCGGATGCGGTTCGATACTCTCGCACTTCACGCGATTCAGCGAGGTTGCTGCAAGACTGAACACAGGAACGAATCTCGATGGGCTCATCCTCTTCGGCGACAGCTACCTTCATTGCAGCGAACCCATGGCCAGGGTCCCTCTCGAAGTGCGGCGGAGCTTGACCGCGAACACCATTCTTGGAGATGACTTGTCTCATCTGTTTGACGTCCGGCTTAGAACCAAAATTTTGCGCTGCGTGAGCTGCGGCTTCCGGCTGGAATTGCCTGCCTGAGCGAGCAGATACGACTTTCAGCGTTCCTGTGTACTTTGCGCCCGTGCTGCGTCAAGCCCACATCGCTGATGGTGCCGGTCAGGGGCAGGACGTTGGCGACGTATTGGTCCGGGCGGACTACTGTGATTGCCCCGTCGCGGCTGAGTCCGCGGAGTTTGAAGATGTGGTTGGCGGGTTTGAACGCTGCAGTAACGGCGTTGATGTCCACGTTGGTGTGGTCCTGCTGGTAGTTCACCTTCACGTCAAACCAGGCGTCCCGGCCAGCGTTCGACGGCGTCGCGGCCAGCGGCGATTCGGGCAAGTTCGCGATCCACTCGGCAAAGTCCGCTACCGGGCCTTGGGCGTGATGGCCCAGGTGCACGGGGTTGGTACTGGGTCATCAGGCCCGCCGGAATGTAGAAGGTCTCCAACTCCGCCGGATCTTCAAACCGTCTGAGTTGCACCCTGTGAACAGCCTCTTTACAGAATCGGCGGCTGAGGTTTTTTCCGGGCACTGCTACTCCCGGGCCACACCATCCGTGCCATCTCACGGACAATCCCATAAAGCGAATCCGCAAGAATATCCACTTGTCGTGTCGTGACCAACACCCCTACCAATGAAGACATGTAGGACAACCACGACCTACAGAACGAACCAAGGAAAGGACACATGACCCCAGTACAAAGCAGGCTAGGGCCAACCAGCCACGACCCTACCCCCTCCCCCGCAACCAAAGAGGCGACCTGCGGCGCCAGGCATACGCCGCGGCAAGTGTCAGAGGGACCTGACCAACCAGAATGTACACACTTTAAGGCAAAACCCCCTCTGACGAGGGGGTATGCCGTGCCCGAGGTGGGACCCGAACGGGATTCCAGGGCTCGGCAAGACTGGGAAGTGGCGGGAACATGCGGAATCCGGGCCAGTTCGGCGGCTGTACGAAGTAGTCCGAGTCGGAGAGTATGGACAACGTCCACACTTCCTTTTTGTCCTTTGCAAGCTGTCCGCGCCTGTGTCCGGTGCGGCGCGGGCGATTTGGATATCGTCGAACATCGCCGTTGTCGGGACCTGCTCCCTTGAGAGCGCTGCACCCCAAACGACGTAACGGTGGTCATCGAAATGGACCGCCGCTCCAGAGTATCGAGGAGCAGAGGTCCACGCCAGGACCAGTACCCATGTGGCTTACCTGTAAGTCATATCGGACGCGATCCGCACCTCGCAGCTTTGGCCGGGTTGGCGGATGCCGATCACGTCGGTCCCGTCCTAGTCTTTGCTGCTGAAGGCTGCGTCGAAGCTGGTTTGGGAGGCCGGGAAGTCGAACTTCTTCAGGGCGGCGAGGGCTTCGGGGGCGCCGTGGAGGCGGTCCATGCCGGCGTCTTCCCATTCCACGGAGATGGGTCCGTCGTAGCCGATTGCGGTGAGGGCCCGGAAAGATGATTCCCAGGGCACGTCGCCGCGTCCAGCGGACACGAAGTCCCAGCCGCGGCGGGGATCTCCCCACGGCAAGTGCGAGCCCATCACGGTGTTCCGCCCGGTGGGGCGGAGCTTGGTGTCCTTGCAGTCCACGTGGTAAATCCGGTCCTTGAAGTCCCAAATGAAGGACACGGGGTCGATGCCCTGCCACATGAAGTGCGAGGGGTCCCAGTTCAGGCCGAACGCTTCGCGGTGGCCAATCGCTTCGAGGGTCCGGACGGTGGTCCAGTAGTCGTAGGCGATCTCGGAGGGGTGGACCTCGTGGGCGAAGCGGACCCCGTTTTCGTCGAAGACGTCCAGGATGGGGTTCCACCGGTCGGCGAAGTCCTGGTACCCGGCGTCGATAACCTTCTCCGGGACAGGCGGGAACATGGCCACGTACTGCCAGATGGAAGAACCGGTGAAACCGACGACGGTGTCCACGCCGAGGGCCTTGGCGAGGCGGGCGGTGTGTTTCATTTCTTCGGCGGCTCGCTGGCGGACGCCTTCGGGTTCCCCGTCGCCCCAGACGCGTGAGCCGACGATGGCTTCGTGGCGGAAGTCGATGGGGTCATCGCAGACGGCTTGGCCTTTGAGGTGGTTGGAGATGGCCCAGACCTTGAGGTTGTACTTCTCCAACACAGCGAGTTTGGACTCGACATAGCCGGGTTCGTCCCAGCGCCAGGCATCCAGGTGGTCTCCGGAGACGGCGATTTCCAGGCCGTCGTAGCCCCAGCCGGAAGCAAGGCGAGCGACTTCCTCGAAGGGGAGGTCGGCCCACTGGCCGGTGAACAAGGTGAACGGGCGGGTCTGTTGATCGGGCATGATTCTATCCGTTCTGGTCGGATCGCTTACGCCGCGGCATAAGCGATGACGTTTTCTTTGGTTGCTTGTGCCTTATCCAGTTCGGCCACTACCCGGCCTGACCGCATGACCATCACTCTGTCGGAAAGCTCCAGCAGTTCGGGGAGTTCGCTGGAAATGACGAGTACGGCTACGCCACTGCGGGCCAGTTGCTCGATCAGGCGATGGATCTCGGCCTTCGCGCCGATGTCGATGCCCTTTGTTGGCTCGTCCAGGATGAGAACCTTGGGATTGCTCGCCAGACAGCGTGCAATGATGACCTTTTGCTGGTTGCCGCCGGACAGGGACTGTATCGGCGTCTCCGCAGACGGAGTCCTGACATCAAGTTCCTTGATATATTCGCCCACCATCTTCTTTTCATGGCCCCTCTGCAGCACGCCCCACTTGCTGATCTGTTTCAGGAGAGTCAGGGTGGTGTTTTCGCGGATGGACAACATGGGGATGATGGCCTGCAGCTTTCGCTCCTCCGGGACGAGGGCAATGCCGGCGGCGATGCCGTCAGAGGCACCATGGAGGCGTAGTTTCCGGCCGTTGATCTCTACGGTTCCTGCGTCTGTTTTGTCTGCCCCGTAGATGCACCGGGCGACCTCTGTCCGGCCTGCGCCGACGAGTCCTGCCAGTCCAACGATTTCCCCTGCGTGCAGTCGAACATTCACGTCCTCAAACGCTCCGGCACGACTTAGACCCCGGGCCTCAAGAACCAGTTCACCGCGTTTGCGGGGAATATGCTCGTAAAGGTCCACGTCCCGGCCCACCATCAGCTGCACGACGGATCGGGCATCGAGCTCACCCGCGGGGACGGATGAGGCCACGGTCTTGCCTTCGCGGATGACGGTTATCCGGTCGGCCAGGGTGAAGACTTCCTCCAGTTTGTGCGAAACGTACATGATCGCCAAGCCCTTGCCCCGAAGCTCGTTGACGAGCTTGTACAGCTTCTCAACGTCCTGC